>JBJEJG010000183.1:25706-40029 GCA_051877795.1 Acetatifactor sp.
GAGGCACTGGCAGGCTTCCGGAATGTTGAACTGCTTTCCGACAGCCCGGCTCTGGATGGCGAGGAAGGCTTGTATGATGAAATCAACAACGAGAGCGAGGTGCTCACCGATTACGGTGCAAGCAGTGTTCTGGAGGCAGCTCTCTACGGGAACAGGAGTCTGGATGACCTGATGGCAGAGTGGAACGACAGATGGGCAAAGGCACAGACAACACTCGGAGTGGAAACAAAATATTAGTATTCATGAAAGGAAACAAAAAGGGGGCGGTCTGACAGCGCAGCCGCCCCCTTTGATTCCTCTTAAGAAGGAGCAGGCTATGAGCGGACAGACGGCATGCAATATCAAAAGAAAAAAGACATTTGGCGAGTGGTTCCGAAGCAGAAAGGTGCAGAAATGGCTGGTAATCGTTACTTTTTTATTCGTACCTCTTCTGTTGCTTTTCGTATTCACCTATATTCCCTTTGGGAAGATGGTACAGTTCAGCTTTTATAATATGAAATATATCGGCCCGAGAACCTTTGTGGGTCTGGACAACTATAAACAGGTATTTCAGAGAGACGACTGTTTTAAATCTCTGATTGTGAGCGTCTATTATATGGGAGGCGCGGTGATACAGCTGGCGCTGGCCCTGTTCTTTGCCACGCTGTTGGTGTTCAAGGTGAAGGGAGAGTCCTTTTTCAAGGGTGCGATGGTTTTTCCCTACTTAATCAGCGGTATTGCGGTAGGCTTTATCTTTAAATTTTTCTATGCCAGAGGCATGGTACTGGACACAATTTTACAGGCGTTCGGTATGGAAGCGGAAAATATTCCCATGTGGTTGCAGGATACAAGAATCAATAATATCTCCCTGGCGGCAACCTCCGTCTGGAGATATATGGGACAGAACATGGTTCTGTTCCTGGGGGCAATGATGGCGGTGGACACGGATTTGTACGAGGCGGCGTCTCTGGACGGAGCTAACAAATGGCACCAGTTTAAGTACATTATTCTTCCCAGTATCAAGTCGATTGTGGTGCTGAACCTGATTCTTTCCATAAGCGGTTCCCTGAGCGCGTTTGAACCGCCTTATGTTATCACGAACGGTACAATGGGCACCGGCACCTATTTTGTCATCATGAACAGACTGGCACACGAAAGTCAGAAGGTAGGTCTTGCAAGTGCAATGGCGATTGTGCTTCTGGGACTTATTGTGGTCTGTACCGTTGCACAGAAGCTGTTCTTCAAGTATGCGTTTGACGACGGAACCGCGGATGAGACGAAGGCTGCGGTGCGCAGGAGAAGGAAGGAGCAGCGCAGAGCACAGAAGGAGGCAATGAAAGCATGAAAAAATTCACATCGGTTCTTTTTACGATAATGAAATATTTCGCCCTGACAGCGGCTGCGGCGGTTGCGTTAATTCCCGTCTGTGTCTGTGTGTTTACAGCCTTCAAGACAAATGAGGAATATGCAGCGACATCTGTTCTGGCGCTTCCGGAATCGTGGCTTTATCTGGATAATTTTAAGGTGGCGTTTGAAAAGGGAAATATGCTCCGGTGCTTCGGCAATACAGCCCTGATACTTCTGGTGGTGTTGACCTGTTCTGTTTTTATCGGTTCCATGCTTGCCTATGTGCTGAACAGATTTTCGTTTAAGGGAAACGCATTGATTCACAACCTGTTTATGTTTGCGGCGTTAATTCCCGGTATTGCGACGCAGGTAACGGTGTATGAGATTATGCACAAGCTGGGGCTGATTAACCATCTGTACGGTTATATGATTGTATTGATGGGAACGGATATTATTTCTATCTATATCTTTATACAGTTCTTTGAGAATCTGCCGACTTCTCTGGATGAATCGGCAATTATCGACGGCTGTACTTATTTCGGGGTATACTTTAAAATTTTGCTGCCGCTTTTGAAACCGGCAATCGTTACCTCTCTGGTATTGAAGGGAGTTAGCGTGTATAATGAGTACTATATGTCGAACCTGTATCTGCAGTCGGATGAACTGAAAACTATTTCTACGGCTTTATATAAATTTACTGGCCCTTACGGGAACCAGTATAATTATATCTGTGCCGGCGTGCTGATTACGATTATTCCCATTCTGGTGTTATTCCTGATTTTCCAGAAGCAGGTGTACAGCGGTATGGCGGCAGGTGCGGTGAAGGGATAAGGCCGAAGCAGAGACGATGATGCATGGAACAGGTTTGCGCGGCATGAATATAAAACGACAAGAGGCAAGGAGATAGAAGAATGAGTGAAGTGAGAATTATCGGCACGGATGTGCCCGGAATGCCCTGGCAGGAAAGAACGAAGGAAACAAATGCGGAATCTCCCGTATGGCGCTATACGGAGAATCCCATTATCGGCAGAAATCCGGTGAAAGGGGTAGCCCGTATCTTTAACAGCGCAGTTGTCCCTTATGAAGGAGCTTATATCGGAGTGTTCCGGGGAGAGCAGGTCAACGGGATTCCCTATATTTATCTCGGCAGGAGCAAAGACGGTATTCGTTGGGAATTTGAGGAGGAGAAAATCCGTTTTGTGGACGAGGCGGGTGAGGAGTTTATGCCTGTCTACGCCTACGATCCGAGACTTGTGAAGGTGGAGGACACCTATTACATTATCTGGTGTCAGGACTTCTACGGAGCGGCCATCGGCATGGCAAAGACACAGGATTTTAAAACCTTTACCAGAATGGAAAATCCTTTTCTTCCTTTCAACAGAAATGCAGTGCTTTTCCCCAGAAAGGTCAACGGAAATTTCCTGATGCTGTCCAGACCCAGCGACAGCGGACATACGCCTTTCGGCGATATTTTCCTGTCGGAAAGCCCGGATATGCTCTATTGGGGAAAGCATCGCCACGTGATGGGAAAGAACAGCAACTGGTGGGAATCCTTAAAGATTGGCGGCGGTGCTGCTCCCATTGAGACCACGGAAGGCTGGCTTTTGTTCTATCACGGTGTCACCGGAACCTGCAATGGCTATGTGTACAGCATCGGCGGGGCAATTCTTGATATTGACAATCCTTCGGTGGTGAAGTACCGCTGTGAAAATTTCCTGCTGACCCCTGAGGAGTGGTATGAGGAGAGAGGATTTGTGCCCAATGTGACTTTCCCCTGTGCAACCATTCAGGATGCTGCGACGGGAAGAATTGCCATTTACTATGGCGCTGCGGATTCTTATGTAGGATTGGCATTCACCAGAGTGGAGGATGTTGTTTCCTATATTAAAGAGCACAGTAAAACCAGTGAAAGCGACCGTGAGCCGGGCAGACGATAGGAAGGAACCGGTGCGGACAATGTTTGAGACGGAAATAAAAACCCATCTGACGGGTAAGCTGCTTCCCTTCTGGAGAAAAATGCAGGATAATGAATACGGCGGCTATTACGGCTATATGGATTATGACCTGAGGCTGGACAAGAGCGCGGTGAAGGGCTGCATTCTGAACAGCAGGATACTGTGGGCCTTTTCCAATGCCTACATGATGTTTCGGGAAAAAAGCTATCTGGCAGCTGCGGAGTATGCGTGGAAATTTTTAAAAAACTGTTGTATTGACAGAGAAAACGGCGGAATCTACTGGTCGGTTACCTTTGACGGAAAGCCGGAGGACACCACAAAGCATACCTATAATCAGGCATTTGCCATCTATGCCCTTGCCTCCTATTATGATGCGTCAAAGGACAGGGAAGCCCTTGCGCTGGCAGAGGAGCTGTATACAATCATTGAGAACAGATGCAGGGATGCAGGAGGGTATCTGGAGTCCTTTGACAGATATTTCCGGCCTGCGGAAAATGACAAGCTTTCAGAGAACGGCGTCATGGCGGGAAGAACCATGAATACACTGCTCCATGTGTTTGAGGCTTACACGGAACTGTACCGGGTGACAAGGAGAGAGTGTGTGGCGGAACATTTGAGGGAGATGCTGGAACTGTTTGCCACGAAAATATACAATCCGGTGCTTGGCAGACAGGAGGTCTTTTTTGACAGCGAATGGAATTCTCTGATTGACCTGTACTCCTACGGCCATGATATTGAGGCCTCCTGGCTGATTGACAGAGGTCTGGAAATTCTGGGAGATGCGGAGTTGACAGAACGAATCGGTGCCGTGACAAGGCAGCTGGCAGAGAATGTTTATGAGAGAGCTTACAGAAAACATTCTGTGGCAAATGAATGTGAGCGGGGAGCAGTGAACGAAAAACGAATCTGGTGGGTTCAGGCGGAGGCTGTGGTGGGCTTTTACAATGCCTATGAAAAAACAGGGCAGAGAAAGTATCTGGAAGCATCGCAGGATATCTGGCAGTTTATTAAGAAGTATCTGATTGATTCAAGAGCGGGCGGAGAGTGGTTCTGGTATACGGATGCGGACGGAGTGCCTGCGAAAGAACCTGTCGTTGAACCATGGAAATGTCCGTATCATAATGGTAGAATGTGTATGGAAATCATCAGAAGAGAGGAAGGAAAATTATGATACATCCCGGATATTATGAGGAACTGAAGAAACAGGAGGAGCTTCTTTCCAGAAAAAACAGTGTGGACAGAAGCTTCTACAACGGAATTTACGACAGATATGTAAACCCGGTTCTCACAAGAGAGCACACGCCCCTGACCTGGAGATATGATTTAAATCAGGAGACAAATCCATATTTTCAGGAGAGGCTTGGCATCAATGCGGTAATGAACTCCGGAGCCATCGAACTGGACGGCAGATTTTATCTGGTGGCGAGAGTGGAGGGAAACGACAGAAAATCCTTCTTCGCGGTAGCGGAGAGCGACAACGGAATTGACAATTTCCGGTTCTGGGATTATCCCATTCTGCTGCCGGATACCTGTCCCGAGGAGACGAATGTATATGACATGCGCCTGACAAAGCACGAGGACGGGTACATATACGGTGTATTCTGTTCCGAGAGCAAGGATACCTCCTCAGGCGATCTGTCGGCAGCGGTGGCAGCTGCGGGCATTGTCAGGACAAAGGATTTAAAAAAATGGGAGAGACTGCCGAACTTAAAGACCTTACATTCTCCACAGCAGAGAAATGTGGTGCTGCATCCGGAGTTTGTGAACGGGAAATACGCCTTCTATACCAGACCCATGGATGATTTTATCGATACCGGCTCCGGCGGCGGAATCGGCTTCGGACTCTGCGACGATATCACGCATCCTGTGATTGATGAGGAAGTGATTACCAGCAAGAGAAAGTACCACACCATCACGGAGGTGAAGAACGGTGCCGGCGCAGTTCCCATCAAGACGGATAAGGGGTGGATTCATATTGCCCACGGCGTCCGCAATACGGCGGCTGGGCTTCGGTATGTGCTTTATGCCTTCGCAACAGACTTAAAAGACCCTTCCAGAGTCATTGCGGAGCCCTCCGGAATGCTGATGGGTCCCAGGGGAGGCGAAAGAGTGGGTGATGTGTCCAATGTGGTGTTTTCCAACGGCTGCATCGCCAGAGAGAACGGGGATGTGTATCTTTATTATGCCTCCTCCGACACCAGAATGCATGTGGCGACCACGACGGTGGAAAAATTAAAGGATTATGTGTTCCATACGCCCTCCGACCCTTTGAGAAGCGTGGAGTGTGTGGCACAGAGATGTGAACTCATTGACAGGAACCTGGCGCTTCTGCGGGAAGTGGAATAGGAAACGGGCAGAGGGAAAAACCTCTGCCTTTCTTGACGGTAATGACAAGTTGTGATACGCTTGCAATAGCGGTGAAATGGAGAAAAAGATGCAGGAAATATTGTTTTTGAAACCGGTTTTGAAGGAGTGCGTCTGGGGAGGACAGAGGCTTGTGACGGAATTCCCTTATCAAGCCGAAGGAGAGCATATCGGTGAGTGTTGGGCAATCAGCGCACATCCCCACGGAGATTGCGTGATTGCGGAAGGGGCTTACAGGGGAATGACTCTGTCGCAGCTTTACGGGGAGCACAGGGAGTTGTTTGGCGGAATCTGTGCAGAGCAGTTTCCGCTTCTGGTGAAAATCATAGATGCCAGGGAGAATCTGAGCATTCAGGTGCATCCTGATGACGCTTACGTGAAGACGCATGAGAACTGTCCGTTTGGAAAGACGGAATGCTGGTATGTGATGGACTGTCCCGAAAATGCCAGCCTGATTATCGGGCACCATGCAAGAACCAGAGACGAGCTGAAGGAAATGATTGCGGCGGGCCGCTATGAGGAACTGATTCGGGAGGTGCCTGTAAAAAAAGGAGATTTTCTGCAGATTGTGCCCGGAACGGTGCATGCTATCAAGGGAGGCTTCCTGATTCTGGAGACACAGCAGAACAGCGATATTACCTATCGTGTCTATGATTATGACAGGCTTGTGGACGGAAAGCCGAGGCAGCTCCATGTGCAGCAGAGTATAGACGTTATCAACGTGCCTGATGAGGCGGACAAAAAAGCTCTGAGCCATGCGGGAAAGCTGCCGGAAAATCAGCTGAAGCTACTGGTGGAGTGCGATTACTACAGGGTGTGGAAGCTGAATCTGAAGGGAGAATTTGCATTGCGGCAGAAATATCCTTTCCTGATTGCCAGTGTGCTGGAGGGCAGCGGCAGTGTGGACGGAAGAAAAGTGGAGAAGGGTACACATTTTCTTCTTCCTGCCGGATACGGCACGGCAGAGCTTTCGGGAGAGATGGAATTGATTTTGTCCACAGTCCCCGGACAGGATGAAGCAGAGTGAGGAGAGAAACATGATACCGAAGGAACCGGTAATGCTTTTGAGCTTTATCAATTTGAAACTGAGAGATTTCTATACGAGCCTGGACGCTCTCTGCGAGGATATGGATGTGGACAGGGCAGAGCTTGAGGAGAAGCTGGCAGGAATCGATTACCATTATGACGAAGGGAAGAACAGATTTGTCTGAGAAAACCGGAATGAAAAAAGGCTTGCGCTGTCATATCTGTACCGGATGCGGTTTGTGCCCCGGCATCACTCCACAGGGAAGTGCTGCCGGGAATCTTCATGTCCTGGATGAGGATGCTCTGCTTGGCAAAAGGAGCCCTCTGCCCGGCGGAGGAAGACGGCTTGTGACAGCAGATATCGGAACGACTACGGTAGCAATGCTGCTTTATGGAGAGGACGGCAGTGTGGCAGACAGGTTTGTGGCAGTGAATCCGCAGACCGCTTACGGAGCAGATGTGATTTCCAGAATCCGTGCGGCACAGGATAAGGGAACCGCAGAGGAAATGCGGCGGCTGGTTCTGGGCGTTCTGGAGCAGGGACTCCGGCGCTTTGAGAGAAAACTGGCTGTGGAAGAGACGCTGCTTCTGGTTCTGGCAGCTAACACGACTATGAGCTATCTTTTGTTGGGTTATGATACTTCGGAACTGGGGCATGCACCCTTCTCTGCCTCCTTCCTTTCGGCAGTGCAGACAAAAATCGGAGAGGTCCCCTGCTTTGTGTTTCCGGGAATGTCTGCCTTTGTGGGCGGAGACATCACGGCGGGGATCTACGCCTGCGGAATGACACGGAGTGAGAAGCTGACCTTGTTGGTTGACCTTGGGACGAACGGAGAAATGGTGCTTGGAAACCGCCACAGGCGGCTTGCCTGCGCTACCGCTGCGGGGCCTGCCTTTGAGGGTGGTGTGAACAGAGGCGTCTGGGGGGCTGACATGGTGAGCTTCCTGGCTGCTCTCAGGGCAAGAGAAATACTGGATGAGACTGGCCTTCTGGCGGAACCCTATTTTGAAAAAGGCATCCGCATCGGAAACGTGACGGTGACAAAGGAGGCGGTGCGCAGCGTGCAGCTGGCAAAGGGGGCGATTGCGGCAGGAATTGAGATACTGCTTGCAAAATACGGCGTGGTGCCATGTCAGGTGGACAGAGTGGTGTTGTCAGGTGGCTTCGGCTATTATCTGAATCCACGGGATGCCGCGGAAATCGGGCTTCTGCCGGATGAATTGACAGCAAAGACAGTGAGCGGAGGAAATACGGTGCTGTCCGGCGGATTACTGGCAGGAAGAGAACTGCTGGGCGGCAGAGCATTTGAGGATATGGCAGGGGAACTGGAAGGTATCGCCTCCGGGACAGAGGTCTTGAATCTGGCAGAGGAACCGGAATTTGAAAAATGCTATATTCGTCTGATAAATCTCAAAAAAACAGTATAATTTGTAAAAAAACAACGTTTTTTGGTGGTAAGTTTTGTCTTTTCCTATTTCAAATTGCGGAAAAATATTGTATAATACTACCATAGGTGTTTTTATGGAGAAACAGGAGGGTACCAATGGGAAAGTTCGGTAAGAAGCAAAAGGCGAAGGACGCCAATGGGGCGGTGAAAAAGGAAAAGGTAGTAAAAGAGAAGGTCGTAAAGGAAAAGGCAGTAAAGAAAAAGCCGGTAAAGGAAAAACCGGTAAAGGAAAAAGCTGCAGGGAAAAAGACCGGAACAGAAAAAACGGCAAAGGCAAAACGCAGAAGCAAGGTAATGCTGTTCAGCATCAGAAATAAAATTGCAGTCTGCTTCCTGGTACCGATTCTGTTTATGATTGTGATTGGGACCACTGCATATCAGCGGGCAGCTGCGGGTATGAGTGAGAAATTCAGCGAATCCACCCGGCAGACAATCAATATGGCGGTGGAGTATATCGACATGAGCTGTAATTTTATCGAGTCAGAAGGCCTGAAATATGCTTTTGATTCCGAACTCAGCAAGTATTTTGTGGGCCTGTACGAGGACGATAAGCTCGGCAAGATGAATTTAATGGATAATGTGAAGTCCAATATTATAGCTTCGCAGACTGCAAATGATTTTATCAGTGACATACATATTGTTACAAAGTCGGGACTTTATATGCTGTCTACCGCAGGCAGCACCAATTATGACGGTATTTTTGAGGCGTATCGTGAGACGGTTTCCGACGGGAAAAAGGGAATAGAAAGATGGATTGACAGTCATGAGCTGTTGGATGAAACATTGGGAATGCGTCAGAAAAAGTATATTATGGCATTCGAAATCACCTCTCAGTCTTCAACAGCCTGTGTGGTAATTGATATCAAGGCATCTACCATCGAAGATTTCCTGAAGGATATAGATCTTGGAGAGGGCAGCATTGTTGGTTTTGTCACAAAGAACGGCAGCGAGATTATCTGCGAAAACAAGCCTGAGGAGGCAGAGAGCGTTCTGACAGAGGGTGAAAAGGTATTTTTTGACCAGCCCTTCTTCCCGGCTGCGGATACGGAGGAACTGCTGGGAACATCAGAGGTAACCTTTAACGGCACTGACTATATGTTTTTCTATGGAAGAAGCGAGGTTAACGGTGCCACCGTGTGTGCCCTTGTACCTATGAAGATTATCACCGGACAGGCGGAGACAATTAAGTCCATCACGGTAGGACTGGTTGTACTGGCATGTATCGTAGTGCTTGCAGTAGGCTTCCTGATTGTTATCGGTATTCAGAAAAATATGAAGCGCATTGCAAGGACGATGGAGGAGGTTGCCGGAGGCGACCTGACAGTCAGCGTGGCTGCAAGAGGCCGTGATGAATTCCGAAATCTTGCGGGTTCTGCGAATGATATGATTGTGAATACCAAGAAGCTGGTAGACAAGGTAAATGCAGCGACAATCCAGCTGGAGGATTCCGCCCGGGATGTGGAACAGGTATCCGGTGTTATCAGCACTCATTCCGCTGACATTACACAGGCAATCAATGAAATCAGCGAGACAATGACCCAGCAGACGGCGAATGTTCAGGAATGTGTTGCCAAGACGGATATTCTGTCGGAGGAGATGCAGGAAGTCAGCCGTGTGGTAGAACAGGTAGAAAAGCTGGTGGATGAAACAGAAGAAATGATTGGACACGGCATGGAGATTGTTCAGCTTCTCGGCGAGAAAGCAGAGCAGACAACGGAGATTACGGCCAAGGTGGGTGAGAATATCGACTCCCTGCGCAAGGAGTCCGAAATCATCAACAGTTTTGTGGGAACGATTACCGAGATTTCCGAGCAGACAAATCTGCTTTCCCTGAATGCATCCATAGAGGCAGCGAGAGCGGGCGAGGCCGGAAGAGGATTTGCGGTTGTTGCCGAGGAAATCCGTAAGCTGGCAGATGATTCTGCAGTGGCAGCAGGCGAGATAAGAAATAATGTTGAGCACATTACGGCTCAGACACTGAACAGCGTAGAAAGTGCAAAAGAAGCACAGACCATGGTTGCTTCCCAGACGGAGGCTGTAGAACAGGTTGTCAGCGTATTCCGCGAGATGCAGGAACGCATGAGAAAGCTGGTTGAGGGTCTGGAAGCGATTATTGACAGCACGGAAAAGGCTGATGCAGAGCGCTCCTACACGGTAACAGCCATCAGACAGATTTCCGGCAGCATTGAGGAGACGGCAAACAGTGCCATGACCGTCAGAGATGCGGTGGAGAAGCTGATGGAGAAGGTGGAAGGCCTGAATCGGACGGCAGACTCTCTCGGAGAGAACATGGACGGCTTAAAGTCAGAGATTTCAGTATTTAAGATTTAAAATAAAAACCAGGCGCCGGGCGGTGTGATTTCTGCACAGCCCGGTTTGCTATGTGTCCGCAGGACACTATGAATATATAGTGAGGACAATAAATTGAAACAGATTATCTCAAAATATCTAAAACCCTATTTCCCCAGAATGGGAGTCGGGTTTGTGATTAAGTTTTTCGGAACCATCATGGATTTATGTATCCCCTATATTCTGGCCTACATCATTGATTCTGTCATTCCTACCAGAGAGAGGAATCTGGTACTGCTCTGGGGAGCGTTGATGATAGTGTGCTCCTTTCTTGCTCTGTCAGGCAATGTGATTGCCAATCGAATGGCATCTAAGGTTGCAAGCGATGCCACAGAGGTTATCCGACATGATTTATTTTCGAAGACCATGTATCTTTCTAATGCACAGACTGATTCTTTTACCAAACCCTCTCTGATTTCCAGAATGACTTCGGATACCTACAATATGCATCAGGCGCTGGGACGCATCCAGAGATTGGGAGTTCGTGCGCCGATTTTGCTGATTGGCGGTATCTGTGTCACTTTTACACTGGATCCGGTCATGGCCTGCGTGCTGCTGGCAACTCTTCCGTTATTGGGTTTTATCACAGTCTATGTTTCCAGAAAGAGCATTCCCATGTATGGCGGACTTCAGGAGGCCAATGACCGTTTTGTGCGGATGGTGCGGGAGGATATTGCCGGTATCCGTGTTATTAAGGCATTGTCAAAGACAGACTATGAGACAGAAAAATTTCGTTCCATCAACAGGGAAGTGGTGGAGCGTGAGCGGAAGAATGGTATGGTGATGGCAATCATCAATCCTTCTATGAATATTTTGCTGAATCTTGGTCTTGTGGGTGTTATTATCGTCGGTGCTTACCGGGTAAACAGCGGAGCCTCGGAGGTAGGTAAGATTCTTGCTTTCACTACATATTTTACTATCATTCTGAATGCCATGATGTCTATTTCCAAGATGTTCACTGTGTTATCCAAGGCTATTGCATCGGGCAACCGTATCTGGCAGGTGCTTGCCTGCGGAGATGATATGGAGGTTGTCAGGGCAGTATATGGTGAGACGGAAAGCGGGAAAGAGCAGTGCGGAAACGGACAGACCGGTAACGGCCAGACTGCAGCCGCAGAGAAACAGGCTGTGCCGGAAATTGAGTTTGAACATGTGACCTTTTCTTATCTGAAAAAAGGGGAGGCCAATATCAGGGATTTAAGCTTCCGGATTCAGAAGGGCGAAACCCTGGGAATCATCGGGGAGATTGGTTCCGGCAAGTCCACCATCGTCAATCTGATGATGAGACTGTATGATGTGGATGAGGGACAGATTCGGATAGCGGGACGGGATGTGAGAAGCTATCAGCCGGAGAGTCTGAAGGAAAAATTTGGTGTGGTGTTCCAGAATGATACCATTTTTGAAGATACCATTGCGGGAAATGTTACTCTGGGCAGAGAGATGGATGAGAAGCAGGTTCAGGAGGCGCTTCTATATGCCCGTGCCAGTGAATTCGTAGAAGGTAAGACGGATAAAGAAGAAGAGGCCCTGAACATCAAGGGAGCTAATTTAAGCGGCGGCCAGAAGCAGCGTGTACTGATTGCAAGAGCTTTGGCGGCGAAACCGGAGATTTTGATTCTGGACGACTCCTCCAGTGCGCTGGATTACCGGACGGATGCGGAGCTTCGCCGCGGCATCAAGGAGCATTTTACGGATACAACGCTTGTGATTGTGGCACAGCGTGTCAGCTCCATCAGGAATGCCGACCATATCCTGGTGCTGGAGGACGGTGTGCCCATCGGATACGGCAGCCATGAGGAACTGTTAAAGAGCTGCGCCGTCTATGCGGAGATTGCAAAATCCCAGATGGGAGAAGGACAGGGTGCGGAATCAGACAGGGATGTGAAGGAAGGACGGGATGTGGAACCCAAAAAGGAGGTGCTGGCGTGAGGAACAGAAAAGAAAGTACAGGAACAGCGGCACCGAGAAGATACTCCAAAGGGACAATTCTGCGCCTCGGAAAATATATGCTGCAATATAAATGGCTGCTTCTGCTTGCCATGATTTGTACACTGGGAAGCAACCTGTTTTCTCTGATTGGGCCGAAGCTGACCGGACTTTCCATCGGTGCCATTGAACCCGGCAGGGGAGCAGTGGACTTTGGAAGGGTGTTCTATTATGCGGCATGGATGGCGGGATTTTATGTGATTTCCGCTGCCATGTCTTACGGCTTACAGGTTCTCATGCTGACAATCAGCCGAAAGGTTGTGTACCGGATGCGTCAGGATGTGTTTGAAAAGCTGATGACTTTGCCGGTGGGGTATTTTGATGTGCACCAGACGGGAGACATTATCAGCCGTATTTCCTATGATATTGATACGGTGAACGCTTCTTTGTCCAATGATCTGGTACAGCTTTTGACCACGGTCATCACCGTGGTAGGCGCCCTGGTAATGATGCTTACCATTTCACCGAAGCTGGTGCTTGTATTTGCCTTTACGGTGCCCCTTTCCGTGTTGCTTACCAAAAATATTACAGGAAAAACCAGACCGCTTTTCAGGCTGCGTTCCGCCAAGCTGGGCGAGATGAACGGCTTTGTGGAGGAGATGATAACCGGTCAGAAAACATTGAAGGCCTACGGCAGAGAGGAGTACACCCAGAACCGTTTCAACAAAAAGAACAAGGATGCGGTGGATGCCTATTACAGAGCAGAGTATTACGGAAGTATTGTCGGCCCCTGCGTCAATTTCATCAATAACCTGTCCCTGTCTCTTATCAGCGTATTTGGAGCGCTGCTCTATCTGGCAGGCAGTATGAGTATCGGGGATATTTCCTCCTTTGTGCTGTATTCCAGAAAATTTTCCGGCCCCATCAACGAGGCAGCCAATATTTTCAGTGAATTGCAGTCGGCCTTGGCTGCGGCAGAGCGTGTATTCAGATTAATTGACGAGGAGCCGGAGACTGTGGACAAAGAGGATGCGGAGGTGCTTGCGGAGGTCAGGGGAGACGTACAGCTGCAACATGTGCAGTTCGGCTATGTGCCCGGAAAGACGATTATTCATGATTTGAGCTTTCGGGCTGAGCCGGGCAGACTGATTGCCATCGTAGGACCTACCGGGGCGGGGAAGACGACGCTGATTAACCTGCTCATGCGATTCTATGACCCGGACAGCGGAGAAATTCTTGTGGACGGGAAGCGGGCCGATACGTTCACCAGAAAGAGCCTGCGGCAGGCATATGCCATGGTATTGCAGGACACATGGCTGTTCTACGGAAGCATTTATGAGAATCTGGCCTACGGAAAGGAAGGCGCTTCCAGAGAAGATGTGGAGGCAGCGGCAAAGGCGGCGCATATTCATTCCTTTATTAAGCGGCTGCCGGAGGGATATGATACGATTCTGACAGACGAGGGAACCAATATCTCCAAGGGACAGAAACAGCTGCTGACAATCGCCAGAGCCATGCTGCTGGATGCCAAGATGCTGATTCTGGACGAGGCAACCTCTAACGTGGATACCCGCACGGAGAGGCAGATACAGAGAGCGATGCTGAAGCTCATGGAAGGAAAGACCTGTTTTGTCATCGCACACAGACTCTCCACCATTGAGAATGCAGATCTGATTCTGGTAGTAAATGATGGCGAGGTAGTAGAACAGGGCACCCACAGAGAGCTTATGGAACGCGGAGGCGTATACAGAAAACTCTACAACGCACAGTTTGAATAACCAGTTCCGCCATGCAGAAACAGACCCCCAAGTGGTTTGACAGAGCTTGCTCTGGGAAAACCACTTGGGGGCCTGTTTCTATAGGGCGAACGCCCGACATGAAATAAGCCGCCGGCGATAGCAAGGCGGCTTATGAATGGCATGGCGGAAC
>JBJEJG010000184.1:0-1743 GCA_051877795.1 Acetatifactor sp.
CTGCCTTGTTTCTTCCATGACAGAATCTCCCCTGTTTTCTGTTTTCTTTCTCTATCCATGATTTTTGTCCTTATCCATGGCATGATTTAAAATCAGCAGTGCCGTCGTAGTAAACAATACGCAGAGAACAGCCATTGCCATACCGACAGAAACACTTCCCTGTTCAAATTCCCTTACAATATATGTTGACACCACAAGGGTATTGGGCGGTGCAATCAGACTGGCTGTGACCAGCTCTCTGAATGCAATGATAAAGGTCATCATCCAGCCGGTGGCAATTCCTTTGGCAATCAGGGGAAGTGTGATCCTTCTGAAAATATAGAACGGACTTCCTCCAAATACCTGTCCGGCAGCCATCAGGCTTGTGCTGATCTGCGTAAAAGAAGATGTCACATACTGCACTGTATAAGGCAAAAACAATGCTACATAGGCAAGCACCATAATTCCCAGTGTGTTGTAAAGCGGTATGAAACGGTAAATCTGATTCCAGAAAAGCATGATACCGATTACAAGAACAATACCCGGAAGCATTTCCGGAAGCAGTGCCATGACTTCCAGAATTTTTCCTGCCTTATTTCCAAGACTTCGGACGGCAAGCACAATCACAGTCCCCAGCACGGCGCAGATGGTTGCCGCCGAAACCGCCAAAAGAAGGCTGTTTGACAGAGCACTGACCCCTTTTGTATTTTCCGTAAATAACTCCACATAGTGTTGAAGAGTAAAATTCCCCCTGGCAAAGCCGTATCCCCGAAGCTTGATCAGCGATGTCGATATCACAGAAAAATAGGGCACCCCGATTGCAAGAACAAGCACCAGAACAATATACACCCAGGATAATACTGTTGCCGCCGATCCCAGCTTTATCTCTGTAAACCTGCTTCCCTTACCGCTTACCAGGTTATAACTTTTCCGCATAGTGATATAGTTTTGCAGCATCCACATACAAAGACAGATTCCCACAAGAACGCTTGCCAGTGTTGCCGACTTGCCAAATTCGATCGGTGCTACCGTTGCATACCTGTGGATCTCTGTGGTAAACACCTCAAAGCCAATCCTCTTCCCCAGGGTTGCCGGTGTTCCGTACTCCGCAATGGTCTTGACAAAAACAAGCAATGCTCCGATCGCATAATTCCCACTTAGCAGAGGGATAAATATTTTTCTTATCCTTCCAAAGAACCCGGCGCCGAATACAGCACCCGCTTCTTCCAAGCTGGAAGGAATATTCAACATGGCATTTTTCAGCATGGTCAGCATAAAGGGAAAAACATGAAGACTCATAACAAGCACAAGCCCTGCCAACGTAAAAAAACAGTTCTCACACCCCTCCGCCTTCGGAATCAGCTGTTGCAGCAGTCCTCTTTTCTGCATAAAAAGAATCCAGCCCATGGATGCAATATAAGGCGGTGTCATAAAAGGAATCATAAAAATAATGTCAAAGAACCGGTAACGTGCAAACCGGGTTCTGGAAAAGAGATAGGCCAATGGTGCAGCTATCATGGTGGATACAATCACCACCAGCACTCCAAGCAGTAGGGAATTCCCTATCATAACTGCATTCTGACTTTCAAAGAGTGTCTCTCCTGCCTGTGAAAAATTAAGGCGACCATCTACAATGATCGCCTTAACAAATACTGTTAATACAGGACAGACAATCAGGAAAAAGAGTACTGCTCCCAAAAGGCAAACAGGTATGGCTTTCTTTGCTCTGATTGTTCTTAACATATTATTCCTCACTTACTGACA
>JBJEJG010000185.1:0-1732 GCA_051877795.1 Acetatifactor sp.
ATCCATCCCATTGCCATTCCTACCACAAGAATTAATGCAATGCTTAATAACATATTATAACTCTCCCAACATATTTTCAGGATCCTCGGCTGCCTTCACCTTATCATTTGCCCTGATGATGATTCCTTCCTCGTCAATCAAATACGTTGTGCGTACTACACCCATAGATACCTTACCGTAATTCTTTTTTTCCTTCCACACATCATAAGCCTCTATAACCTTGCGCTCCGTATCCGCCAGTATTGTGAATGCCAGATTCTGTTTTTCCTCAAAACGCTTATGGGATGCAACCGAATCCTTGCTGACTCCAAGCACAACCGCTCCCTTTTCCAAAAACTGCGGATACCTCTCCGAGAATCCGCATGCCTGCTTCGTGCAGCCCGGTGTATTATCTTTCGGATAAAAATATAAAATTACCTTCCTGCCTCTGTAATCGGACAATTTGTGCATTTCTCCGTTCTGATCCGGCAATTCAAAATCCGGCGCTTTTGTTCCTACTTCCAACATTTTCGTTAACCTCCGTAAATTTGATCATGATTCTGTATTCATCTTTTCTTCAAATATCAACGTTTCTATTTCTTATGTTCCTGATAAAATTTTTTCAAATCAGCTTTCACCTCATCTGACAGCATCGTTTTCTTTACTCCCCAAATGGCACCCTCAAGTGCCATCAAACGATTGATACAGGCTGATTCATCAATCTCCTGTATCTTCAGCCAGGCTGACTTGGCGCCTGTCTTTTTTAATTCATCGGCTGAGCTGATGCCCACCTGAACAAGCTGTTCCTCAACTGTCTTTCCTATATTGGGAAGTTTTGATAATTCTCCCATAATCACATCTCCTTTCCACCTCATACATTCTCAGATCTTTTTTCTGTAAAAAAACTGCTACTTTGTCTGTCACCGAATGGGAAATGCTCCAAAGTAGCGAAACTCAAACTCAGGCAGCGCGCTTATTTTTTGGTACTCTTCATAACTCCCGTTTTCACACTCAATCAGATAAATATATCTGCCCAGAGTGGTTTTTTCCGGGCGGTCATGAATGCTGATAATGGGCAGATCGTTTTTGGAGATTGCTGAAAGGAGTTTCGGTAAATCTCCGACTTCCCCCGCAGCGGAAAACACCATGCGGTCTGCTTTCCCGGTGTAGGCTTCCTTCGTTGACAAAATATAAAAGCGCGTTTTGTTGTCCTCGTTCTGCTGAATGTTCTCTGCCAAAACAGACAATCCATAGACCTCCGATGCCCCAATTGACGCTATGGCAGCGCAATCCCCGGTATCACTTTCCGAAACCATTCTGGCACCCTCGGCGGTACTGGATACCTCTACAACCTCTGCACTTGGGAGATTTTCCTGAAGCCATTCTTTTCCCTGGGTTATGCCCTGTTTGTGAGAATATACAACCCTGATATCCTGCAATTCAGTTCCCGGCACCGCCAAAAGTGCCTGACGGATAGGAAGCTCTACCTCTCCTTTAATCGTCAGATTATCATGTAACAACAGTTCATCGAGATAATCATAAACCGGGCCGCCGATCGTGTTTTCCTGCGGGATAACAGCATATTCGCAGTTGCCGTCAAGAAGCTGCAAAACCGTATCGCTGACAGTCTTCTGCGGCCTGTAATCACCCTCTGTCCCAAAAAACTGCCGCGTCGCCTCCTGCGTATATGTCCCTTCCGGGCCAAGGTAGCTGACTGTACCCTCATAAGTCTCTACGATCCCGCTGTTTGCAG
>JBJEJG010000186.1:0-8319 GCA_051877795.1 Acetatifactor sp.
CGTCCAACTTCCCTGCCATTCTTTGTCACAATGACCTCCTGTCCGGACATCACAAAATTCAGATACCTTCCAAAATTATTCTGCATTTCGGTTGCGGTTGCAGTAATCATAGAATCGCCCCCTTGTCTTAGCTAATTTTATTATATTCTAAATTAGCCATTTTATCAAGTCCAAGCCAAACTTTTTTGATAATCACACCGTAAAAGGACCTCCGAAGAGGCCCCTGCAATCTGGTGTATTTATTCGACCGTAATCAGCGCGGCATATCGTGCGTATCCGTACCCCAATGGCGTAGGCCAGCTGGACTTCACACTTGTCTGCATACCCCGCCTGCACGATGTCCTTGGCAATCCGGCGCGCCATGTACGCATCGCTGCGGACCATACTCACAGGCTGCCAGAACCATCATTTAATAGTCCCTTGGCTTATAAATCTTGTTTGCTCCTTCATTCCTGCAAGTCAAAAGAATGTTCAAAGCTGGCGCATTTTGCATCTTTTCAAACTTGCCGGTAGGGCACCATCTATTTTCAGGCTACCATTGCGCCCATAACACCAAAACAGCTAACTGCACTCTGGGGAATTCAAGTGCACACGCTATAATAAAAATTTTAAACCATAATTTCAAAATTTGTCATACTGCCGGATTGCTTAAGTTGACCACATTGGTCCCTGGGCTCAATGTGTGCATAAATCCTCTCTGTAATATATTTTCAAATTATGGCGTGTTGTTTTGTTTGTAACAGACTTCTCTTTTATATCTTTCTGCTGCCTCTACCGTTGTTTTTGTCCCACTGTTTTTTCCCGTATCGATTACA
Organism: Acetatifactor sp.; assembly: GCA_051877795.1. Taxonomy (GTDB): domain Bacteria; phylum Bacillota; class Clostridia; order Lachnospirales; family Lachnospiraceae; genus Acetatifactor. The sequence goes on from JBJEJG010000186.1 coordinate 816, forward strand.
TAAAGTATATCAGATAACCCTGCAATAATACGGTTTCTTTTTGGAAAACGAAATCGGCTCGGTGGGGTTGCAGGCGGATACTCTGATATTAAAAGCCCTCTTTCTTCTATTGCTTTCTTAAGTTTCATATGCTCTATCGGATAACACCGGTCTACTCCATATCCCAGAACAGCTATTGTATATCCGTCATTCTTTATTGCTGCCGTATGAGCATACGAATCTACCCCTTTAGCCATGCCACTTATAACCGGATATTTTTTATTAACCATCTGAATCGCAGTTTTGATTGCACACTCTTTTCCTTCCGGACTGCATCGTCTTGCACCAACGATCCCGGCCCCATGCGTCCAGTTATCTTTTATTTTCCCTTTATAGTAAAATAAAATGGGAAATTCAGTATTCTGCCTTATATTTTCTGCAAATTCCGGATCATCATATTTCACAATGCGGATACCCTGATTTTCGCAATTATCCAAAATAATCTTTGCTTTCTCCAAAGCTTCCTCTGCATTTTCTTTTATCCGTTCAAGATCGTGCTTTGTAACGTTCCCCTGAGCAGCTAATAACATCCTGTTTTTATAGATTTCATATGGGATTCCATATTCTTCAAGCAGTACATGCCATCTCAATGGCCCCAGCCCCTTTATACATTCTAACCATATGTAATAAAGTTCCACCATAATCGCCTTCATTCATATCTAATGGATCTATGCCTGCAGATCATTTGACCACATACATATCGCTGTTGCTCTTATCCAGATCACGACAGTTCAGCGCAAAGACCACATCTTCCCTGGCAACATCTTCCGCTCTGCGCAGGTCAGCCGCCGTCCTCGCCAGTCTGAGCAGTTTATGTATCACCCTCGCACTATAACCATATTTTTCGCTGGCAGACCTGAGTATTTCCGTAGTCTCCTTATCCATCCTGCAGTATTTTTGAATCATTGCAGTGGTCATCTGTGCATTGCAATTTACCAATGTTTCTTCTTTAAAACGTTCCTGCTGGATCTTTCTTGCATTTTCTACTTTCTGGCGGAGTTCTGCTGATGTCTGTTCACTTTTTTCCTCAGCTAAACAAAAATAATCTACATGCCTCACATTCTTCTGGATATCTATACGCTCTAAAATAGGGCCAGAAATTTTCCCCCGATAATGGATGATCTCATAATCTGTGCATTTGCACCTGCTTCCCGGATAATATCCACACGGACATGGGTTCATAGCCGCTACGAGCATAAAATTAGCCGGGTAGGTATTGGTTCCATTCACTCTGGATATCGTAACTTTCTTGTTTTCAAGCGGCTGGCGTAGCGCATCCAATGTGCTTTTGCTGAATTCTGCCAGTTCATCAAGAAAAAGCACCCCATTATGGGATAAGGACACCTCTCCCGGCTGGGCAAAACTGCCTCCGCCTATCAATGCGTTTAACGAAATATTATGATGGGGAGCGCGGAATGGCCTGCTTGTCATAAGACCATGTTCTTCCGGCAGAAGTCCTGAAATACTATGTATTTTTGTCACCTCCAGTGATTCCCTTTCTGTCATTTTGGGAAGGATCGTCGGTATTCTTTCTGCAATCATCGTTTTCCCACATCCTGGTTCCCCAATCATCAATACATTATGGCCTCCCGCAGCACCGAGTACGATCGCATCTATCAGCTCCTGCTGACCTTTTACATCTGAAAAATCAAGCGCAGTCAGGATACTATTCCCTTCTGGCATGTGGTTTACGTCTTCGTCTTTTAATGGCATCGCCTTACCTTCTAAAAACTGTACTGCCTCACGAAGAGTCTTTATTCCTATGACTTCTACACCAGTTACACTTTCAGCCTCCCTCCAATTTTCATATGGAACGATCACCGATCTGATACCACAATGCACTGCCTCTGTCACCATCGGCAGGATTCCATTACACGGACGAAGTCTTCCGTTTAATGATAATTCTCCTATCAGCGCATATTGTTCCAGTTGTTTTGCGCTGATCTGATCTGTCTGCTGTAATAATGCAATCGTCATCGCCAGATCATAATGGGATCCTCTTTTACGGCGATTACCTGGGGCAAGTGAAATGATCACTTTTTCTTTTGGTATATCATATCCGCAGAATTCCAAAGCAGCCTGGATCCGCTCTCCCGCTTCCTTGACCGCCTGGTCTCCCAGCCCAATAATGGAGATCATCTGCTGCTGTCCCCTGATCGTAGCTGCTTCAATTTCTATCTCGAAACCGTCAATCCCTTCCACTGCCAGACTTTTTACCACGGTAGCCAATTCTCATCCTCCCCCATGTCTTTCTGGATCATCCTCTCATGCTCTGCATGGGATATTGCCCCTTCAACAAACTGCCTGTACTGCTCTGCCTCATTTCCTTTAAAATAACTTAAAACCTCCTGCCGGCTCAGCAGCCCATTCTCTTTATTAAGGATAAAGCTCACATAACTGCTATATTTATATTCCAATGGGTTGCGGACCATAGATGCCCTCACCGGGTTCAGATGTATATATCTGCTGACTTGAAGAAAATATCCTCCATCTTCAATAAAGCATGACACATAACGTGAATCAAACACATGCCCTCTGGTCCCGTATTTGCGATTAAAATACATCGCATAATTCTGCATCAGACGGCTCATGATCTTCCATATCTCGTCGTTCACCGTAGTGATCAGCATATGGAAATGTGTGGTCATCAGACAATAACTATGTATAATAAATGGATATTTCTCCATCGTCTCCTGAAGCATCATAAAAAATATCTCATAATCTTCTTCGTCCTTATATAGCGGAAGGCTTCTTACGCTTCTGGCCATCACATGGTACCTGGCGTTCTTATACCATTTTCTGATTTTACTGATATGCGCTCACATCCTTATTTCAATCTTTCTTCGTTTTTACGTATTTCTTTGTTGAAAAACAAAGTGCTTTATCAATGCACTTGTTTTTTACTCTTATTTTGGCTCCTCCAACCCTGCTAATGCTTCCATGTATCCCATGAGCCTTTTTTGCATATCTTTGTCCAGACGCTGATACGTCTCGACAAGTACGCCTAATTCCGTGTCTTTTGAAATGACATATGTCCTGTTTTCTCTGCTCCGCTCTCCGCTATGTTCCGCCCCGGACAATAAATAATATGGCGAAACCCCCAGCACTTCACTGATGATCAGGATCTTGTCAGAGACCGGATTCGTCCTTTTCCTCTTCCAGTCACTTATGCTGCTCTCTGCAATACCTGTCCTTTGAGCAAACTCCTTCTGACTCATCCCACGTTCTTTCAAAAGTTCAAATATTCTGTCACTTACTGTTTTCATAGTTTTTCCCAATAAATTTGTCTGTTTCGTTTTTCTCTTCAACAGTATAACTCACCATTTGACATTTGTAAATACGAATTGTTTTGTTTATAAAAACTTAATAGTCCCTGGGCTCAATGTTGCAAATACGCCTTGCTGACTTTCTGCCATCGGCGTGTGTAACCACGCTTGGCTGCGGGTCTTGTAACCTCCGGGTGGAGAGGCAGATGCTTCTCACAGTAAAGCCTGCCGGGTTCCACCAACTCCGGGCAGCCGGGGTGTCGGCACGGTGCCTTTGGTTTGAACGGCATAGCATCAGCTCCTAAAAATTATTTTTTGAACCCGTTGCATTTTCGGCGATTTTTGAGTATACTATAAGTAAGCCAATGGCTTGTCGGTCATCACGGCTAGAATATGATGAACGTGTATGTTTAGCTTCCGCAAGCGACGGGGTGCTGCAAAGCGTAGAATATCGCTTACGTGTAGGAAGGGCTTGTCAAAAGGCAGGCTCTTCTTTTTTAGGAAGGAAAAACCGTCATGAAACTCGTTACAATAAACAATGCGCTGTTGCTCAAATACACCGGCGATCCGGAGGTACTCCAGAAATCCACCAGACCTTATGTGCTGGTTGTACGTTTGAAATACAAGGACACCAGTTATGACTTTGCTGTTCCCATTCGCTCAAACATCCCGGCATCAGCACCTAAAGACCAATATTTTGCATTACCTCCTCGTCCGCAGACAAGACCTAAAAATCGTCACGGACTGCATTACATAAAAATGTTTCCAGTCACAAAACAGTATCTTGTTCGTTACCGCACTGATGGAAACAGCTTTGCAACATTGATTCACAATATCATTGAAAAGAACAGTAAACAAATCGTTGATGAATGCCAGCGTTACCTCGATTTGTATAGCCAAGGTGTCAAGCCGCTATACTCAACAGATCTGGATTATCTCATCGAACAACTCAACAAGTGATTTATTGCCGCCTTCATTGGCGGCTTTTCTTTTGCCTCATTCTTCCCACGGAAGGTCGGCCTTGCCGAAGTGGCCGTAGGCACTGACCTTGTTGTAGTCCACATCCAGCAGGCTGAGGGTCTGGATGATACCCTTGGGCGTCAGGTCATAGGAGCCACGAACATACTGCTCGATGAACTCCAGCGGCTGGTACTCCGTACCGAAGCACTCAATGCTCACGCCCACAGGCTGGGTTACCCCAATGGCGTAGGCCAGCTGGACTTCACACTTGTCAGCGTAACCGGCCTGCACGATGTCCTTGGCAATGCGGCGCGCCATGTACGCACCGCTGCGGTCTACCTTCGTGGGGTCCTTGCCGGACAACGCGCCTCCGCCGATTTTGCCGATGCCGCCGTAGGTATCGCACGCCAGCTTGCGGCCGGTCACGCCACAGTCGGCAAAAGAGCCGCCCAGCACAAAGCGGCCGGTCGGATTCACCAGCTTGACAAAATCCGTGTTCAGTCCGTACTCAGATGCAGCCAGCACCATGACACCTTCGATGATGTGGCGAAAATCGCCGACCTCCACATCCGGGCTATGCTGCACAGAACAGAGGAAAGTGGTGATCCTGCCAGTGTCATAATCGAAACTGACCTGCACCTTGGCGTCAGCGCGGAACATCTGGGACGGATGATGCCGCAGGATGTTCAGGAACTTGGTCACCACAGCAAAGGGAACCGGCAGAAGCTCCGGGGTCTCATTGCTGGCATATCCATACATGATACCCTGGTCACCGGCGCCCCTTATCCACGCCAAGGGCGATATCATTGTCACGCATCAAATTAGCTTTCCTTGCTACTGCACAAAAACAGCAAATGTTTTACCCTGATCCTCTGCGGGGAGCCGCATTTAAACAGCACCTTACGCAAACCCGTACACGAAGCACTCAGGCAGCGCATCACCGTCCACTACAACTTCCATGGATTATCGGATCAGGAGGTGGCGGATTATGTCATCCATAAGATCTCCTGTGCCGGCGGTTCCCGGTCGATTATAGAAACAGCCGCACTGGCAGCTGTGCACAGCCATTCCCAGGGAAATCCCCGCCTGATCGATAACCTGATGACGGATGCACTGGCCCTTGGGGCACAGATGGATAAAAAGGTGATCACACCGGATGTCATCCTGGCAGCTGTCGGAAACCAGAACCTTGGATAGGAGGTCGGCAATGTACGATATGAATGTATTTGACTGCACTTACCGTGATTCAGATGGACATTTAAAGAGATGGGATGGATGCTGGATTAAAGGAGTATCCCAGACTGGACAGACAGAACTGCTCGTAAAGGGAAGGGGATCGATGTACCATGTAATCCTTGGGTACTGCTCCACTGGGAATTATCTGTGTATCCCGGAACAGCGGATTAGCTGCCCCCTAAGCTTCCTTTCGGATCAGTTCTGGAATTATGAACAGCTGTCCTCCCTTTTAGGCCCGGTAGATGCCATCACAATCACAGTGGCATTGGCTGATTTTGATATACATAAAGAGACAGCCTGACATTCGTCCCCTCCAGTATGGCTGGAGGGGATTTTTCTATAAATACTTAGCGAAGCGTATACCATCGCAATTCGCCGTAGAGATGATTGAATCGCGCAGTCATCTACCGTACTGCGCAGTCAATGGTACACTCGATAGAAAAACAATCTGCCGTTAGCGTCTCCGGCAATTTGCCGCGTCACAGTGATATTTTCAACGTCAATTAATCCTGAGTATTGATATGATCGTAGAAGTAAACTGTGGGCTGTTCCGGGATGTGGAATTCTTATAAAAAGTCCTCTGCAGGCACAACCTCATCAGTTGCATCATATTAGTTATCGCTAACCCGTGAGCAAAAGAAAACCCCTGTGGAAAAATTCAATCTCCACAGGAGCCTCGTTTCTACAGCAAAAACGTTTTATATGCTTTCTCAAAATCTGCCACATTCATGTTAGCGCGTTTTGCGGCATCTGAGACGGAAAGGATTCCGTCCTTTACAAGACCGAAGAGAGTCTCCAATACGCCTTTCTTTTCGCCTACTGCTTCGCCTTCTCTATACCATTTTTCGCTGACTTCACACATCTCGTCCCAGCCTCCTTTCTCACATTTCAGCAAAGGGGGCATCATTATTTCGTCTCTCCTGTTTGTTTATTATCTTGCCACAGTCGGTGTTCCAGAAAGCCATCTTCTCACCATCTCCGGAGTGACTTTTACAGCTTGTGCTATTTTTTCTATCGAAAGGCCCATGTTGTTGAGTTCAAAGGCAGTCTCCCTAGCCTGCTCCAGCCTGGCCTCGGCTGCCGCTTCATTCCTCATATCTTCCATCAGCTTGCACATTCTATCCTGACCTCCTTTCGTCTCCTTCAGTTCCCTGACCTTATCAGCCAGCTCAGAATAAAACATATCCACAGCGCTCACGCACCTGAAATCATGCATCAGCCGTCCAATCGGCTCATCATCGTTCTTATATGCCCCGTTGACATAGATCACGTGGTTCCCATCACCGAACTGCTCTTCCGGTTTCTGATCGCACCTTCTTGTAAACGACCGTATCGGCTCTCCAGCACCATAGATGTCATTCTCCGTGATGAAAATAACATAGCTGTCTGCGATTTCATCAAACTCCTGCCCGGCCTTCAACATAGAACTGTCAAGGATTGCGCTATGCAGCCTTGCACGCCTGGAACCAGCTCCCCTGTCCTGCCTCTGGATCTCAATATCCGCTTCCTCGCCCGAACCATTCACAGCGTGGATGTCCATTCGGATTGACCGGTATCCACGCCCGCTCACCACACGCTGTGTTTCAAAATTAGTGACGCTTATGTCATCTCTTCCAAGCACTATATTAAGCAGCAGCTCAACAGCCGGTGTATTATCCTGAAATACCTGCGTCATAAAATCATCATCCAGTAACCGGAACCTTGCCAGCTTATCCAAATAATATTCCCGGTCAAGCTGTTTTATGACTGCCTTGGATTGTTCTATATTCTCGGATTGTGCTATATTCTCAGATTTCTCCATATCCATCGTAATCACCTCGTTTCTCACAGAAGCAAAGGCGCTCATTCTCTCGTCATCAAAGGCACTTATACTGAATCTCCCACCTACACTTCTTCACTTTAATTCTACCATCGAATTTTACGCATTGCAAGCGGATGGGGAAAGATTGTAAGCGATGAATAAGACACCGTTCCACAATCATCTGAATTTGTGAGATAATCAG
>JBJEJG010000187.1:0-38881 GCA_051877795.1 Acetatifactor sp.
TCTTCCAGCTTCGAAACAATCAGGTATCTCCTGTCTTCCTGACCACGGATGCACACAGACAGCACCAACACCTTGTCTTCCCCTGATATTTCGATTTCGTCATTAAAATGTGTGATACTGTTTTCTCTGCATAGCTCCAGTGACTCCAGAAATTCATCTCTTCCCGAAATGCTTTTCACATCAAAGTATGCCGGAATCAACTTATCATTGTAATTAACCGCAGCATAGACACTATAGGTAAAGCGTGCTTCTTCCGTCTCCACCGTATAGGTTTCAAACTCCTGAAAGAAATCGGCATCGTCAAAATTATGCAGGCTTCCGAACATTTCTCCCGATTTCATATTATGTCCGTACAAAACCGTTATGTAATCGTCAAAACTCTTACTGTTACATACATTGGAATAAATGCAGCCGGGATACCCTGAGGTTCCGTCTATATTGGTATCCAGATATTTATTATCCGTATCAGACTGCAGTACAGGATAGTCCACCTGTGTATCCGGTACTTCAATCCAGGCATACACATCCTCATTCACCTGTTTCAAGGCTTCAAAATCATGCATAGGCTTCAGCTGCTCCACATCTGATTTTTCCGGAGTCGGCTCTGTCACGGACTCTGCTTCACTTTCCGTATTGATTGTCATCTGTACCGCCAAATCTTCCATCTTGACCACGTTCTGGTTCAGTTCTGATTTATATTGCCTGTATTCCGCCAAAAGCGCCACAAGACATGCAATGATAATTACAGCGGCTATTATTCCAATGATGAATAATTTCTTCTTTTTTTTAAACATTTCTTTCATTTTTCCACCTCCAGCACCATATTTTCCTGTTCAAACATTATTTATAGGAAAACATCGGCTTATCCTTTATTTTATAGGCCAGCGAACTGGTTCTTTCTCTCATCTTTTCCAGCTGTTCCGGTAAGGTTTCTATTCTTTCCTGTATCATCTCCCCATACTGCTCCGCCATATCCCGGTTGCCGGATATCTCCGAATACACATCCAGCTGTTCCTGCATATTTTGCAGCAGTGCCTCATATTGTCCGTAATATTCTACGTTATAGGGATCCAGCTCCAGCATCCTGTTTAAATCCTCAATACATTGCGGAACACAAAGCCCGGATGCATAAAAGGAGCCTCTGGCTACATATGCGGTTATATTATACGGATTCTTCCGAATCAGCCTTGTTGCCAGTTCATAAGATTCCTGCGTTCCCAGACAACTGACTATCTTTTTCTCCTGCGCATAAGAATAATCGGGGAGCATGGTCAATGCCATATCGTTATTTCCGAGCCTGCTGCTCCCCGCAGCAATGCCGACATAAAGAAAAATCACAGCGAATACGGGAAATAAAATATAATTTTCCTTAAGCTGTGCCTTCTTTTCTTTCACGCCTTCCCCATAATCCAAAAACAGGCATGCCGTCATCAAGATCAAAAGATATTGGCAATGAAAGTCTACAAGGGAGGCAGCGCATAAAAATAACAATACCTCTTTGTCCCTTCCGCTCTGCTTTCCGCGAAATATCTGCCAGCCCAGAAAAATCAGCAGCAGCAATAAAGCTACTACGCCATAATCCAGCGCAATCTGCAAAAAATCATTATGTACAAACCTTATGTGATATACTCCGCTCTGAAAGGTTCCCTGGCTATAGTAGTACCCCATTCTTCCCAGCCCATAGAACTTTCTGACCAACAAAAAAATGGCATCCCTGTCATAAAGCAATCTTCCCCAGAAAGTGGAATTCGACTTAAAAACCGTAAAAATTCTTCCAATATTCCCGGTATTTCCCGTAAAGGCAACAAACATCCCTGCAGACAAGGCTATCAATACTGCACCTGTTAAAAAGGGTTTTCGAAATTCGGCTGTCCTGATTGCATACCAGCTTCCCCAAATCACCAAAAAAATTAATATACTTCTCGACCCGGTCAGCAGTAAGCCGGCAAGCAAGAGAAATATTTGGATAAGGAAAAAGACTTTTCTTTTTGATTCCTTTCTATGATGGATTAATATCATAATTCCGATTGCCAGAAACAGGGCATTTGTATTTGCATATTGAAAAAAGCCGGACATTCTGTTGTTTTCCCAGAAATACGGCTGAACAGCAGGCAGGCAACGACTGAACACGGAAATCAGTACAATAATACATCCCATCACCGGAATATTATTTTGAGCAGCTTCGATTTCCTCCTTTTTCCTGCAACGAATCAGCCACATCCACAGACATACGACTCCCAGCCGCATGACTCCCATAAAATTTTCCATATAGTCAACCGACCAGCAGCTTACCAAAACGGCTATGAACATGATTACAACAGGAATCAAAAAGACTCTTCTCCCGTCTCTTCTATAAAACACGTCCCCCTTAATCAGCATAACAAGCAGGCATATTGATATCAACGCACCTGTAAATGCCACCGAATCATCAAAGAAGCCTCCGTTCATCAGCAATGTTACCCACATTATGACCGGCAGTAAAATTATTTTCATCCTTCTCTCTGTTTTCACCATAGTTCCTCACTATACAAAAATAATCCCCTGGGAATACTCCCAGGGGAATCTTATTTACACCCCAAATCTTTAGCGAAACAGGTCCATCAGGAAATTCCAAAAGCTTAATCCTGTTTTGGGTGATATGCTGTTGTTGCTGCCGCTTGCACTCACCTTAAACCATGCAACAGGTGACAGTGAGGTAAAGGTAGCCGTAATCGTTCCGTCACCTGCTTCGGCAGGAATATATTCAATGGAACCATCATGCTTTATATGCAGCACCACAATCTTATCGCCACTTTTTACATTGGCTGAAATATTTTCATCCGAAAAGGTAATACGTGCACCGGAAGAAATATCCGTTCCGGCAGGCACTGCCAAATCCAATGTGCCACCTGCCGTTACTCCTTCTATCTTCATGGAAGGAGCATACTGATTCAGAATCTTCACTACCTCTGCCGGCTTGGTTGCAATCTGGCTTGTCCAGTTCACCACATTATTGATTGCAGACTGTACCGCCGGAACCTCAGAATTCTGAATGCTCGTAACCGATACAGAAACCTTCTGATCGCCTACAGTTGCCGCAGCAGTTCTCACATGGTACTGATTTGTATCGTCATCATCATCGTCATCATCGTCATCATCAGAATAAGCGACAGCTGTTTTGTCGAAAGGATTCGTCACCTCATATCCTAACTCCTCGTGTCTCTGAACATAGTCATTTACGTTATAGGCACTTATCCAGTCAAAACCATTTGTGTCTGAACAGTAAAGACCGATTCCGCCGTCATTTCCCGCATCATTACCTGATACAGACACGTCGACATTCGGTGTACCAACCTTATAGTATAAGTATGTATAGCCATTTGAATCCAGCGTAAACTGGGATGCATCAAGAATATTCAATCTGTAGATATGAACCTTATAGCCGTTCCTATTCGTTTCGACAGCATAGTCATTAAAAGAGGTAACAGCCGTCGTCTTATCTGCCGCGTAAAAAGTCGGATAAGTAGCTGCGCTCAAGGGAAGATTCTCAGAATACACATATGCATAGGCATAACCGTCATTATTCATCAAAGAACACTCAAAGGAAACCAGAGACTTATTTATATAAGACGTCGTATTCTCAAATTCCTTTACCAAGTTTCCGTCTCTGTCAAAAATAGCCTGCTTGTAAACTCCCTCCGGAATATCGGATGCCAGAGTTCCTTTTTTCGCCAGAGATGCCCAACAGCTATCATTATTAATCTGCTTATCGGCATTGGAAAGCTCAAAAGTAGCCGCCGCTGCGTCCAAAGATACATTGTTGCTCGGACAAAGAGCTGCCTTCCACCCGGTTACATCAAGGGATTCTGCCGTCTCATATTCCAAATCACACCAAAAGTAGATGGATGTGCCGGCCTTTGCGGAAGTATACCATTTATAATCCGAATACTCAATTTCCGATTGTGAGAATGCCTGAGCCTCCTGTGCAGGCCCCATCGCCACAGCTACTGCAACAAAAACCAGTACTGCTGCCATAAACCCACTGATTTTTTTCATATCATTTGTACCTCCTAAGATGTTTTACGGAATTCAGTATACATCTTTGCACATAAATATGTCAACACTTTTTACACACATATATTTGTGTGCACTGTGGTTTTTACCAAATATTTTTCCGCCATATATAAACATCTCAGGTCTGAGAGCCGATATCTATAATACAAATCACGGATGATATGCCCGAAGCGGGTACACAAGCAGACGATTTTCGTCAGAAAGAGGGATGGTTATGAGTGTAAACGGAGTTACATCTACCCAGGCTGCGGCAGCCTACAGCTATTCTTCCACGGAAAGCACAAAAGCCGAGAAAACTGAAGCTACCAAGGCAGAAGTCACCAATGCTGCTGCCGAAACCGGCGTTGTATACGAGCCTTCATCAGAGACCGCTGAAAAAGTCACAAAAAAGACCTACACACCCGACACGAATCTGATTAACAAGTTAAAGGCCGATGCCGAAGCACGCACCGCACAGCTGCGCAGCCTGGTTGAAAAAATGATGACCGGACAGGCAAATACCTACGGCAAAGCTAATGATATCTGGGCCTTCCTGCGAGAGGGCAATTTTACCGTAGACCCTGCCACCAAGGCGCAGGCACAGGCCGACATTGCTGAGGACGGTTACTGGGGAGTAAAACAGACCTCAGAGAGAATTCTTGATTTTGCCAATGCTCTCACGGGCGGCGACCCCGATAAGATTGAAGAGATGCGCGCCGCATTTGAAAAAGGATATAAGCAGGCCGAGAAAACCTGGGGCGGTGAGCTCCCCGATATTTCCCGGCAGACCTATGATGCCGTTATGAAGGGCTTCGATGATATGGCTGCCCAGGCAGGCATATCAGTTGAAGCATAAAAAGGGCTCCCGGCTTTCGCACCTGATGAAGGCCGGGGGCCTTTTATGTCAGCTTCCTTTTACAATTAAAAGCTTCTGCCCCGCTTTCAGTTCATCGCTTTCCAGAGCATTCAATTCCCGCAGGGTATCCACAGGCACATAGTATTTTTTCCCGATATTCCACAGGTTATCCCCTTCCTTTACCATGTAAACCACCATTCCCGGAAGACTGCTCATCTTTCCGCTGTCAAGCTCTCCCACCTTCACCTGACCGATTAATTCCACGGGAATATTCTTGAACACCGCAGTAGAAAAGCTCAAAACTGCCTTGACATCCATTTCCTCTCCGTCCAGCATGGTAACCTGAAGCTGTTCTATTTCCGCACGCACTTTTCCCATATCTTCGGGGGCGATGTCAGGAACCTCAAGTGTATACTGATACGGAAGCTGTGCCTGCGCACAGCCATAGGGGGCTTCGTCCTCTCCCGTAATGTACAGCACTTTTATCTGCATGCTTCCCTGCAGCAGGATGCCGGTCTCCACAATGCTCTGCTGCTCCAGCATTACCGTTCCCTCACTGTGCAGCAGCTGCAGCACGCTTCCCGCCGCCACATGAATATGATCTGTCACCTTTGTCTTTCCTGTCACGCGGGAGAGCAGTCTGCGTAAATCCGCTCTGTGGGATACTGTCTCGATTTCATTGGACACACCGTAGATGTCTGAAATAATCTCCAGGTTCTCCTCCTCATAGATGCGGATTCCGATATCCAGCACCAGTTCCATGCCGATGCTTCTCTCCTCTCCGTCGAAATCCGGCCGCACCATCAGCTCCTTCTGCCCTATTCTGTAACGGATATCGGGAAGCATTCCTTCTTTGCAGCCATGGCATTCCAGTACCCCGCTAAAGGGAATGGTCGTTTCAAAGGACCTGACAGGATGTTCCTCCCCCTCGCCTTCATAAAGGACGAACAGATGCACATCCCCCGACACCGTCAGTTTTTCCTCCATCACCTTAAACTCCACATCTCCCAGGGAAATGTTGTCCCATAGAATCTGAAAGATATTAGGATAATTGGAGGGAAGGGTAACTTCCTCCTTCAGACGGAAGATATCATTTTTGCAAATAGCTATCTGGGCAATGTTTAACGGCATACGACGATATTCGCACTTTTCATCACCGTGAATGGCTATGGGCGCTTCCTCGTCGTAAAGCTCCTCCACCCGGGCCGTCAGGGTAATCAGGGACTGCACATTCAGCTTGCGGGAATTTATCATACCGACTGTCAGATCCTCCACTTCTCCGTCAACTGTCACCGTATCTGTGGACGCTGCCCCCCGCAGATTCATCTTTTCCTCAAAGGGAAGCCTCCCCTCCAGCACCACAAGACTGCTCCCCTCCTCCAGCGTATGATATAAAAGCACAAACCGCAGAGTTCCCCTGACCGTTACCGCATCATTTCCCGGTTTTATTTCCTCGATAACCAGCTCTCCCTTCTCCAGATTCAGGGCATTGACATCCGGCTTTGTATCGGGAATATTAATGTCATCCTCAAGGGTGAACTGTGTAACCGCCTGCGTTTTTGTGCGGTCCATATGTATATTTCTCTTTATCAGTTCCACAAAAATACCTCCATATATATACTGGTATAAGTATATATATGAAGGCTTTTGAAGAGTTATTCTTGCACCGCGCCGATTAAATCGGTGACATTCTCTATTGCATACTGCTTCATGTAGGCTTCAATACCCTCCACCACCTCAACAGTTGTGTAGGGATTGACAAAATTCATAGCTCCGACACTCACTGCGCTTGCGCCCGCCATCAGGAATTCGATGGCATCCTCTGCCGTAGCAATGCCTCCCATACCGATAATAGGAATCTTCACTGCGTGGGCAGCCTGATACACCATGCGCACCGCAATGGGCTTGATGGCAGGGCCTGACATACCGCCGGTCTTATTGGCAAGGGCAAATTTCCTCCTGTGAATGTCAATTTTCATACCCGTAAGCGTATTTATCATAGACAGGGCATCCGCTCCCGCTGCTTCCGCTGCCTTCGCCATCTCCGTAATATCCGTCACATTAGGGCTCAGTTTCATGATGATGGGCTGCTTCGCCTTTGCCTTGATTTCCTTCGTAATATGAAACAGGGCGTCCGCCTTCTGCCCAAAGGCGATGGCACCTTCCTTGACATTCGGACAGGACACGTTGATTTCCAGCATGGAAACCGCCTTTTCTTCCCCGAGGCGTTCCACCACCTCCACATAATCCTCCACTGTCTTGCCGCAGACATTGACAATCATTTTTGTGTCGTATTGCTTTAAGAATGGAATGTCCCTTTCCATAAAGACATCAATACCGGGGTTCTGCAGGCCGATTGCATTCAGCATGCCGCCGTAAACCTCCGCCACCCTGGGGGTAGGATTGCCGGGCCAGGGCACATTTGCCACTCCCTTTGTAACCACCGCACCCAGTTTATTTAAATCCACAAATTCCGAATACTCCATGCCGGAACCAAAGGTTCCCGATGCTGTCATAACAGGATTTTTAAAAGTGACTCCCGCAATGTTTACCTGTGTGTTCATCAGATTTCTACCTCCTCCGCCTCAAAGACAGGCCCATCGGTGCAGATTCGCGCGTTGTGCACATGAGAGTGATGGTCGATTTCCTTTGTCTTCACCACGCAGCCCAGGCAGGCGCCCACACCGCAGGCCATATGCTCCTCCAGGGAAATATAAGCCTTAATATGATGCCCGGCGGCATATTTCTTAATGGCGCGGAGCATGGGCATGGGACCGCAGGCATAAATCATGTCCGCCTCCAGGTGATTTTCCGCAATCGCATTCATAACGTTTCCCTTTGTACCGGCACTGCCGTCCTCCGTGGCAATATAGACTGTACCGTATTTCTCAAAATCCTCCTTCAAAAAGGTTTTTCCGTCGCGATAGCCCATAATAATCTGCTTGTCCGCATCCATCTGCTTTGCCAGTTCCAGAATGGGAGGGACACCGATACCGCCTCCCATAAGAAAAACCTTTTTACCCTTGGCCTCCTCCATGGGAAATCCGTTGCCCAATGTACCCAGAACAGAGATGGGCTCTCCCGGCTGATAACCGGAAAACTCCGCAGTTCCCGCGCCTGCAACCCGGTAAACGATACGAAGCGCTTTCCTGTCCTCTCTCACCTCGCAGATACTGATGGGTCTGGGGAGCAGGGTACTTTTATCCCGGGGGTAGACACAGAGAAATTGTCCCGGACGTGCCTGTGCCGCCAGAGATGTCTCTATCCACATATCGTAAATTGCCGGTGCTATCATTTCCTGTGAAAGCACGACTGCTGTCTGTTTCTCTTTCATGACCTGAATCCTTTCCTCTTCCTGTTTCAACCGGTTCTATCCGTTATTCTAGCATACCTCAGCAGGATTTACCATGGGAATCATAAACCACCTTTCCGCCACAGATGGTCTTTACCACTTTTCCCTTCAGCTTCCACCCGGTGAACGGGGTATTGCTCGCCTTGGAGGCATATTCCTGCGGCGTCCACTCTGTAGTGGTATCAATTAGGATGATGTCCGCGGGACCGCCCTCCGCCAGATAGCCCGCATCCAGATGGTACAGACTGGCTGGGTTTGTGCTCATAAGGGTCAGAAGCTGCCTCATGGTGAGATAGCCGCCATCCACCAGCTCCGTGATGCCAAGGGCAAGAGCCGTCTCCAGACCGATGATGCCGCTGGGAGCCTCCGTGATGGATTTTGCCTTTTCCTCCGCTGTATGAGGTGCATGGTCCGTGGCAATCATGTCAATTGTGCCGTCCACCAGTCCGCGGATGATTTCCTGCCTGTCTGCTTCCTCTCTCAAAGGGGGATTCATCTTCGCCAACGTGCCGTACCGGATTGCCGCTTCCTCTGTCAGTGTAAAGTGATGGGGCGTTGCCTCCGCATGTATATTATGCCCCTTCTCCTTCGCCTTTCGCACCAGTTCCACGGACTCCCTTGCGCTGATATGCTGGATGTCGATGCATGCTCCTGTCTCCAGCGCCAGCTTCAAATCCCGCTCCACCATGGTAATCTCCGCTTCCCTGGAGGAACCGCCGATTCCATAGTATTCGCTGGCTTTTCCACGGTTAATGCCATTATTCTCAATATATTCCGGATTTTCCTCATGGAAACTTATCGGCATATCAAGAGAAGCCGAAACTTTCATTGCGTCCCTGACAAGCTCTTCGTTCAGCAGCGGAATGCCGTCGTCGGTAAAACCGACGGCTCCTGCTTCCGCCAGCTCCCGCATGGGAGTCAGCTCCTTTCCCTTCATTCCCATGGTTACATTGGCACAGGTCTGCACGTGGATTCCCGTTTCACGTCCTCTCTTCAGCACATATTCCAGTGTCTCTCTGTTATCTACCGTTGGTTTTGTATTTGCCATGAGCACTACAGTGGTAAAGCCGCCCCTTGCCGCCGCAGCGGCACCGGTGGTGATGTCCTCCTTCTCGGTAAAGCCCGGCTCCCTGAAATGAACATGTACATCCACCAGCCCCGGTGCCACCAGAAGCCCTTCCGCATCAATGACCCGGCACTCTGCATCCGGCTTCTCCAGCTTTTTGCCTATCCTTACAATCTTATCCCCATCAATCAGAATATCGTAGTTTCCGTCCCAGCCCGACTTCGGGTCTGTCATATATCCGTTTTGTATCAGCAGCATAGGCGCCTCCTGTCAATCCGTATTTGATTTGCCTTTAAAGTGTAACACGGATTTCCGAAAAAGGAAAGGCTCTCATCTATTCGAAGATGACTGTCTGCTCCAGCAGCTCTGTTTTCAACACAATATACGGATAAGAGGGGGTTTTGTTGCTTTTCTCGGAAGACTCAGGCCCCAGCAGGCTTGTGCTGACGCAGATATTCGTATCCGTCAGATAAAGCTCATTCACCGCGATACTGTAGCCGCCTGTCTCCTGCTGTCCGTAGCCGATGCATAAATACAGAAATTCCTTATCCATATATGTAAACTGAAAAGGCTCTGTTTTCATCTCCTCAATCTTTGTCTTCAGCTCCTCCGGTATTTTTTCCTCGCTCAGCACAGTAAAATCAAGGTCCCGCAGCTTCAGCTTCTCCTCACTGCGCAGCGCACAGCCCGACAGAAGCAGTCCGCACATCATCAGAAGCATACTCAGTAAAACTCTGGCAGCCATATGACGCTCTCTCAATGTCACCCTCCATAAACCTCCGGTCTTTTGCTGTATTCTATGTACACCCGGGAAAATTTATGCTATGATGCAGAAAGGAAAGAAAAAACGGCATCATGCCGCAGGCAAAGAAAGGTCGATTTCATGATTCGCTTTATTATCATTGTATTGTATCTGGTTCTTTATCTCATACTTTCTCTCCCTGTCCTTCTGGTGGAATGGATTATCGGGAAAAAGAATCCGGGGCTGAAGGACAGAAGCTCCAAGGCGTTGGTGGGCTGGGGCTTCCGCTGTATCAGTGTTCTTTCAGGCACAAAACTCATTGTAAAAGGACAGGAGAACATTCCCACAGATACCGCCGTACTTTACGTCGGAAACCACCGCAGCTTTTTTGATGTGGTGCTGACCCTCTCCCTGTTTCCGCGCATCACCGGCTATGTTGCAAAAAAAGAGATGAATCATGTTCCGATTCTGCGGCTCTGGATGAAAAATATTCACTGTCTTTTCCTTGACAGGGAAAACATAAAAGAGGGATTAAAAACCATACTGGCCGGGGTGGAGGAAGTGAAAAACGGCTGCTCTCTCTGTATCTTCCCCGAGGGCACCCGCAACAAGGTAAACGACAGTTTCCTTCCCTTCCACGAGGGCAGCTTTAAGATAGCCGAAAAGGGCAAGGTTCCCGTGGTTCCCATGGTTATTGTAAATTCGGCGGCAATTTTTGAGGATCACCTTCCCAAAGTAAAAAAGGCCACTGTTATCATCTCCTTCGAAAAGCCCATTTACCTGGAGGAGCTTGATAAGGACACCCGCAAGAGTCTCAGCACCTATGTGGGCGGCATTATCTCAGACAGATATTTTGAGTTGAAGAAAGAATATCGGAACAGTCTGGGTTAAACAGGTAATTCCACAATAAAAGCAGTCACCTCATTGTCACTCTGTGCAGTAATGGTTCCACCGTGCAGGGTGACAATTTCTTTTGCAATCGCCAGTCCAAGCCCCGCTCCGCCACTGTTCGTGGTTCTGGCGTCATCCAGCCGGAAGAATTTCTCAAAGATGGAATCCAGCTTCTGCCTCGGTATGGTCTTTCCTCTGTTTTGGAAAATGATTCTCACCTTTTCCCCACTTTCCTCGCACCGCACCATAATCTCCGTGTCAGGATAGCTGTATGCCACGGCATTTTTCAGTATATTGTTGAAAACCCGTGCCAGCTTCTCCGCATCCGCATAAATCTTCAGCCCGTCCGCTTCTTTCGGAAGTTCCAGCTTAACGGTATTTCCATGAGCATTCAGAATCGGATAAAATTCATCTGTCATCTGCATCAGCATGAAGCCTAAATCCACAGTCTCTTTCTCCAGCACAATCTGCTGTAAATTATACCTGGTAATCTCAAAAAACTCATTTATCAGTTTCTCCAGCCGCAGCGCTTTATCCAGTGTGATATGAACATATTTCGCTTTCTGCTCCGAAGGCATATCGGGGGCCTCCTCCAGCAGGCTTAAGTATCCGACAATCGAGGTCAGTGGCGTTTTTAAGTCGTGCGCCAGATACGTAATCAGGTCATTCTTCCGGCCTGCCTCCTCTTTCAGCACCTGCTCATGGCGCTGTATGTTGGCTTTGATTTCCGCCATCTGTACAGAGATTTCTGCAAATTCCACCGGAAACACTTCTGCTGCATCTCTGTCGTGCTTCATGTAATCTCCAATCAGGTGCCCTGCATCGGCAAGGACCTTCTTCTCCCTTTTTGCGGCGTACATCAGCATGACCAGCCGCCCTGCCAGCGCCGAAAAAAGCACAAGGAAAATGAAGCCTCTGAACAGATACTCCTTCACCCTCCACCAGCGAATGCTTGTACGATAATAACCTTTTCCCTGGGAATCCGGTTCTATCCAGTCGTACTGAACAAATTTGGAATCCAGCCAGGTCAGTACAACCCCGTTTAACAATTCATCAAACAATTGATACAGCCACAGGCAGAGTATCAGACCTCCGGTCAGAATCAGAATCGTAATGGCTGTTCGCTTTATCTTATCCTTCAATTTTGTATCCACACCCCCAGACTGTTCTGATGTACTTTGGCTCCTCAAAGGAGTCTCCCATCTTCTCCCGCAAATGCCGGATATGTACCGTAATGGTATTGTTATTTTTCGTGTAATACTCGTCTGCCCAAATCAGGTGAAATAACTCCTCCGCGCTGACAACCTGTCCTTTTCTGCGGCACAGAATACACAGAATCGAGAATTCCGTCGGTGTCAGGCTTAACGGTTTTTCATTCAACCGGCACTCATGGGTCTTGCAGTTAATGACAAGTCCCGAAACCGTCAGCACATCCTCCTCCGGCTCCTGAGGACTGTTATACCGCTTGTATCTTCGCAGCTGTGCCTTTACTCTTGCAACCAGCTCCAGCGGCAAAAATGGCTTTGTCATATAATCATCCGCCCCCAGCGTGAGTCCGGTAATCTTATCCGTTTCCCCGCCCTTTGCTGTCAGCATAATGACCGGATAAGTATATTTTTCCCTGATTTTCCGGCAAAGTTCCAGCCCGCTTATCTCCGGCAGCATAATATCCAGAATGGCAAGGTCGTACTCCCTCTCTTCAATGCCGGAGAGGGCTGTTTTGCCGTCATAGCATTTTGTTACTCCAAACCCCTCATTTTCCAGGTAAAGCGCCACCAGGTCAGCGATTTCCCTCTCATCATCCACAATCAGAATCCTCTCACTCATACTTCCCTCATTCTGCCGCCAAAGACGGCTTTACCATCAAAAAATCTTAATCCTATTTTGCCATAGCTGCCCGCAAAAAGGATTAAGATTTTCCTAAGTTTCTTTATTCTGCTTCACAATCCCTCAAAAAATCCAGTACCCCGTTGAACTCCATACCATGAGAAGCCTTAATAAGCACCGTGCAGCCATCGGGAATATACTCTTTTCTCTCCTGCTTCAGGCATTTCAACAGGATGTCCCTCGTAGGAAAATGTGCAATATGTATCGTTTCCTCCGCATGATTCGCCGCAGCCTGAAAGGTGTGTTCTGACATCGGCCCCACACAGAGAATGCGGTCGATTCCCGCCTCGGCTGCATAGGCTCCAACCTCTCTGTGAAGCTCGGCGGAATCCTCGCCCAGTTCAAACATATCGCCCAGAATCGCCACCTTTTCCGTGTCCGCCATCGCCAGCAGATCAATCGCCGCCTTCATGGAAACAGGGTTTGCATTGTAGCAGTCATCAATTAAGGTGTACTTTTCCAGCCGGATTAAATTGTTCCGTCCGCTGACCGGTGTCAGTTTGCCGATTCCCGCTGCAATCTGTTCTGCATTTAAATCAAACAATCGCGCCACGCAGGCCGCCGCAGCCGCGTTTAACACCATATGCTCACCGGGAAGCGGAACATGAATCGGCAGCGTGACAGAATTCCCGGCTGACTCTCCAGACATTCTCAGTACCGCGTCACTGCCCCAGAGTCCATGACTTTGTATCTCCACAGCCATCACCTCTTCCTCGGGATTGCCTCCCAGCCCGAAAAAGTGGGGCTTATGCCCTTTTATTTCCCTCAGCGTACTTAACTTGTCATCTTCTCCGTTCAGGCAGATTTCTCCGTCCTCCGCCATAAAATCAAAGATTTCCGTCTTGGCCCTCAGAATTCCGTCTCTGGTTTTTAAATTTTCCAGATGGCACTTCCCGATATTAGTAATCACACAGACATCAGGCCGTACCATTTTGCTCAGGCGGTGCATCTCTCCAAAATCACTGATGCCCATTTCCACCACTGCTGCCTGATGCTCTTCCCGGATGCGCAACAGCGTCAGGGGCACTCCGACCTCATTGTTAAAATTGCCCTCCGTCTTTAATACATTGTATTTTTCGGCAAGCACTCCGGCAATAAACTCCTTTGTGCTGGTCTTACCCACACTTCCGGTAATACCCACAATACGGATGTCCAGCTTTTTCCTATAAAACCCGGCAATCTCCTTCAGCGCCCGGAAGCTGTCCTCCACAAGCACATAGCTGCCCCAGCTGCTACAGTCCACGCCGGTTTCTCTCTCTGTCTGTTCCGGCGTTTTTTCTGTCACCGCAAGCACCGCTCCCTGTGAAAACACCTGGCTGATAAATCTGTGTCCGTCCACACGCTCCCCCACGGTTGCCAGGAAAACGCCGCCCGCCTCGGCCTTTCTGGAATCTATCACCACAGAGCTGACATCTGCGTCACAATCTGTGTCTTCGCCCTGTAGTATCAGCTTTCCCCCACAGGCCTGCGCTATCTCTCTGATTGTCAGTTTCATTGCTCCAGCCCTCTCTGCAAAATTCTCTCGCACAGCGTCGGAAAGTCCATGCCAACGGCTGCTGCCTCCTGGGGCAGCAATGACACAGGTGTCATTCCCGGAAGCGTATTTGCCTCCAGACAGAAAATTTCTCCCTGCGCATTCATCCTGAAATCCATTCTGGCATAGCTCTTCAGACGCAGAGCCACAAATACCTGCTCCGCTACTCTCTGCATGGCCTCCGCCCTGTCTTCCGGAATGTCCGCAGGGCAGGTTTCCACCGTGCTTCCGGCCTGGTACTTGTTTTTATAATCATAAAAGCCTACCTTGGGCGCAATCTCTATGACAGGCAATGCTTCCCCGTCCATGACGCCCACAGAGAATTCTCTTCCCTCTATGAACTGCTCAATAACCACCTCATTATCATAGCGGAAGGCCTCCTCCTTTGCTGCTGCATACTCTGCCTCATCCTGTGCAATACATACTCCTACGCTGGAGCCTCCGCAGCACGCCTTGACAATACAGGGAAAGGGCACCTGTACGCTCTCCGTCTCTCCCTTTTTCAACCGGATGCCCGCAGGCGTCGGAATCCCATACGCCTTGAAAATATCCTTGGTAATTCCCTTGTCCATCGCCATGGCTGAACTGACAAAATCGGTTCCTGTATAAGGAATGCCCAGAAGTTCGAAGCACGCCTGAATCTTTCCATCCTCGCCATTGGCTCCATGCAGCGCCATAAATACACAGTCTGCGCTCTGACAGATATTCAGTACATTAGGACCGAAAAAGCTTTTTCCTCCGTCCTTTCGCATTGCCTTGACGGTCTCCAGATCAGGATTTTTTTCACTGATGGTTCCCACTGCCGCCGCCCAGTCGACATCGCTTTCAAAAATCCCCTCCGTATCGCCTTCGTAGCCCAGATAAACATCCAACAGAATCACCTGATGTCCATTCTTTTTCAAAGCCTTATAAATCATACTGCCGGAGCTTAAGGAAACATCTCTCTCCGTACTGGTTCCGCCTGCCAAAACTACAACCTTCATTATTTCCGCCCTTCCTGTTCTGATTCTATTTTGCTGCCAATCCCGCCAGCAGAAGCAAATATCCGATTCTGTCCTCATCACTTTCATAGAAATTGACGGACTCCCGGTTTCTTCCCATAAGATAGTGGAGAAACTCCTCGCAGATATTCGTGTATTGATAATTATTCATACAATAGTTTGCACATGACACCATCGTAGCATTTTTCAGCAAATCCGTCGAGCCGTTATTTTTTGCGGTTGCGGGATGAAGCATATCCTCATAACGCTTTGATATTTCCTCCGCTCTGTCCATGAGATTGCCCATAAAATTTTCACATAAGGTCAGGTCGACCTTATGTCTTGTCACCAGATAGGTCATACTGCCGTATAGATATCCCTGTTCCTCCAGATAACTGCTGTTGTTTTCAAAGAAGCTCTTATAATCAACAATCTGATTTCTGTATGTATACAGTCCTGTCGCCCGGTACAACTCCGTCAGAGCAAAAAAGCTGTCCGCGTCCCTGCTGAGAGTCGGCTGAAGCTGCCCGAAAACCGTCGAAGCCCTTTTCAGGCAGTCGGTAGCATACTGGAAATCAAATTTCTGATAGATATAGCTGAATTTTGCCAGAAGTGCCGCATAGAGTGCTTCCTCCGAGGCTTCCACCCCATTCTCCTCCTTATAGGCCACCCAGCTCTTTACTTCCTCCAGCACATCAGGAATCTGATTCTCATCCTCATCCGGGAATACCGCGGAATACCATTCATATGCCTCCAGAAGCGCAACAGCCTCGTCCAGCTTCAATGACCTGTCCCGGCATTTTTCCATGAAGCCGCCATAGGTTTCCGTAAAAAGACGGCCATACAGCTGTTTCTCGATGGAGAAGCGGTTTGATTCACCGATGATATCACATTGCAGATAATACTCTCCCTGCTTGTCAACCTCACTGAAATCGGCATATCCGGTGTAAAGATCCAGTTCTTCATTGTAAGCAATCTCCTCGACAGCTCCAATGTAAACCACATCTCCGCTCACCGCATCCACAAGAGAAAACTGCTCCGGCAGCCTTCTTCCCTTTAAAACAGCTGCCATCTCTTCTCCAAGGCAATATCCTTCCGCATCTACAAGAATATTGGGAAGAAACTGCGGCACCGCATAATCGATGACCGGAGTTCCCTCCATACTGACTGCTGACGCATATGGACTTTTTACACTGTCTGAGTCTGCCTGCGCACCGCAGCCTGTGGCTATCGCCACAGCCAGACAGCAGCAGGTCATCCCTTTTATCATTCTGTTCCTGTTCAAAAAGACCTCCACCTTTGCGTTCATTATATCATATTTTCCTGATAAAACAATCTCATTTCCCTGCTTCATATACAACCTGTCCGTCAATGATTGTGTATAATGTCTCGGTGAACACTTCCATAGGATTTCCCGAAAAGATTGCAATATCCGCATCCTTTCCAACCTCCAGGCTGCCCACACGCTCTGACACGCCGCATATTTTCGCCGCATAGATTGTAATGGCACGATACGCCTCCTCCAAAGGCAGACCTGACTTCACCGCCAGTCCTGCGCAGAGCGGCAGCGAATTAATCAGAGAGACAGGGTGGTCCGTGGTGATTGCCGTCATTACACCCGCCCGGTTCAGCACACCGGCAGTCTTAAATGCCATATTCTGCACTTCAATCTTGCTACGGCTTGCCAGATCGGGCCCCACAATGGCAGGAAAGCCTTCTGCCGCCAGCTCCTCTGCAATTAAATGCCCCTCTGAGCAATGGTCAAGCGTCATTTTTAAATGAAATTCCTTTGCGATACGGATTGCCGTAAAAATGTCATCCACTCTGTGCACATGAGCCTTCAGGGGAATCTCACGCTTCAGCACCGGAAGCCAGCACTCCAGGTCAAAGTCCTCCTCAAAATCTTCACCGGCCTCCCTGGCTTTTCTTTTCCGTCCTGCATATTGAACAGCCTTTGTCAGTTCTCTCCGAAGCATTGCCGCAATCGCCATTCTGGTGGAAGGACTTTTCCCCTGTCCGGAATAATTTACCTTGGGATTCTCCCCGAACGCCACCTTCATGGCCGCCGGTGCCTTTACCACAAGGTCGTCTACCCGCCTGCCCTTTGTCTTTAAAAAGGCAAACTGGCCTCCCACCACGTTGGAGCTGCCCGGCCCAATCATCGCGGAGGTGATACCCGCACGAACCGCATCGTCAAAGGCAGCATCCATGGTGTTAATAGCGTCAATCGCACGAAGCCAGGGAGTGATGGGATTAACCGTCTCGTTGCAGTCATCTCCTTCCATTCCCTTCTTTTCCTCCATGATGCCCATGTGACAGTGCGACTCAATGATACCCGGCATAATGATGCCGCCTTTTATATTTATAACCCGCTCATGCGTAGCGGGATGAATTGTCACTTCATCCCGCCTTCCGATTTCCGCTATTTTCCCATCTACAATGTGAATACAGCCATCTTTCATATCCCCGCCGGCCATTGTCTTGATAATTCCGCCTGTGATATACATACATCCCGGCCTCCTTAGCGGAATAAGCCTTCCGGATTCACAGGAATTCCGTCTGCGGTCAGTTTCAGATAGAGGTTGGCACCTTCCACACTGAAATATTTTGTGGGAGCGGCTACCTCTCCTACCGTTTCACCGGGATTCACATAGCTGCCGAGCGCCACATTAATTTCCTTTAACTGCCCGTAGGTAAGCTCATAGCCGTCGCCCAGTTCCATTGTCACGGCATGTCCAATCTCCGCATCCTCGAAGATATCAATGACCTTACCCTCTGCACAGGCCGCAACGACAGTTCCCTCCTCTGCCTGCAGCATCAGAGCCGGATTGTACTTGTATTGATCCAGCGTCGAAAAATAAATACTACTGTCCATACTAAAGGGCAGCAGTGTTTCTCCCTCCAAAGGGCGAAGCAATCCGTCAGCCTCCGCAAAATGCAGTTCTTTTGACACCACCACTTTTTCTGTCGAAGATGCCTTGGGAGTAGCTGTAGGCGCGGGCTGCTCCGTATCTGCAGGCTCTTCCGTCTCCTCAGAAATGCCGTCAGTCAGCCCGGGAATTTCCACCAGACTGGAACCTGCCTCCATGGGCATATAATCCAAATCATCCTCAATGCTTAACCCTCTTTGTACATTATTGTCACTGTCCGCCATATCTGCCTGGGATTCCGTCACCTGTCCGGTCACCTGGTTCCTGGCAATCTCCTGCGACTTGCTGCCGGTACTGTTCTCCAGCGCTGTAAAGTCTATCGTGTAGCCGTCATCTTTGGACTCCACGTTTTTTGACTGAATATAGATTCCCGTCATGGTCAGTGCCGCAAGCACAAAAACCGATGAGGCAAGCATTACGATACGTTCCCTTTTTCCATTATTTTTTCTATTTCTTCTCATGGCCGATTTTCCTTCCTTTGATGCAAGTTGTTAGATGTTTCTTCGCTAACAGTCTTGCCGGAAAGAAAATTTTTTATTCAGACCACCTTACTGTGCAGCCATTTACCGCTTTTAAACCGGCAGAAGAAGATAATGCCTCTCACTGCCCAGTCCGCAAACATACCATACCAGACGGCCATCGGCCCCATTCCAAAGGCCTTTACCAAAAAGATGCAGAGTGCCACTCTCAGGCACCACATGGTGACGGTGGAGGTTATCATGGAAAATCTTACATCTCCCGCTGCTCTCATTCCATAGGCAGGGATGAAAGAAAAAGCCCAGAACAAGGGCTTCGCTATGGTGATTGCCACTACCATTTCAAAACACATGGCTGCACTCTCCGCCTCCATTCCCGCGAGCCAGAGCACGGGTCTGGTAATACCCAGCACAAGCAGACAGGAAACCAGAATTCCCACCAGACCGATTTTGGTGCATTTCACCACATAATATTTTGCCTCCTCGTTCCTTCCGGCGCCGATTGCCTGCCCTACCATAGTCATCAGACCAATGCCAACCCCGACGCCAAAGATGCCGTTCACCATCTCCAAAATGTTTGCCATGGCCTGTGCCGCAATAGCAGTAGTCCCCATGGTAGATACCGTAGACTGGATTGCCAGCTTGCCAAACTGAAACATACCGTTCTCGATACCCGCCGGAACGCCGATGGCAAGGATTTTCGTAATCAATGACATATCCGGGCGGATTTTCATGTACTCCCTCACCACAATATCCTGTTTCGGTTTCCTCAAAAACGTGAACACAACCACTGCACAGAAAACTCTTGATATCAAAGTAGCCAGAGCTGCGCCAACCACTCCCATGTCAAAGCCGAAAATCAAAACCGCATTTCCCGCTATGTTCAGTACATTGGAAATCACGGATACCTTCATGGGAAACCGGGAATTACCACCCGCACGGAAAAAGGCAGAGCCTGCGTTAAACAATGCCAGAAAAGGATATGACAAAACTGTCACAAAAAAATAGTTCTGTGCCTTTTCCATGACGCCGGGTTCAATTTGTCCGAAGGTCAGCCGAAGCAGCGGTTTTCGAAAAATCAGGCCCAGGATTGTAATCGTCATGGAAATTACAAATACAGTCAGCACCACCTGTCTTGCAGCCCTGTTGCAGCCCTCTTTATCCCGATTGCCAAGATACTGCGAACAGATGATGGCGGCGCCTGTCGCCATTGCCGAAAAGACCTGAATGACAAGATTATTGACAGAATCCACCAGGGACACTGCGGAAATAGCCTCGCTGCCCACATTGCTGACCATCATGGTATCTGCCATGCCCATAAAGGAGTTGAGAAGCTGCTCGATGACAATGGGAATCAAAAGGGCGAACAGAGCCTTGCCCGGATAGAGCATGTCATCAAAATCTATTTTACTCTTGTCATATAATTTCCCGATTCCTGCCATAATATGTGTAAAACCTTTCTATAAAACTGATATGCCGCCGACTTTCCGGCTCGGAGTATCCTGACTGCTGTACAGCATAACAGGGAGACATTTGCCTCCCTGTCAGTCTACGCTTCTTTATAATATTTTGCAACATCTACGTGCTGCACGGTACCGGCATTTCCGTTTTCGTACAGAAAAACACCGGAATTGCGGATAGCCCCCAAAGTCTGTCCGTTCTGCCCCTTCCGGGTAAAATCGGTGGACACGTTCTGCAGGCAGATGGCTCCCACTCCCTTGTCGGCAAGCTTATAGAGCACATCATTTCCCTTCTCGTCCTTTGCCCAGATTTTCAGTTTGTCCCAGACGGCATCGTTCTCATCAATCCAGCCGTTTCCGTCCTCGTCATACCCTGCAAGGTCTGCAAAACCGTTTCCGCTGGCTGTCCCGAACAGCTCGCTTCCATCATTGATGGTGCCATCGCCGTTTTTGTCCAGTGCCAGATAGCCGCTTCCCGGTCCCAGCCCGGAAATCTCGTCCAATTCTCCGTCCGCGTCAATATCAAAGTAAAAAGTCTGGTCGGAAAGGCTTGCCACATCCGTATCCATGTTAATGACTAACGGGTCGCACATCTTGAAAGATGCCAGTTCCAGGTCTTCTCTGTAATATTGCTGAAACTCTCTGCTCATGCCCACATTTACATTAAAGTTAATTTCTCTGCCGTCCGATGTTCTGACGGTTCCCACAGTAGAGAAGGAAGTATCTTCTCTTTCTATGGAGATAGTCTCCTGAGTATAATTCAAAACCTTCATGTTGGCGACAAAGCTTCTTGGCTGCATTACCATGAGGCCGTTCTCATAGTATAGACCTCCCGAACTGCCGGAAGCATTCTCTCCCTGCGCAATTTGCCCGCCGGTGGAATCCGTTGTCTGAACACCGCTGTCCTCCAGCCACTCTTTCAGGCGGTTGCGCCTCGCTCCAAAGAGCAGTTCAAAAATATAGCGAATCGTCTGCTGGCGAATATCCGCATAGGTCTGACTGGCGGAGTTTCGTATGGAGATGCCGGATGCAGTCGCCTGAAATCTGGTCTGCCAGTCCTGCATGGTAGTGGCAGAGCGTTCACTCGCGCCTTCCGTGCTTTTTTCTTCGGTCTGCGTATTACCGGTATCTCCGGTATCACCGCCAATGGCAGCATGCAATGCATTGTTGCCCTGTGTCAGTTCTTCCTGATAATCCGTTATCACAAAACGCCTGACAGTAGTTGAAGAAGCCTTATAGCTTCTGCTGGATTCCATTCCTACGGTACTGGAATCAATTCTCACTCCTCTTCTCTCCTTAATGGTTCACCCATTCTGAACTGCTTTCCGCTGCCCGCCCTCCGTGACGATGCTGCGTGAGTATTTCAGAACTTTTTCCGGGTTCCCTCCTGTCCCCTCACAGCCTTCGGCTGCCGCGCGCTTACTGCCGCGTAAAAAAAATGGTATCCACACAGAGAAATCCTTTCTCTGCATCAATACCATCCGTGGTGCCCATATCTGTACTCGGCGGGCGGTTTGGCCTGACCGCCGCCTGTACTAATTATATCGACACAATTTTCATTTTCTTTAGCCTCGTCTACTGCTGCTTATCCTGCGGCTGGAGAACCGGGGTGCCTGTCTGCTTTGCTGCCGCCTGCTTTGCCTGTGCAATCCGTACAGCCATGATATTGGCAACCATTTCTCTCGGCACCACGACATTGGCACCCAGAGGATTGATGACAAAGCCAAGACCGGGACTGACATTGCCCTGAGCGTCCTTGCCAAGCAGCATTGCTGCGTAATCGTCAAATTTCAATGCAAAGGTTGGCAGCTTTTTCTCTGCCTTCTCCTGCCATTTTTCATATTCGTAAGCATCCGTAAATGCCATGAAAAACTTTCTTCCATCCGGTGCCGCAAGCATGGGAAACTGCACCTTTGTACCGGGCGCAGGCTTAAGCTGCCCGTCAGGTCCTTCCACAGGCGCGGGCTCCATAAGCGCCGGGGAGAGAAACTGCGCCTTTGTCAGCTCCGCCACAAACATATTGCGATGATCGGGGGTGTCTTCCTCCTTCATCAGTTCAATACAGCCCACCAGCATGGGGTTGGATACAGATTTATTGAATTCCATAGTCAATTCCTTTCTATTACTGCACTTTCCGGCTGCGACTCGCCGCTTGATTCTCTTTTGCATCACTAATTGCAGCCACGCAAAATCTCCGATTTCACGTGGCATCGCTTCGCCCGGCAAGGTATGACAAATGCATCTGCATGAGCAAGCTCTGCATCTTCCTTTGTCATACTTTGCCTCTGCAATTACACTCTGTTATAGTTAATCAGGCAGCCCTTCAAAATAATCTGTCGCTCCTCATCGGTGAGTTCACCCAGACGCAGGGTGAATTCCTTCAAAGCACCATCCTTCACCACATAAGCAGAAATAATGTCTGTCTTTTCCTCAACCGCTTTTCTGATGCCGGGGACAAACAGGTAATCCAGATTGTGGAAGGGAAGCTCGCCCTCTTCAATCAGGAAAGGCAGCATACCCCAGTTAATCAGGTTAGAGCGGTAGCGCTTCGTAGCGTATTCGTTTGCGATGTTTGCCCATCCGCCGAGAACCTTCTGGCAGGAAGCAGCCTGCTCGCGGGCAGAGCCGTCTCCGGGCTTCACTGCAAAGATGGTAGAGCCGAAGCCGGTATTGACATGGCTCACCTCAGGGAACTTTTCCTTAATGGGTGCCATCACATCCTTGATTGCAGGACATACCTGGCAGGGATGTCCACCCTTCATACGCTCCTCTTCCAAAGCGTGAATTGCCTTTGCCCGTCCCACATACTCAGGGTCCTTGCGGCTTAAGGTAAATTCTGCCAGTCCCAGAGGGTTAGAACGGTAGGAGGATGTCTCACCGGAGGGAATCAGCTCATCAGTGGTTGTCACAGGGTCATGAATTTCACTGACTACCTGTAACACCAGATTCTCCGGCAACTCGCCCATAGCCGGCCAGTCCTTGATGTTGGGGCCAAACTGAATCTCCGTATCAGGGTCAGCTACGCCGTGGGAATCAAACACGCGGTTCGCATAAATCTTACTGTCAAAATGATATTTATATTTTCCAAATTCACCGTCAAAGTCGGTTGCGGGAGTCAGCACACCCTTATTTGCAGCGGTTGCCGCGATAGAACGTGCATCCATCAATGCAACAGAGGAAATCTGACCATTCTGCAGCTTACTTCCCTCACGGTTGGGGAAGTTTCTGGTGGAATGACGGATACTGAACGCATTGTTTGCGGGAGTATCTCCTGCGCCGAAGCAAGGACCGCAGAATGCCGTCTTCATCACCGCACCGGTTTCCAGAATCGTTGCTGCACAGCCGTTTCTGATTAACTCCATATAAACAGGCATGGAAGCGGGATATACGCTTAAGGTAAATCCGTCGGAGCCAATGTACTGCCCTTTCAGAATGTCAGCTGCAGCGCAGATATTTTCAAAGCCGCCGCCGGCACAGCCTGCGATAATACCCTGGTCTACCATGAATTTGCCGTTCTTTACCTTATTCTTCAAGTGGAATTCCACAGCACCGTCCAGACTCACCTGAGCGCGCTTCTCTGTCTCATCCAGAATATCCATGAGATTTGCGTTCAGTTCCTCGATTGTATAAGTATTGCTGGGATGGAAGGGCATTGCAATCATAGGACGAATCCCGGAAAGGTCAACCCGAATCATGCCATCATAGTAAGCCACCTTGCCGGGCGCCAGTTCCTTATATTCCTCCTTACGGCCGTGGATTTCATAAAACTCCTCAATTTCCCTGTCCGTCTTCCAGATGGAGGACAGGCAGGTAGTCTCGGTGGTCATGACATCAATACCGATACGGAAATCGGCACTTAAGGAAGCCACACCGGGGCCCACAAACTCCATCACCTTATTTTTTACATAACCGTTTTTAAATACTGCACCGATAATGGCCAGAGCAACGTCCTGAGGGCCTACCCCCTTCACGGGAGCGCCTGTCAGGTAAACTCCCACCACACCGGGCATGTTGATGTCATAGGTCTGGTTCAGCAGCTGCTTTACCAGTTCCGGGCCTCCCTCTCCCATTGCCATAGTTCCCAACGCGCCGTAACGGGTATGGGAATCAGAGCCGAGAATCATCTTGCCGCCGCCTGCCAGCATTTCTCTTGCATACTGGTGAATAACCGCCTGATGAGGGGGCACATATACTCCACCGTACCTTTTCGCACAGGTCAGTCCAAACATATGGTCATCCTCGTTAATGGTGCCGCCCACCGCACAGAGGGAATTATGACAGTTTGTCAGCACATAGGGCATGGGAAACTTCTGCAGGCCCGATGCTCTGGCGGTCTGGATAATGCCTACAAAGGTAATATCATGGCTGGTCAGCTTGTCAAACCGGATTTTCAGCTTGTCCATGTTGTCAGAGGTATTATGATTCTTTAAAATACCATAAGCTATCGTATTCTTCGCTGCTTCCTCTTTTGTAACATTCTCTCCTGTCTTGCCTGCTATGGCAGCTGCCGCATCCGGAGCGTCGGGGATAATCTCCGCACCGTTTACCAGATATGCACCGCCCTGCAAAAGTTCTATCATACCGTTTCCTCCCATTATTTCATCACTATAAGTTTCACTGTCGTTTTGAACCGTTCAAAGATTTATTATAAAGGAATCTATCCGCATATGCAATGGAAAAAGACAGAAAATCCCACCTACTCCCGTCCGCCTTCGGGATAATCCTGTATCAACGAGGAAATCTCCTCCAGATCAATCTGCAGTTCTCCGTCATAGAGAACCAGCCCTGCCTTTCCCTGAAGCGGCTGAATATGGGGTGCATAGTCATCCTTCCAGCAATAAGTAACCAAAACCTTGCGGAAGGGGTCGATAATCCAGTATTCCTTCACTCCCGCATCCGTGTACTTCTGCAGCTTCTTGATATAATCCTTCCGTCTGGTGGATTCTGAAATAATCTCCAGGCAGAAATCCGGCGCCCCCATAATCCCCCATTTGCAAATCTTGCTCTTATCACAAAGAATCAGGATGTCAGGCTGTACCATGGTTTTGTCGTCACAGTCCAGACGAACATCCACCGGAGCCAGCATGGGCATACAGCTGCCATTCCTGTCTTTGA
Source organism: Acetatifactor sp. (assembly GCA_051877795.1). Classification (GTDB taxonomy): domain Bacteria; phylum Bacillota; class Clostridia; order Lachnospirales; family Lachnospiraceae; genus Acetatifactor. The sequence goes on from JBJEJG010000187.1 coordinate 25,322, forward strand.
TAAAATTCTTTATTGTGTTGAATATATCTCCCAAAATATGCTGATGCACAAAGGTGGGCGCACTCATATCATAGATGACACCGTCAATCAGTTCCACTCTTCTGTCATCGGGAAGGGTATAATAATCCTCAAGAGTATATTCCCCCTGCTTTTGGGGACGGTCAGCGGTATAGGCCGTGCTCTCCGCAATCCCTTTCGTCACTTTCTCCTCCCGATATGCACCGTCAGATAATGCCTTCTCCAACGCCTGCCTCGTAGCGTATCTGGGATGCTCCGTCTCACCAGAAAAAATCTTCTGTAAAGTTCCAAGGGGTACACCGCTGTAATCCGACAGCTGCGCCAGACTGTAACCCTTTTCCTGCTTGATTCTCTTCATCTCTTCCAGAGTCATAATACCCCCTCCTTATCAACCGCCGTTTGTACATCCATTTTATGCATATATATTAGTCCGCTTTCTATCCGTTTGTCAACCGATATTTCTCCGTTTCAATGCATTCATATACAAAATCGGTTGATTTACTGCACTCCAAGGTCTTCCGCAAAAAAGAGCAGATATCGGTATCCTTTCACGTGAAAGGCGCAATCGACCAAAAAAAGCCGATTGCGCCCTGTTTTTACAGTGTTTTACAACGTCACCTTATCCAGATGCCAGATTTCATCCACGTACTGTTTTATGGTTCTGTCGGAGGTGAACTTGCCGGAGCATGCCACATTCAGAATGGCACTCTTCGCCCAGTTATTCTTATCCCTGTAGGCAGCCTCCACCTTTTTCTGCGCCTCGGCGTAGGACTTGAAATCCTTCAGAATAAAATAGGTATCTGCCCTTGAGGTGCTTAAGGTATTTAACAGCGAATTATACAGAGGACGGAACAGTTCCCTGTCGGCAGAGTAGGTTCCGTCTACCAGCTGGTCTACCACCCGGCGCACATCCGCATCACTGTTGTAGATGTCCATAGGATTGTAACCGCCATGGTTTTCGTAATTGATAACCTCATCGGAGGAAAGTCCGAAGATGAACGCATTCTCTGCACCAACCTCCTCCACAATCTCCACGTTTGCGCCATCCATGGTTCCCAGGGTCAGAGCGCCGTTTAACATGAACTTCATGTTGCCCGTACCGGAGGCCTCCTTGCTGGCGGTGGAAATCTGCTCGGAAACATCTGCTGCCGCAAAGATAATCTCCGCATTGGAGACATTATAGTTTTCGATAAATACCACCTTCAGCTTACCGCCGATGGAAGCGTCGTTATTGATGACATCTGCCACGGAGTTAATCAGCTTGATGGTCAGCTTCGCATTGCGGTAGCCTGCCGCTGCCTTTGCACCAAAGATAAAGGTTCTGGGATAAAACTCCATCTTGGGATCTGCTTTCAGCTGATTGTACAAATGCATTACATGCAGGATATTCAGAAGCTGTCTCTTGTACTCATGAAGACGCTTTACCTGCACATCAAAGATGGAATTCGGATCAACCTCCACGCCGTTGTGCTCCAGAATATAGCTTGCAAGACGCTCCTTGTTTTTGAATTTAATGTCCATAAATTCCTTCTGCGCCTTTGCATTTTCTGCCAGTTCTTTGATGCCTGCAATCTTCGGCAAATCGGTAATCCAGCCGTCTCCAACCTTGGAAGTAACCCAGTCAGCCAGAAGCGGATTTCCGTGGAGCAGGAAACGTCTCTGGGTGATACCGTTCGTCTTATTGTTGAAGCGCTCGGGGAACATCTCATAAAAATCACGAAGCTCCTGCTTCTTCAAAATCTCCGTATGCAGTCTTGCAACACCGTTTACGGAATAGCCGGCAACGATTGCCATATGCGCCATCTTTACCTGTCCATCGTACAGAATTGCCATCTTGCGAATCTTCTCCTGCACATCCACGCCGTAGACACCGGAATATTTCTGTTCAATCTGCTGCACGAAACGGCGGTTAATCTCCTCAACAATCTGATAAATTCTGGGGAGTAATCTGGAGAACAGGTCAATGGGCCACTTCTCCAGCGCCTCTGCCATAATCGTGTGATTGGTATATGCACAGGTACGTGTGGTAATGTCCCATGCCTCATCCCAGCTTAAGTTGTAATCATCCAGAAGGATTCGCATCAGTTCGGGAATTGCCACCGTGGGATGCGTATCGTTCAGCTGGAAGGTCACCTTCTCCGGGAAGCGATGGATGTCGTCATGCTTTCTCATGAATTTCTCCACTGCCTCCTGCACAGATGCAGAAATGAAGAAATACTGCTGCTTTAAGCGCAGCTCCTTGCCCGCATAATGATTATCGTTCGGGTAGAGCACTTCCACGATGTTTCTTGCCAGATTTTCCTGCTCTACCGCCTTACGGTAGTCTCCCTTGTCGAAAGAATCCAGCTGGAAGCCCTCCATCGGCTCCGCATCCCAGATTCTCAGGGTATTTACAATGCCGTTGCCATAGCCGACAATCGGGAAATCGAAGGGAATAGCTCTTACCGCCTGATAGTCCTCCTGTACAAAATGGCTTCTGCCGTTTTCATCATTGTACATGGACACATGTCCGCCAAACTTGACAATTTTCGCATACTCCGGTCTGCGCAGTTCAAAAGGATTTCCGTTTTCCAGCCAGTTATCCGGTACCTCTACCTGATAGCCGTCCTTAATCTGCTGCTTAAACATACCGTAGCGGTAACGGATGCCGCAGCCATAGGCAGGATAGCCCAGGGTTGCAAGGGAATCCAGGAAACAGGCTGCCAAACGTCCCAGACCGCCGTTTCCGAGAGCAGCATCCGGTTCCTGATCCTCCACCAGATTGAGGTCGAAGCCCAGTTCTTCAAGCGCCTCCTTTACGGGAACGGAAGCCTTCAGATTAATGATATTATTGCCGAGGGCACGCCCCATTAAAAATTCCATGGACATATAATATACCATCTTGGGGTCCTGCTTCTCATAGGCCTTTTGGGTATCAATCCAGTTATCCATAATCTGATCCTTGATTGCAAGGGATGCTGCCTGGAAAACCTGCTGCGGAGTAGCCTCTTCCATATCCTTGCGGTACAAAGTCTTTACGTTATAAACAACACTTCTCTTGAAAAGCTCTTTGTCGAATTTCAATCTGTTTTCAGGCTTGTTCTCGTTTTTCTTTGGTGTGATGCTCTTCATACGCATTCTCCTTTTCTTTACCCAATCTTTTCTACGGAAATGACAACCTTTTCCCCGTTGACATTCCATTCCTTTGCCACTGCGAAACTTTCTCCGGCGGTCAGCACATCTGCCAGTACCTTGCCGCAGATGGTCTCTCTGTTCCTCTGTGCAAGTGCAGCCAGCTTTTCATTGTCATTCAGGGATACTCTGATGTGATCCATCACCTCAAAGCCGGCATCCTTACGCATGGTCTGAATCTTGCTGATAATTTCGTAAACAAAGCCCTCCTCAATCAGTTCTTCCGTCAGGTTGGTATCCAGAACAACTGTCATCCGATTATCCTCCTGAGATACATACCCTTCCTTCTGTGCCATATCGATGAGCAGGTCATCCTTCGTCAGCTCCACGGTCACACCATCCACCTCAAAGACCAGTTTACCGTTGGCATTCAGGTCATCCATAGCCGCATTGCCGTCCAGAGAAGCAAGCGTCTTCTGAATACCGCCCAGCTGCTTGCCATACTTCGGTCCTACGGTACGAAGCTGAGGCTTAAAGGTATAGGAGGTGAAATCTCTCACGTCATCTGTAAAGACGACCTCCTTCACGTTCAGCTCATCCTTGATAATATCGGTATAGAAGGAATCGAGACTGAAATCCGCCTTAATATACATTTTGCTGATGGGCTGGCGGTTTTTGATTGCCGCATCGTTACGGCAGGCACGCCCCATAACAACCGCATCCAGCACATCCTCCATGGCTTCCTCCAGAGCCTTGTCAATGCAGTCTTCCTCCACAATCGGGAAGTCGCAGAGATGGATGCTCTCGGGTGCGGAAGAGTCAATGCTGCGCACCAGATTCTGGTAAATGTCTTCTGTCATAAAGGGAATCATGGGTGCTGCCGCCTTGCAAATAGTCACCAGAGCAGTGTACAGTGTCATATAAGCATTAATCTTATCCTGCTCCATGCCCTTTGCCCAGAAGCGCTCACGGCTGCGGCGCACATACCAGTTACTCATCTCATCCACGAAATCCTGCAGTGCCTTGGCAGCCTCCGGAATACGATATTTGTCAAGGTTTTCATCAACCTCTCCCACCACGGTATTCAGCCTGGACAACAGCCACTTATCCATTACCGGCAGTTTATCATATTCCAGCTTATATTTTGTTGCGTCAAAAGCATCAATATTCGCGTACAGCACAAAAAATGCATAGGTATTCCACAGGGTTCCCATGAATTTACGCTGACCCTCCATAACAGCCTTGCCGGAAAAACGTTTGGGCAGCCAGGGTGCCGAGCTTGTATAGAAATACCATCTGATAGCATCTGCTCCGTACTCCTGCAGTGCATCAAAGGGATCTACCGCATTGCCCTTGGACTTACTCATTTTCTGACCGTTTTCATCCTGTACATGTCCAAGAACGATAACATTTTCGTAAGGAGCCTTATTGAACAGCAGCGTGGACTCCGCCAGCAGGGAATAAAACCATCCTCTCGTCTGGTCTACCGCCTCGGAAATGAACTTTGCGGGGAACTGCTGCTCGAACACTTCCTTGTTCTCAAAGGGATAGTGATGCTGTGCAAAGGGCATTGCACCGGAATCAAACCAGCAGTCAATTACCTCCGGCACACGGTGCATGGTCTTTCCGCACTCGGGACAGGGGATTGTGATAGCGTCAATGTAAGGTCTGTGCAGTTCCACTGTCTTTGCCTCTTCATTGCCGCTTAAGCTATACAACTCCTCACGGCTGCCGACAGAGTGCATGTGTCCGCACTCACACTCCCAGATATTTAAGGGAGTGCCCCAGTAACGGTTACGGGAAACACCCCAGTCCTGAATGTTCTCCAGCCAGTTTCCGAAACGGCCTTCACCGATTGACTGCGGAATCCAGTTAATTGTCTTATTGTTGCGAACCAGATCATCTCTGACAGCAGTCATCTTGATGAACCAGGATTCTCTCGCGTAATAAATCAGAGGCGTATCGCATCTCCAACAGAAGGGATAATCATGCTCAAACTTGGGTGCGCCAAACAGCTTTCCCTCCGCATCCAAATCCTTCAATACCTCGGGGTCTGCATCCTTGACAAACTTGCCCGCATAGGGTGTCTCCTCCGTCAAGTCACCTTTGCCGTCCACAAACTGCACGAAGGGCAAATTGTAATTTCTTCCGATACGGGAGTCATCCTCACCAAAAGCAGGCGCAATGTGTACAATACCTGTACCGTCCGACATGGTGACATAAGTGTCACAAGTCACAAAGTGTGCCTTTTTTCTCTGCTTCGCCGCAGCCTCGCCGGCACAGGCAAACAGAGGCTCATACTCTCTGTATTCCAGTTCTTTTCCGGCAAAGGTTTCCAGCACCTCGTACGCAGGCTTTCCCTCCTCAGCAAGGCCGCCCAGTACAGTGTCAAGCAGTGCCTGCGCCAGATAATAGGTACGTCCGTCTGCAGCCTTCACCTTGCAATAGGTCTCCTCAGGATTCACGCAGAGCGCAACATTGGAAGGCAGTGTCCAGGGGGTTGTAGTCCATGCCAGGAAATAAGCGTCCTCATCCGCGCATCTAAAGCGCACGATTGCGGAGCGCTCCTTCACCGCCTTATAGCCCTGGGCAACCTCGTGGCTGGAAAGAGGCGTTCCACAACGGGGGCAGTAGGGCACAATCTTAAAGCCTTTATACAGAAGCCCCTTATCCCAGATGGTCTTTAACGCCCACCACTCGGATTCAATAAAATTGTCATCATAGGTTACATAGGGGTTATCCATATCGGCCCAGAAACCGACAGTACCTGAGAAATCCTCCCACATACCTTTGTACTTCCATACGCTCTCCTTACATTTGTCAATAAAGGGCGCAAGACCGTACTCCTCAATCTGCTCCTTACCATCCAGCCCTAACAGCTTCTCCACCTCAAGCTCCACAGGAAGCCCATGGGTGTCCCAGCCGGCCTTTCTGGGCACCATATATCCCTTCATGGTGCGGTAGCGGGGAATCATATCCTTGATAGTACGAGTCTCCACATGTCCGATGTGGGGCTTTCCGTTTGCGGTGGGCGGTCCGTCATAAAAGGTATAGACAGGGCCTTCCTTACGGCTGTCGATACTCTTCTTAAAGATGTCATTTTCCTTCCAGAACTTTTCTACTTCCTTTTCCCGCTCCACGAAGTTTAGATTGGCAGATACCTGTTTGTACATTTTTCTCTTCCTTTCTTAAAACAAAAAGACCCGTCCTGTAAAAGGACGAGGTCTGATTTACCTGCGCTTACCACCTGTTACTCTCATACGTTCCGCCATATACATGACGGAGTTATATGCCTTCCCGTAACGGAGGAATACCGTTCAGGGCTACCGGGCAAGGTCTTCGGGACTGCCTTTTGTCCTGACTGCTCAGAAGTGATTTTCGCTGTCCCGCTACTTGCACCGGTCTCACACCCTCACCGGCTCGCTGAAACGTTCCTGAAACAGCTACTCTCTTCGTCACTGCATTTTCTCAAATACTCTATATCACTATAATTATGTATGTCATTATAGCCCCTGGCATTTTTAATTGTCAAGATTTTCTTATTTCTGATTTTCTTTCAGCAGCAATGCGTTGAGAACCCTGCACATATTTCTGAAGAGCTGTACACCAAGTTTGGGGAATCCCCGCATGGTCGTACATTCCTCCGCAGTGACAAATCCCCGGATTTCTCCGTCCTCTCCCCGCAGGAAATGCTGCATCAAACTGCGTGCATCATTTTCATGATAAAGTGCATACAGTTCAGGCATACTGAATTCCAGCATATTGGTGTTGGAAATATAGAGCATGTCGTTTTCAAACATATTCATATACTCCGGATTTTCAAACACCTCTTTCATATCCTTCACATCGTCCAGAGATGGCGGCCAGACGCCGATAAGCTGTCTGTCCTCTCCCCAGAACACCATAATTCTGTTTACAGCAAGTATATGTGCTGCCTGCTCCAGCAGCGCCGGCAGTCTGTCCCTTCCATACAAAACCATATCTGCCATACAGAGGTTAAACTGATTCAGGTCTCTCTCCGAATAAAAGCTGCCCCGAATCTGCTTCATATCTAAATCGTCACTGGAAGTGTTGAACCTGCCGTGAAGCTCCGGCTTATAGATAATATAGCGGTTTCTGCCCTTCTGCTTTGCAATATAGAGCGCTCTGTCCGCAATACGGTACAGTTCCCTGAAGTCATTGGAATCCACGCCGCCTCTGGACACACCGATGGAACAGGAAATCTTATTGTCACCCACCTTGTCCTGAAAGAGCGCCATTACATTCGTTTTGATTCCGCGAAGATAACTCCTCATTCCCAGTTCATCTCCGTAATCCTTCAGAACAATCATGAATTCGTCACCGCCGACACGCCCGGCTACACCGTGACTTCCTATAATCTTTTTGATAATATCCGCTACTGCCGCAATGACCTGGTCTCCAAAGGGGTGTCCGTAGGTATCGTTGATACTCTTAAAATTATCAATGTCAATCATGACAATGGCCGGAGTTTCCCCCTTTTGCACGGATTCCTCCGCATAGCTGTTGATTGCTTTCTTATTCAGCACCCGTGTCAGAGGGTCAAGGTTAATTCCGCCTATATAATCGTCCAGAGTGTCACCTGTCTGCTCATTAATGCTCATCCAGGCACCTTCCACCAGCAGCTCGCCTGCATGGTTTTTTGGCACAAACTTGACCCGGTAAGCTTCCTGGCTTCTCCCTTTGGATAAAATTTTTCCGTGAAAGCTGTAAATCTGGTCTCCGGCTGCCCTGCGCACAGAATTACAGAAGGTTTGAAAAACACTTACATCCTTCCCGCTTACCAGTCCCTCCCGGAGCATTTTCCCTTCCCATTTGGTAAAGGGCATGGAATAAAGCTCCACCCTCTGCTCATAATCCATCCAAAACAGGGAAAAAGAGTCATCGGATGGTCTGTAAACAAAGAAAACACCCCCTGCCAGCGTCAAAAAATCCTTCAGCAGATTCTTTTCATTTTCACATTCCTCCAGCAGCCTTGCACCGAGAGCCGGATTCTGCAGTTCAATATAGTATTTTTCTCCACCGCTGCAAAGGCTGATATTCATGATATAAGAATCATAGCCGCCATCTTCTCTTATAATATGAACACATTCCTCAACAACTGCATCCGGTGTCTGCCGGCATCTCTCCAGCGCATTCTCAATCCGCGGGACATCTTCTTCCTGCATCATCTTATACAAAGATGAGTAGATAAAATACCCCATAAGCTCAAACATCTGGTTGTTGCATTCTGCGGCCATAAGAGAACGGTCAAACCGACCGGCAGGATATACTGTCTCCATTCCCGTTTTTTCCAATGTTTTCTACCCCATTCCGAAAGACTCTCTTTTTCTATAATTTTATCAAATCCCGTTTTAAAAGTAAAGGACTGTTGCTTTCTCCTGCCGAAATTAGTATACTTATTTTATATATCCTGAAAACGACATTTTACAATATGAAGTCGGAGGAAGCCCCATGGAAGCAAAAAACAAGGGAAAAATATTATACTCACTACAGGCCATGAACATCATTCCTCTTCTCTTTTTCGGTATTATCATAATGCTTCTCGGCACACACTGGTTTACCCGGGCAATGTATGATGAGGTGGAAACAGAGCTGTCCAATGTATCCTCCGGTCTCATCACCATGTATGATGCGCTGTATCCCGGGGATTACCGGCTGGTGGGTGATTTGTCTTATCAGCTTTACAAGGGTGAACACAATCTTACAAACGACTTTTCCCTCATAGACCGCATCAAAGAAGAAACCGGTCTGGAAATCACTCTTTTCTACCAGGATACCCGTATCCTCACCACAATTACCGGAGACAACGGCACACGCATTATCGGCTCCGGTGCTCCTGCCGTCGTCTCGAAAGAGGTTCTTCTGACAGGGGAATCCCATTTTTACAGCCAGACTATTATCTATGGGACAAGCTATTTTTCTTACTATGTTCCTCTGTTTCATCAGGATGGCTCCGTGGCCGGCATGCTCTTCGTAGGAAAAGAACGTGCTACTGTGGATGCCTCCATCCAGAAATCCATCCGCCCCCTGATACTGGCAGATATTTTTCTGATGCTTTTTGTCTCTTTCTTTACCTTCCTTTATACAAAGAGGTTTGCATCCTCTCTGCTGCAAATTCACACTTTTTTAAAGAAGGTATCTACCGGAGATTTGAACGCGCGGATGTCTCCTGCTGTCCTCGGGCGCCGGGATGAGCTTGGTGAAACGGCGCAGTCAGCTGTGAACATGCAGTATTCTCTCCGTGTTCTGGTAGAGCAGGATGCCCTGACCTCCCTTGCCAACCGTCGTTCCGGTGATCAGCGGCTCCGCAAGCTGGTTGCAGATTCCCACGCCAACGGAATACCTTTCTGTGTGGCAATTGGGGACATAGATTTCTTCAAAAAGGTAAATGATACATATGGTCATGAATGTGGCGATATGGTTTTGAAAAATGTGGCTGCCAGGCTTCGGCTGCACATGCACGGCAAGGGTTTTGCGGCCCGATGGGGCGGAGAGGAATTTCTGCTGGTATTCGAAAACGCCGGACCTGATGAGGCATGTGAACTTCTGGAGACGCTGTTACAGGATATCCGCAGCATGGAAACAGTCTATGGAGACGATACCGTCAAGGTTACCATGACCTTTGGTATCACACCGGGTAACACCTCTGATGTGACACAGCTTCTGCGCAGTGCCGATGAAAAACTGTACGAGGGAAAAACCACGGGCAGAAACCGTATTATCCGATAAAAACAGTAAGCATGAAATTTTACGCCGCTGAAGCGGCAGAATGAGAGAAAGCATGGACAGACAAAACCTAACATTGTTGACAGATTTTTACGAACTCACCATGATGCAGGGATATTTCAAAAACAGAAACCGGAACAAGACAGTCATTTTTGACGCCTTTTACCGGAACAATCCCTGCGGAGGCGGCTACGCCATAGCAGCTGGTCTGGAACAGGTCATTCAGTATGTCAGGGAACTTCATTTTGACCGGGAGGATATTGATTATCTCTCTTCTCTCGGCATATTTGAGCAGGATTTTCTGGATTACCTGAGGAACTTCAAATTTTCCGGCGACATTTATGCGATTCCGGAAGGAACCGTCATGTTTCCCAGAGAACCGGTTGTCAAGGTTATCGCTCCCATCATGGAAGCACAGCTGATGGAAACCGCCATTCTGAATATTATCAATCATCAGAGCCTGATTGCAACCAAGGCGGCAAGGGTCTGCTACGCGGCAAAGGGGGACGGTGTCATGGAGTTCGGTCTGCGCCGCGCTCAGGGACCGGACGCCGGAACCTACGGCGCAAGAGCTGCCATGATAGGCGGCTGTATCGGCACCAGCAATGTGCTCTGCGGACAGCTCTTCGATGTGCCCGTAAAGGGGACACATGCCCACAGCTGGATTATGAGCTTCCCCGATGAGTACACTGCTTTCAAAACCTATGCCGATATGTATCCTTCTGCCTGCATCCTTCTGGCAGATACCTATGATACCCTGAAATCCGGCGTTCCCAATGCCATACGCGTCTTTACCGAGATGCGCGAGGCAGGCATTCCGCTGACCTTCTACGGTATCCGCCTGGACAGCGGCGATCTGGCCTATCTCTCCAAAAAAGCCAGGAAAATGCTGGATGAGGCGGGCTTCCCCGATGCCGTCATCTCAGCGTCAAACGATTTGGACGAATATCTGATTGACAGCCTGAAGGCGCAGGGAGCCGCTATCACCTCCTGGGGTGTCGGCACGAACCTGATTACCTCCAAGGACAATCCCGCCTTCGGCGGCGTGTACAAGCTGGCTGCCGTTCAGGGAGACGACGGACAGTTTATTCCCAAAATCAAACTCTCCGAAAACACAGAAAAAATTACCAATCCCGGCAATAAGAAAATTTACCGCATCTATGAAAAGGAGAACGGCAAAATCAAGGCAGACCTCATCTGTCTTGACGAGGAGGTGTACCGCGAAGACGATGACATGATTCTCTTTGACCCTCAGGAGCCCTGGAAAAAGACAAAGCTGAAGGGCGGTACCTATACTCTTCGTCCGATTTTACAACAGATTTTCAAAAACGGGGAATGCTGCTATACTTCTCCGAAGGTAATGGATATCAGGACCTATTGTCAGGAAGAGCTGTCCACACTCTGGGATGAAACAAAGCGCCTTGTCAATCCACATGAGGTATACGTGGATTTGTCCGATAAGCTGTATACTATGAAGCTCGGACTGCTGGAAAGGATGATGGATAAATAAATGAAGAAACCGAAGTCAGAGGAACCGTCTGTAGCGGCTGCTTTTTCGGCATATATCCGGCGTGTCCGGTATGCTGCCGCAGCCCTTACCGCATATATATTTCTAACCCATTTCCGCCTGTTTGACTCCCTTGTTCCGGGAATCGATACGGAACATCTCATCAGTAATCCGGAGGGCATGTATAGCAGCTGGCTGGGAATCGGCAGACAGGGACTCGTGGCTGTCAAGCTGCTCTCAGGCAACTCTCTTTTCAATCCTGATTTTGCCGCCTTGCTCGCCCTGCTTCTCCTGATACCTGTCTGCCTGTTTGTACCTTTCCTGGGCAGTCTCGCCTGTGGAAATACAGAAGGCTATCCGGGTGAATCCTGGCTGGTTTTCCTCTTCGGAGCCATAGCCGTCAGTCATCCCATTTTGACGGAGCAGCTCTATTTTACCCTGCAATGCGCCGAGGTGATTTTTTCCCTCCTCCTTTTAGAGCTATGCCTTTTAGGTTCCCATTTGTGGAGCACCGGGAAAAAATCTCTCTGGCTGCTCCCTACCATTCTGCTGCTCCAGATACCTTTTTCCACCTATCAGGCTTTTGTGCCGCTCTTTATCACCGGAGCCGTAGGCATGACTCTTCTGCAAAGCCTTTTTACCTCCAAGACTATTCGGGAACAGCTTCGCTATGTAGGACGGTTTATTCTTGTTTTTCTGGGCGGTTTTCTGCTCAACCAGCTGATTTCCCGTCTGTTTTTTATGGACTCCTTTTATTTGAATGAACAGTTTTCCTGGAGCGAACTGGGCTTTTGGGGAGGCTGCCTGAAGATACTTTCCCATGTCCGGGATGTCTTTACAGGTTACGGAACCTATTATTTCATAGAGTTTCTTATCCTTTGCCTGATATTGTCTGTCATTATGCTCCGGCACTTTTTTCAGGTAAAAAAGGCCGATACCATCCTCTGGCAGCTGTTTCTGCTCTGTGCCTGGTTTGCTTCTCCCTTTTACCTGTCCCTTCTTCTGGGGGCAAGGCCTGTTATTCGGGCACAGCTGGTGCTTCCCTTTGTCACCGGCGGCACGGCACTGCTGTGCGGCTACCTTTTTCTGCAATGGAACCTGTTTCCTTCAAAGAGCACTCTCCGGCGCATAGCGGGCTGCCTTCTTGTTCTTCTCTGCCTGGACACTGTTTATCAGGAGGCCTCCGTGACATCCAGACTTTACTATTCCGATGCCATCCGCAAGCAGGGGGATTTATCCCTCGCAGCCAGCCTGCAGAAGGACATTCAGGCATTTACAGGGGAAAGCCGCTACAGCGGCACTGTCCTCTTTTGGGGCAGGCGTGAGGCAGCAAAAAATCCCTCCTGTATTCAGGGTGATATTATGGGACAATCCTTCTTTGACTGGGACGTAGATGCAGAACCCCATTATTTTTACAGCTCCAACCGAATCGTAGACTTTTTAAACAGCCTCGGTTCTTCCTACTGTAAGCCCATCGCCGAACAGATTACCCGGGCAGCAGAATATATGGAAGATATTCCCTGCTATCCTTCTCCCGGCAGTATTATCTGGGTAGACGATATGGTTGTTGTAAAACTGAGTGAGCAATAAAAATAGCCGCCTGCGGGCGGCTATTCAACACTTTACCTGACATGGTGCCTCTACTGCTCCATCTGTCTTCCCAGGAATCCGGCAGCAGATAAAAGCAGCTTTTGCTCCACCTCACCCATGCGTTGTTTGCTGTCGTTTTGAAGCAAAACCACACTGCCTATGATGTCTCCTGCGCAGAGAATCGGAGCGATTGCTTCATGTTGATACTCATCCCCGCCTTCTTCACATACGGAGATAAAGTTTCTGTCTCCCTTAGATGCCATAATCGTTTCTCTGTTATGCACTCTCTCATCCAGTAGCTTGCTGACCGACTTTCCGCACAGCTGTTTATAGCCGCCTGCCGCCGCGATAAACTGATCTCTGTCAGCAATCAGTGCCGCATGTCCCGATACCTGAGCAAGACTTTCCGCATACTGTTTTGCAAAGGTGGCCATCTCACCGATGGGAGAATACTTTTTCAAAATAATCTGGCCCTCTCTGTCCGTGTAAATTTCCAGTGGATCCGACTCCCTGATGTGAAGAGTTCTCCGGATTTCCTTCGGAATCACGATTCTGCCGAGATCATCTATACGTCTGACAATTCCTGT
>JBJEJG010000188.1:0-8209 GCA_051877795.1 Acetatifactor sp.
AGTATACCTCTTTTTCTTCAAAAGTCAACATATAAATTATGGTTGTAACCAGTAACTATCCGGTCTTGCAATTAATCTTGCATTATTATACGCCATTTCTGTTGTAAGACAGGTGTGACCATAATATACCGTTTTATCATCTGCCAATGACATAACCAAGGCTAAATCAGGCTTGTCGGGATTCGATAAATACAACGGTGCCAAAAGCTGGATTCTTCCACCATACCATTGTGGCACAACGGTTTTATAATTCGCTTCTATCCTCTTTTTTACTGATGCGATAGCTCCATTTATCAGATTTTGGCAAAATTCTTTGCCATTTGCACGAAGCATCTCCGGAATACGCATAAAATTCTCTTCATCGTAAATGATATGATTCCATTGTGGCACAATCTCCAACTTAACATCATATATTAACGCGCTGGGATCATTAAAATAATTTGCCCTTTGTAATTCTGCAACAGCATTATTTGCGATATTTGTATATTTTATTGTATAGCTATTACAAAAGGATTTAAACATCCACTTTTGAAATCCATCATTCGGATTTTTCTCGCAATAAAAATATATCGCTTGCCAAGTTTTATCATATAATCCCGTATTAAAGCACGCAATACTATCATCCATGTAAATGTATTTCTGTTTATCCTCTTCTGATGCCTTTTCTCTTTCATTCCATAGTTTTTCAAAAGTAAACTGCAAATAGCTTTTCAAAATTCCAAAATCATTTTTCCCTGCATAGCTCCATTTCTCCGGAGCAAGTTCATTACTTGCAAGCAGTCTCAATTTATTAGTATAAAAATCATAATTACCCAAATAAGCCCATTCTTTTATAGTCATCTTTCCTCCCTCCTTCCCATATACTATATTATACATAAAGTATACTTCTTTTCAATACTAAACGTCAACTTCTTAACTATAGTTTTGAATCAAATACTTCAACCTTTGATGTCCATCCGCATATTTTCCAAAAATATCCTGTTTTTCGGAATTCTGCCATGATTGCTTCATCCCTGCAGTTCTTCCAGCTGTTTTGTAAAAACATTGTATGACTCTATTTTGATACACTGCTCCCCTTCAAAGGAAAAATGAACAATCCATGGCATAAGAACCCTGATTCTGTCAAAATCTTCATACCCAAAATACGGCCGATAATATTGAATGATGGTACTCAGTGCCGTTCCGTGGGAACCGATTGCAACCGTTTTATCGTGATATTTCTCTAATACATCATTAAGTGCCCTGACACTTCTCTCCTGTACTTCCCTCAGAGTTTCACCATCGGATAATTTATAGTCAAAATCTTCCCATTGCTTTTTGGTAAATCCCTGAAAGTCCTCAATCCAGCAGCTGTCAGCCTTGCGCTCCCGAAAGTCATCCATTCGTTCAATCTCGTGTCCATAACTCTCAGCAAAATGTGCCACAGTATCCATTGCCCGTTTATATGGACTTGACAGGACATAATCTACACCCACCCGGGATAAGAAATCTGTCACAAGCTTCCTGTCCTCCAGTCCTTTCGGTGTCAGTTCTCTTAACCTGTCATCATGATTTTCATAATTCGGCTCCGCATGCCGTACAAAATATATGTGGGTCATCGATAAATTCCTCTTAGATTGGCCTTTGGGGGCATTTTGTTTTCATATTGCTACCATTTGTATTTATGTTTTGCAAGTATCAGTTTTCCTGGCACATCGGGCAAAAATACACCGTCCCGCCCAGATAATTGGCTTTCTGAATCCCATTTCCGCAGTAAGGGCAGGGCTTTCCCACCGTTTTCTTGCTGAGCATGGTGCGATAACCACCCTGTCTCCCAAAGAAGTCCTGCTCCGTGTCCCTGCCTCCTGCTGCAGCCATCTTCTCCAGTGTGCCGCAGACCGCATCATAAATTCTCCTCTTCCGGCCTTCTGTGAGGCCACCGATTTTCCGTTTGGGATGAAGTCCTGACTCTAGGAGAATATCCTGCAGTACACCATTTCCCAACCCCGGAATCCGCTGTTCCGTTGCCAGGAATGCTTTCATGGAAACCGTACCTGAAAGATTCTCAAACAACTGCTTAAAATAAGCATAGGTGAAATCCTCCGTATTCGGCATGGGTTTGCTCTTTCCGACAAGATAATAGGGATTATCATAGCTGTGGAGCTGTACCAGAAACATGGCACCATACATCTGTATCGTGCAAATCACACTGCTTTCATCCTCGAAAGTAATACGGGTCTGATACCTCTCCGGTAACTTCTCCCCGGGAGCAAAATAGCGGACATTGGTGCCGTCTCCCACAATAAAGCTATAGTCCCCCAGGGAAATTTCTATCATGCTTCCGAGGCTGGTCGCCTCACCGATTTCACACCCTTCCATAATGCGGGAATAAAAATCCGGCTCCCCGCTGTACCATGCAAAGGAGTGCGGCGTATGAGCCGCCTCTGCCTCCAAAATCCTTTTCCCCTGTATGCTCTCATTTATCTGACGTGCAATTGTAAGACTTTCCGGTATCTCCAGCATGGTTTTATCCTCCTGTCAGCTTATGCTTTCCATCTCTCCGGCTTGACTTTGCCTTCCTGTCAGCTTATGCTTTCCATCTCTCCGGCTTGACTTTGCCTTCCTGTCAGCTTATGCTTTCCATCTCTCCAGTGTAGCGAAATAGGTCATTAACCCCGCTTTTGCTTCCTCCACATTCTTTGCACGTCCGCCCTCCACTTCAAAAGGCGCACAGAATTCAGCCATTTCCTCCATGCTGCAGTTCTGGGCAAATTCACCATCCTTGTAGCAATAGCAGCAATAGCTTTCATTTTTGCTGCCGTCCTTGTTGGTTCCGTACTGCTCCTCCTGCATGGGCATTCCGCAGCTTTGACAAATTTTCAGATTCTGTTCCATTCTTTTCCTCGCTTTCTGCCGCATCAGCGGCTCTAAAATCAGAGAGAACCTTGTGCGTCAGCACAAAGTCCGCTCTGCTTTCAAAAGGGATTTTTTATTGAAAAACACATTTTGTGTTCTTCATAGAATAACAATAGCAAACAAAACCTGACATCAGTGTGTCATATTATAAATAGTTTTTTTGCATTTCCTGTATCTTTTCCATAAGCCTTTCCTTCACATATTCCGGCGCAGTCACCTTCGCCGATGGCCCAAAGGACAAAATCATCCCATACACCCAATCGTCGAGAAGACAGCGCATGGTAATCTGGAAGTCTCCCTCCGGGAGCAATTCAATTTCCTCTTCCTCAAAGCGGTCATAAACGCGATACGCTTCTTTTTTATCAATTATAAGCTTGATTTCCTCCATTTCGATGGCTGCCCTTTGTTCATTCACGTTAGTTTCTTGCAGTTCTGCCTCATTTTCTAAGTATTTTCCGGCACTGCCATCCCTTTGTTTTTCCCTTTCGGTCTTGTTCCGTTCCTCACTCCCGGTCGCCTTTGGTTTCCCACTTCCGGTCTCCTTCTGTTCCTCACCTCCGACTTCAAAGGTTTCTTCCCTCAGTTCCACCCTCTTCATCCGCAATATCTTGAATAAACGCATGGCCTGCCTTGTCCTGCAATAAGCCCGAACATACCAGGTATAATCCTTAAACAGCAGTTGTACCGGCTCCACGGTTCGATGCGTCATCTCTCCATACTGACCGTAATAATCAAATTCCAGCACACGTCGCTCCAGTATGGCCTGCCTGATTTGTTCAAACAGCTGCTGCCGCCTGCCGCTCCAGTCGGAAAAATCAATCGAAACCCAATCAGAAACATCCGCCTTGAAAAAATTTCCCAGTTTTTGCAGGATTTCCTCATCCTCCTGTGCTCCCGTCTCCCGCAGGCTTGCCAGGGCAGCCAGAATCTTCTGCTGTTCTCCTTCGGAAATCACCATTTTATCCAGCACAAACTGCTCGGTCAGGCTGATGCCGCCATTCTTTCCCTTGCGGGCATAAACCGGAATTCCCGCCAGACTCAGCTGTTCCACATCGCGGTAAATTGTCCTCACCGACACCTCAAAGTGCTCTGCCAGTTCTCCGGCAGTCACTGTTCCCTTTTTTAGCAAAATATAGATAATCCCCAGCAAGCGACTTAACATGCTCTATCCCGCTCCCATATGTCTAAAACCCAATGTTCATAACCATAAACGAAAACCGGGCTGCAGACATCACTCTGTAGCCCGGCTGTCATCACCATCATCTTTTTTACACAAACTTCACTGCGGTGCCATATGCCATTACTTCGGCTGCACCTGCCATCACAGAGGCAGAACTGTAACGAATATTCACAATGGCATCCGCTCCCAGCTTCTCCGCTTCCTCTACCATACGCTTGGTGGCAATGGCTCTCGCCTCATTCATCATTTCCGTATAAGCCGTTAATTCACCGCCCACCAGAGTCTTAAAGCTCTGGGTAATGTCACGGCCCACATTCTTACTCTGAATGGTGCTTCCCTTTACCAGCCCCAGCATCTCCAGATTTTTACCTGAAATGTAATCAGTATTGACTAAGATCATCCTCTTCCCCGCTCCTTATCTCTTTTATTCTTTCCACCAGCACAAAAATACAGACACCTGCAAGCAAAAGCGGCACCAGCCCAAACAGCAGTTTCAATACTACAGGCAGGGGCAGCATTGCACAGATTACAAAGAAGCCTATGTAATACAAGATAAGAATTGCTGTAATAATAATCGGTGCAACCATCTTTCCACCATGTTTCCGATTCATATTACGTCCCCCCTGAAAAAATGCCGCATTCTGCGTCGCTTGGTTTTCTGCTCGCGTACATTATACCACACTCGCAAACACGCACTTCGTGCTCTTTCGTCTGCTGCGCAGACTGTTTGCTCGTTACCGCGGCGAAAACCAAATGCCGCATTCTGCGTCGCTTGGTTTTCTGCTCGCGTACATTATACCATGATTCTCCAGCTGCGTAAATATCATTTATATCTTCTGCCGTCAATGCAGCTGAGCAGCCTTCGGAATCAACCGTGTTATTCAGATATTAATAATTTTCTGCATTGATTTCAAAATATGCCTGCGGATGGCTACATACAGGACAGATTTCGGGTGCCTCGGTTCCGACAATGATATGTCCGCAGTTACGGCATTCCCAAACCTTTACCTCACTCTTCTTAAATACTTCCTGCATTTCAACGTTCTTCAGAAGTGCGCGGTAACGCTCCTCATGGTGCTTCTCTATGGCCGCCACCATACGGAACTTCGCAGCCAGCTCCGGGAAACCTTCCTTCTCAGCCGTCTCTGCAAATCCCACGTACATATCCGTCCACTCATAGTTCTCACCGTTTGCCGCAGCAACAAGATTTTCAGCAGTATTGCCGATGCCGTTCAATTCCTTGAACCACATTTTTGCATGCTCTCTCTCATTTTCCGCTGTCTTTAAGAAAAGTGCCGCAATCTGCTCAAAGCCCTCCTTCTTTGCCTTGGATGCAAAGTATGTATATTTGTTTCTTGCCTCAGATTCTCCCGCAAATGCAGCCTCCAGATTTTTCTCTGTCTGGGTACCTGCATAGGGATTCGAAGCTACAACTGCAACCGCTTCTACCTTGTCACCGCTTGCCTTGCAGACAGGACATACCGCTTCCTCCGCACTGGGTGCCTCAAAAACCTCGCCGCAAATCTTACATTTGAATTTTGCCATACCTTTTTTCTCCTTTTCTGTATTGTTTGTATTTTGACTTTTCCCTGCATGAGGGATTCCTGTATACTCTTCCATATCCCGATTTACAGTAACCAAATCAGAAATGCCTAAATCATGCACAGAAGTATGTCCCGTGATTCTTGCAAAGGTCTTCAGCTCCGACAAGGTCACATTCAGGAAATTAGCCACGCGCTGCGCTGCGGCGTCCACGTTCAGCCGCGCCCGCAGTTCGGGATTCTGTGTTGCAATTCCCATGGGACAGTTACCGCTTCCGCAAATACGGTACTGCTGGCAGGCCGCCGCAATCAGTGCCGCGCTTGCGATTGCCACCGCATCAGCCCCCATGGCAAGCGCTTTTGCAAAGTCCGCCGAAACTCTTAAGCCTCCCGTTATGACAAGGGAAATGTCGGAATGCACGGAATCAAGATACTTACGCGCCCTACGTAAAGCATATATGGTGGGTACGGTCGTAGCTTCCCTCAAAAGCAGCGGGCTGGAGCCGGTTGCGCCGCCACGTCCGTCAATTGTCACAAAATCAGCACCGGCATAAATACATTGCGCCAGATCCTTCTCGATATTCCCTGCGGCAATCTTGATACCAATCGGCCTTCCGTCAGAACGCTCTCTGAGCATATCCACCATTACCTTTAAATCTTCTTTCGAATTGATTTCCGGGAATTTGCTGGGACTCTGTACATCTTCACCGACTTTTTTGCCGCGCAGGGCTGCAATTTCCTCTGTTACCTTCTCACCGGGAAGATGCCCTCCCATCCCCGGCTTGGTTCCCTGACCAATCTTGATTTCAATTGCATCAGCTGCCCTCAGATTCTCGTCAGTAACGCTGTATTTATTGGGAACATATTCAAAAATATATTTGTATGCTGCGTCTCTTTCCTCCGGCAGAATACCGCCTTCGCCGCTGCACATAGCCGTCTTCGCCATGCTGGAGCCCTTCGCCAGCGCCACCTTGATTTCCTTCGAGAGTGCCCCAAAGGACATATGAGAAATATAGACCGGATTTTCCAGAACCATCGGCTTTCTTGCATGTTTTCCGATAATCGTCCTTGTATCTACCGGATCATTGTCATTCAACGGCAGAGTATCAAGCTGTGCTCCCAAAATCAGAATATCGTCCCAGTTTGGTAACGGCATCTGGGTTCCCATAGACCCGCCGATACTCTTTCCTGTGACAGCCATCTCATGGATTTCCGCCATATAACGGGCGGTTTTGTCGGTACGTGCGTATTTCGCATCATATGCCAGTTCCCCCTGATATGGCTCTGTAGTTTGCCGCTCCTGACTATCCGAGATTTTTTCAAATTTGGATACCGGCTGCTTACAAACCGGGCAGGCTTCCAGTTCGCTGATTTTTCTGCCTTCCTTTTCCTCGTCGAAAATTGCCCCACAGACACTACATTTGTACACCGCCATACATCTTCCTCCTTCGTTTTCCTATTTTTATTCTTAGCCTTAATTTTTAAAAATAGGAATCATTACTAATATTTTAAATAAATTAGCAATTTTTGTCAAGCTGTTTATTATTGTTCCAACGGAAGGAAGCATATTTGTTCCTCTTTCAGCGTTCTTACTTTCCGTTCAATTACCTTGTCTTCTTCTGTAACTGCTCCGCACAGCAAAGGAGATTTCACATTATATTGACTGCAATTTCTGATAACGCTCTCACGGCTGGCATTGGCATAGCAATACTTACAATCATTTTTACAGGTATTATAGACACCTATGTCCACACTCTCCACGCACCCGCACTCCGGTCTCTGATTTCTGTCCCTGCCTACATTGATTTTGCAGCCGATAAGTTCCTCTATCAGTGCTTTATCGATGCAGCAATTATGTTTTATTCCGCATCCGACCAAGTCAATTTTTTCGGCACAGCTGCCTACTGTTATTTTGTTCTTATCGGCAATCCGGCTGATTTCCCCGGCAAATTCCAACAGCTCCGGTTCCGAAAGCTCGTATGCTCCCACCGCCTCCAGCTGTTTCCTGTTTTTGGCATAGGTGTCCGCAAAACTGATGACACAATGGTTTGTATATCCCGAAAGTGCAGCTGCTATCTGTTCAAACGCCTTGAGATGATATTCCGGCGTATAGACTCCGGTAAAAAGAATCGGATCATATCTCCAGATGACATTTCTGCTGCCTGCCTTCTCCGAAAGTCTTTGAAACACCGGTATCATTTTTTCTTTTTTATGAGGGACGTTGCCCTCCATATCTTTTCCGTATCCGGTCAGGGTAAACTGAAAATAATACTTGTAAGCCGCCAACTCCTCCAGCCGCTCCAGCATCGGCTCCGGATTTTTCGTCCAGAATACAATGCAGTCCACCACCTCCGGCGACAAATTTACTCGACTGACCTGATGGAAATTCATAGGATTACGGACATACGCAAAGCCCTCCCTGATTCTATTGTAAAACCATTCCGAATAATAGTTGGGAATGTCCGTCCTGCGGCTTACACTTAAAATCATAGCATTTCACTTCCTTTGAGATTAGAAAAATAAAGAAAACCCCGAAAATCTTGCATTTTCGGGGTCTGTTGCTCTTTTCGATTGAATTATCGTTTGCTGAACT
>JBJEJG010000189.1:0-1688 GCA_051877795.1 Acetatifactor sp.
AGAAATGCCATGTACAGCGGCAGAGTCAGCATTTGCTCCGACCGTCCAACGTTGTAGTCGCCCAGCTTAATCGCCTGTTTGACATGATACTTCTCCGGGTGACGCAGGATTGTCTTTGAGCTCTTCGTATTTCCTGTAGTGGCTTTTACTTCCACCAATGTGCATTCGCCCTTGTAACGTATGACAAAGTCCACTTCAAGCCCGGAATCTTTATGAAAATAGTATAGCCTTCGCCCCATTTTGGTAAAAACATCTGCGATCAGACCTTCAAAAATCGCGCCCTTGTAGCCAAACAGATTTCCCTGCAGAATATCAAACTGGGTGCCATCTTCCAGCATGGAAACAAAGAGTCCCATGTCGCGCATATAGACCTTAAACACATCGGGCTCGGCATTGCCGGCTAAAGGAAGCTCTGTAATGGATAGGTTATAGCAGCGGGCAATGATTCCGGCATCTTCAATCCATTGCAAACTCCCTGCGAATTTCGATGCCGTTGCCCCCTTCTTCACGACAGAATATTGGAATTTTTTGTTTTCCTTGCTTAGCTGCCGGGGAATGGATTGGAAGCACTCCCGGATGACCGGTTTATCCTTTTTCTCAGCGTATTTCACCATATCATCCTCGTAGGAGCGGACAATATCCCGCTGGATTTGAAGGACTTCATCCATACGCTTGGTATTCACAAAGGTTTGCACAGCATCGGGCATACCGCCAACAACAGTATATTGCAGCAGGAGATCGCGAAGTCGCTGATGCAACGCGTCCGGCACAGGTGTTTCTTGCTGCAGGTGGGTTTTCAGCAACGCAATGATTTGCTCGGAGATTCCATTTGCCCACAGGAATTCCTCAAAGTCCAGAGGGGACATTTCGATGACTGTTTCATATCCCACAGGAATGGACTTCGGTTCCTTGTCCCCATATCCCTCGACGCCTAGCAGCGAGCCGGTTCCAATCACATCGTAACGACCGTCTAGCTTAAAGAATTTCAGGGCTGTTCTGGCATCGGGACAATCCTGAATCTCATCCAGCACAAGGATGGTCTTGCCTGCTTCAAAGATCGCATCACGCCCCATCAAGGCAGAAAGCAGCATGGTGATATGGTCAACTTCCAACGAACCGGAAAAAACAGAAGCATATTGTGGGTTGGCAAAGAAGTTCAGATAGACCACGTGCTCGTAGTTCTTTTTCGCAAAATCCAGTACAGAGTATGTTTTACCGCACTGTCTGCATCCTTTCAGGATCAGGGG
The DNA here is from genome assembly GCA_051877795.1 of Acetatifactor sp. GTDB lineage: Bacteria > Bacillota > Clostridia > Lachnospirales > Lachnospiraceae > Acetatifactor. The sequence continues at coordinate 1,248 of JBJEJG010000189.1, forward strand.
CTTGTGATCAGGCGATTGTTTCCATTCCATCAGCATTCGTTCAATTTTCCGTTGCAGCATCTTTATCCCTCCTGTCTGTTCTTCTACAGTATATCCGCCGAGCACAATTTTATCAACCGACTTTTCATAGAATATAGAAACTTTTTCAAACGACTTTTTCCAAGAATGGAATTTTTCCAAAATTACAGCAGAGAGGGAGAGATTCCAGAGAACAATTTCCTGACATCATCGACTCCCGATTTTTCCAGTGTCAACCCAAATCAATAACCTCACGCAGCCGTGAAACACAGTCTTCACTGGCTGTGTTTTGCTTTATAACCAATACTTTGGAGGTGACTCTTTTGCAACCAACCATTTTATCTATCGCCAACCAGAAGGGCGGAGTCGGTAATGGAAAGCAAGCTATTATGTAAAGCTGATCCCCGAAATCGGTACAAATCA
>JBJEJG010000190.1:0-1669 GCA_051877795.1 Acetatifactor sp.
ATAAAGCCTCTCCCGCTTTCCCAGACCATGTATTTTTTTCATACTGTCAAAGATAGTGGTGGAAATGTTTTCCAGCGTTTCCGCACGCTTCCTGCTTCCCATATAGCGCTTACTGATGTTCATGGCACACGCGATAATATCCTGTTCAAAATCGTGCTCTCCCTGAAACATCTTAATCTTTTCCGCATATTCATAGGCAATGCCGTCGCAGAGAGTCACTCCCGGCATCCAGATGCGCTGTACCCCCATCAGCTCCGCAATCCGGCTGGTGAGGACGGCACTGATAAATACAAGCGGCGCTCTCTCCTCGGAAATCCCCAGCGCCAATGCCGACTGTGTCACACTGCTGCCCCGAAGCTGCTCCATAAAGGCAGCAAAATCCCCCGCCTCAATCACAGCCTTGCTGCTGTTCTTTCCGGTGCGTTTCACTGCCCAGGGCGAAATATAGTCGTCAATAATAATAAGATTTTGTATTTCCCTGTCCTTCAGATACAGCTTTTTATAGGTATTAAGCTGCGCCATAGCCATTTCGTCGATAACATTTTCCATCTGTGAGCTTTTGGCGGCATACCTGTTTAAAAACTCCTGAATTCTGAGCACACCCAGCCGAAGATTCTGTGTGGACACCAGCGTATCATTATCAAAGAGAGATATCTGGATACTACCGCCTCCGATATCCAGAATTGCCGTCTTCTCCTCAATGACTCTGCGGAAACTCTCTCCCCTGGAAGCCACCGACTTATAATCCAGAAAGCGCTGTTCCGAGTTGCTCAGAATTTCCACACGGATACCCGTCCTCTGGGCAATCTGATCCTGAACGATGGTCGTGTTCTCCGTCTCACGGATGGCGCTTGTACCGTATGCCTTATATGCTTCCACCTTGTAGGCGCGCATAATATTGCCGAACTCTTTCAGGGTGCGGCAAAGCTCATCCATCTTCTCTATGCTGATTTTGCCGTCGGAATAGGTATCAGACCCAAGGTCAAGACGCCTGCTGATACAGTCTATTTCCCGCATGCTGTTCTTTCCGGAAAATTCAAATATTTTCATGGTCAGCTCAAAGCTGCCTACATCTATTGCTGCAAAGGTTCTGACGCTCATATAGATACCTCCTTATTGCTCCACGCACGGGCTTTGTTCTGCCTTTCTTCTCCTGCTTCTACCGGCATGCCATCCGCCAATTTGCTTCGCAAATCTGCGGATGCGGGCTTGCGCCCTATAAAATGTCATTTGACCCTCGTGCTCTGTGAGCTAGCTCCCACGCACGGGCTCAAACGCCATTTTGCATGCCTTGAAGATAATCGACAAATTGTTGGGCGCTTCTGCCTGACAGACCTCCGTGGGAAAGCTCCCACTTGTTTGCCTCCAAAAGCAGCTCCTCCTCCGGCATCCTGATGCCGTTTCGCTCCGCCAGCGCCTTAACAATAATCTGGAACTGCTTTTTGTCTGGAGCGCCGAAATAAATTGTTACGCCGAACCGATATACCAGAGAAAGCTTCTCCTGTACGGTATCGCTGGTGTGCATATCCTGCCGGATTTCCTCCTTATCGCTGTAATTCTCCCGAATCAGGTGGCGTCGGTTGGAGGTTGCGTAAATCAAAACATTCTCCGGCTTCTTTTCCAGACCGCCCTCAATGACAGCCTTCAAATATTTATACTCAATTTCAAA
>JBJEJG010000191.1:0-1665 GCA_051877795.1 Acetatifactor sp.
TGGCAGAGGTCAGCGTGGTAACGAAGGATGAGAAAGTGATTCCCATTATTGAGGAAGGTGTTTTTGTGCTTCCGGGCTGTGAGGAGCTGAATAAACCTTTAGAAAACCTTTAGAAACCTTTCAGAGAATACAGTTGCATCAAAGTCCGATTTTTAGTATGATATTAACGTATGAGGTGATGCAGGAACTGTATCACAGAGCGAAACGGAGGAGAAGATAATGGCACAGGTTGGTATCGTAATGGGCAGTGATTCCGATATGCCGGTGATGGCGAAGGCTGCCGATATATTGGAGGAGCTTGGTATTTCCTATGAGATGAAGATTATTTCCGCTCACAGAGAGCCGGATGTGTTTTTTGAATATGCGAAGACTGCAGAGGAAAAAGGATTCAAAGTGATCATTGCGGGAGCAGGTATGGCAGCTCATCTGCCCGGTATGTGTGCGGCAATTTTCCCTATGCCGGTGATTGGTATCCCCATGCATACAACATCCCTCGGCGGCAGGGATTCCCTGTACTCAATCGTACAGATGCCCTCCGGGATTCCGGTGGCTACGGTTGCCATTAACGGGGGAGCCAATGCTGGTCTGCTTGCAGCCAAAATTCTGGCAACATCAGATGCGGATCTGCTTGACAGACTGAAAGCCTACAGCCGGAAGTTAAAGGAGAGTGTCCAGAAGAAGGATGCCCGTCTTTCAGAGGTCGGATATAAGAATTACTAAATTTATTTTATAAACAAGCGGAGGAAAAGGAAATGGATTACAAGAATGCCGGAGTAGACATTGAAGCAGGATATCAGTCAGTGGAACTGATGAAAAAATATGTGAAGGAGACCATGCGTCCCGAAGTCCTTGGAGGACTTGGAGGATTTTCGGGTGCTTTTTCACTCAGCGCCATCAAGAACATGGAAAAGCCCACTCTGGTTTCCGGTACTGACGGTGTAGGAACCAAATTAAAGCTTGCTTTTATTATGGACAAGCATGATACGGTAGGTATTGACTGTGTGGCCATGTGTGTGAACGATATCGCATGTGCCGGCGGGGAACCCTTATTTTTCCTTGATTATATTGCATGCGGCAAGAATTATCCCGAAAAGATTGCAACCATTGTCAAAGGCGTTGCAGATGGCTGCAAGCAGGCAGGGGCTGCGCTCATCGGCGGAGAGACGGCGGAAATGCCCGGTTTTTATCCCATGGACGAATATGATCTTGCCGGTTTTGCGGTAGGTGTGGTAGATGAAAAGGATCTGATTACAGGGGAAAGCATTAAGCCCGGTGATACCCTGATCGGTATTGCTTCTTCCGGTGTTCACAGCAATGGCTTTTCTCTTGTCAGAAGAATTTTTGATATGACAGCCGAGAGTCTTAACACTTATTATGATGAACTGGGAACCACCCTTGGAGAAGCACTTCTTGCTCCCACTAAGATTTATGTAAAAGCGCTTAAGAGTGTGAAGGATGCGGGTGTTACCATTAAGGGATGCAGCCATATCACAGGCGGCGGTTTCTATGAGAATATTCCGAGAATGCTTCCGGAAGGGGTACGTGCGGTGGTGAAGAAGGACAGCTATGAGATTCCTCCCATCTTTGAACTGATGCGCAGAACCGGAAATCTGGAAGAAAAGATGATGTACAATACATACAATATGGGACTTGGCATGGTGCTTG
>JBJEJG010000192.1:0-1644 GCA_051877795.1 Acetatifactor sp.
ATGTACTATCGTCAATTTGTATGACGTTGTGGTAAAAAACTAATAAAATTGTAGCATCCTTTTGTAATAGTGTCAAAATCTATTTGACAGAAAAGGTTTCTATGTTAGAATATATTATGCATTTTAGAAATAATGGAACGAGGAATAATTCATGAAAATTGTTAACATTGGAAGCCGCGAGAGTAAGCTGGCGGTCGTTCAGTCTGAAATGGTGCGCGACTATATTAACAGCCATAATGAGGATGTGGAAGCCAGGCTGCTTACCATGAAAACCACCGGAGATATTATTCTGGACCGGAGTCTTGATCAGGTGGGAGGCAAGGGCCTGTTTGTAAAAGAACTGGACAAAGCGCTTATGGATGGAAGAACCTGTCTGTCCGTGCACAGTCTGAAGGATATGCCTATGGAGGTGCCTGGGGATCTGCCGTTGATTGCATTTTCCAGAAGAGAAGATCCCAGAGATGTACTGGTACTTCCTCAGGGAAAAGATGAGATTGATTTTTCATTGCCTGTGGGCTGTTCCAGTCTGAGGAGGATTCTGCAGTTTAAAAAGCTGTATCCCCAAGCCACATTTAAAAATGTGAGAGGGAATGTCATTACACGTTTGTCCAAGCTGGACAGCGGACAGTATTCTGCGTTGATTCTTGCTGCTGCAGGGGTGAAGCGGCTGGGTCTGGAGAATCGAATCAGCCGGTATTTTGATCCGGAAGAGATGATTCCCGCAGCAGGACAGGGGATTCTGGCAGTGCAGGGACGATCCGATATGACATACGATTTCCTCGATGGATATAATGACCCTGAGGGCGAGATGGCGGCTCTGGCAGAACGGGCTTTTGTGAGAGAACTGGATGGAGGATGCACTTCACCGGTTGCTGCTCATGCCTGCATAGAGGATGGAATGATCTGCCTGCGAGGGCTTTATTATGATGAGACAGATGGCGGACATCTGATTGGAAGTATCACAGGTGAGGCCAGCAGGGATAATGCGCCTGTTTTGGGCAGGAAACTGGCAGTCAGATTGCGGGAACAGTATCAGGAAAAGAAATGAAAGGAACGTGCGGAAATGAATAAAGGGAAAGTCTGGCTTGTGGGAGCCGGTCCCTCTGATGTGGGATTATTTACATTAAAAGGAAAACAGGTACTGGAACAGGCTCAGGTGGTTGTATACGATGCACTGGTAGGGCATGGGGTTCTGGCCATGGTACCAAAAGATGCGGAACTGATTGATGTGGGAAAGCGTGCCGGTCATCATACCATGCAGCAGGAGCTGATCAATCAGGTTTTACTGGATAAAGCGCTTGAAGGAAAAAGGGTTGTCCGTTTAAAAGGCGGTGATCCTTTCCTTTTTGGCCGTGGAGGGGAAGAACTGGAGCTTCTGGCGGAGCATGATATTCCGTTTGAAATCGTCCCCGGAGTTACATCGGCTATTTCCGTGCCGGCCTACAATGGAATTCCGGTCACACACCGTGATTTCTGTTCATCTCTTCATATTATAACGGGGCATAAGAAAAAGGGAAAAGAATACAATATAGATTTTGAGGCGCTGGTCAGGACGAAGGGAACACTGGTATTCCTCATGGGAATCACTGCTATGGAAGATATCTGCAGCGGATTGATGGATGCCGGGATGTCACCGGATATGCC
>JBJEJG010000193.1:0-1644 GCA_051877795.1 Acetatifactor sp.
GCCTCCTTCTTAGCGTACTCTGCCATTCACTGTCAGTGTTTCTTTTTGGTTTAGCACTCTGTATCCTTGAGTGCTAAATATAATATACTCCTTTTGCGCCGAAATGTCAAGGGGCAAATATTGCAAAATTTTAAATATTCTGTGCGAAATAAATTTTTTCTGCGCCATTCCCATGGAGGGACTGCGCGGATGGTTTCATGCACCGTTGACAGCCGTCAGCAGAGCTGACTATTGTTTGGCGGTATTTTACCTTTGCGCCCGATTAGGAGAATCAGGTTCTGTGCGCACCATAGGCTCCACCGTTACGGGGAGCTGGCGCGAATGCGACTGAGGGGCTGCGCATAGCCTGCTATTGTCCGGCGGCATGCAGTCATAGCGCCCCTCACAGCCAAACAGAAGGTACATTCCTTCGCTAAATTAAAGGGCACCTCTAAAAACAGCTTGATTCTTGAGCCTAAGTGGTCAAAAGGCAGAAAAAGGCAGAAAAAGAACAAAATGCAAGCCATTTGCTCGCCTTTGTCGGATTTTTCTGCCCAACAGATGCACTTATCGAGCAACTTTAGCCGGTCTGCAAAGAAACGCATACCGGCAAAGATTGTATATCAGATTTGTTAAGCCAATCTGAAAGGCAGCGCGTTTTATTCCAATGCAGCGTACTGTGATACCGTGCATGGAATTTTTCATAAATCCAAAGACATGCTCTACTCTGCATCTGACTTTGGATTTCTTTCGATTATTTTCGTGCTGTTCTTTCGTTAATGGGCGTACCTTGGTGGCTCTCTCATGAATCATGTTGACAACATTTATCGGCAGTGCCTCAGCAACTACTTTACCCCAATATGCACTGTCAGCGTATACAACACGGTCTGTTTCATTTATCATATCAGGCATCGGCTGGCTGTCATGGGTTGAAGCAGTAGTTACGGTATAATCCGTAATCAGCTTGCTGTCTGCATCCGCTTTTACATGATCTTTGTAGCCGAAATGTGTCTGATTGCCTTTTCTGGTCCAGGTTGCATCTACATCTTTTTGACGCAGTTTATGGATCTGTTCCGGCTCTTGCCATCCTTTCGGGACTTTTCCTTTCTTAACCTCTGCCTGCTCTTCTCTGGTGTTGCGCTGACGAGGCGCTTCCACAAAGGTAGCATCCACAATAGTTCCTGTATGGGTGATGAGATGGGCAGCTTCGAGCTGCTGATTGAAGATTGCAAACAGGTCTTTTATGACATCTGCTTTGGTAAGTGTATCGCGGAATAACCAGATGGTCTTGGCATCCGGCACACGGTCTTCTAAGCTCAGACCGAGAAAGCGCATGAAGCTCATACGATCATTGATCTGGTATTCCGTCTGGTCATCACTCAGGTTGTAGATTTTCTGCAATACCAGAATTTTGAACAACAGCAGGTAATCATATGGCGGACGACCGCCGGCACCCTTGGGTTCTTTCCGGAACACCTTAGTCAGTGTGGGACGAAAAACATCCCAGTTGATTGTCTGATTCAGTTGTTCCAGAGAATCTCCTAATCGGCTTAATTTTTCCAGTCGGGCATTTTCATCCCAAAATCCTATTTGCATTTCTATCGCCTCCTGCTGTTCTTATTATACCACAGTTTCTTATTTTTGGCGAGTTTTTAGAGGTGCCCT
>JBJEJG010000194.1:0-37528 GCA_051877795.1 Acetatifactor sp.
TGTACAAGTATGTTGCATTCCTCTTTTTTTATACCTTTTCCGGCAAAAAAATCATACTATCCGTTTCAGGTTCTCACCCAGACGCTCATTTCTCCCGCACCACGGTTGTTCCATGCGTAATACGGTACAAAAACCAGCGTGGTATCCGTCTCCACCGGCGGCACATAATCCCGGTACAGGCTGTCCCGCGCGTCATCACTCTCCGGTATATTCTGTCGCTTTCCGGGAACCTTGAGAATGCACATCTCATGCCCCAGTTCGAAAGACTTTTCCACAACTGCACCGGATAACGTACCGGCTTCTCCATACAGCCTTTCCATATCTGCCCGCAGAAGGTGCAGATTCTTTCCGTTATCCGCCTCCTCCATACAGTAGCAGACAGGCCCTCTTGTAAAGGCCACCCTGCCAACATCCTCGCGCACCTCAGATGCAGCGCTGACACAGCGCACCTCCATCGGGAAATTCAATAAAATTTCGTCTCCGTCCTGCCATTCTCCGGTCAGATAAAGGTAACCCTTTTCCTGTCTGCTCTCCACCTTCGCCGAGGAAGAAAATGTCATATTTCTACACCAGCCCGGCACGCGGAAGGCAAGCGTTCCGTGTACTTTATCTTCCGTATGTATAAGCACCTTTACTTCACCGTCCCAGGGGAAATTGCTCTGCACTCTCACATCTGTCTGAGTCCCATTTATAGTACAGCTTACAGTACTCCCCACGTAGAGATGTGTAAACAGCGTCGTTTCATTCTGAGTATAGGCATATGCTCCGAAGGAGCTGATAAGCCGCGCAATATTGGGAGGACAGCACGCGCAGCCAAACCATTTTTGGCGAATTGGCCTTACATGGTGCTTACGCTCATCTCTTTCACAAGCCTCAGGGAATACCTCCAGAGGATTCACATAGAAAAAGCTCTTTCCGTCCAGTGCCATACCCGCCAGCACCGTATTGTACAGCGCCTGTTCCATTACATCCGCGTAACGGTTGTCTGCCCGAATTTCCAGCATCCTTCTGGCAAAAAAGATAAGCCCGATTGCCGCACAGGTCTCAGAATAAGCCGTATCGTTGGGCAAATCATAAGGGAAGGAAAAGGCTTCTCCCATATGAGTCCCTCCGATGCCGCCGGTTATGTACAGCTTTTCCTTTACAATACTGTTCCAGAGGCGCTCGCAGGCTGCCAGCATAGCTTCATCCCCTGTCAGCCTTGCCACATCTGCCATACCGCTGTAAAGGTAAACGGCGCGGACCGCATGGCCTACGGCCTCCGACTGTTCCCTCACAGGGAGGTGGGCCTGATGGTAGGCAAAACGAATTTCGTTCGGGTCAGGCTCTTTATAAGGTCTTCCCTCATGCTCTGCACGTTCCCTTTCCTCTATATCAAAGTAATACGGTTTTGTTCCGCGCATATCCAGAAAGAACCGTCCCAAATCAAGATAGCGCTTCTCTCCGGTCAGTTCGTAGAGCCTTGCAAGCGCCATCTCTGCAATCTCGTGCCCCGGATAGCCTTTGCACTTGCCCTCCTCCGGTCCGAATCTGGATGCAATAAAATCTGCATACTGCTCTGCTGCCCTGAGCAGCTTATCCTTACCCGTGGCCTGATAATAGGAAACAGCCCCTTCCACCAGATGCCCGAAGCAGTACAATTCGTGATGATCTCTCAGATTGGTAAAAATCCTGTCCATACCATTAATGATATAGTAGGTGTCAAGATAGCCGTTTTCTGCCTGAGCCGCACAGACAATATCAATGGCTTCATCTGCTGTCTTTTCCAGTTCCGGGTCGGGATGATTCATCAAAGAATAACCGACTGCTTCAATCCATTTGGCAAAATCACTGTCCTGGAACACAAACCCATAGAATTTATCCGGCTCCGGGTTCCCCGGGTCTTCCGGAAGTGCTTCAAATCCCCGGAAGGTATAAGCGGGTGCCACATAACCTGCCCCCTGCTCTCGTTTTTCCCGCATCAGATGTCCTGCTACCCTAAAATTGCGCATACAGTAGCTGGGCGCTGCATCGGGAATCCTGTCATTTAAGGCCTCCCACTGATAGGGAATCACTTCCTCCCGTACCAGCTCCTGTTCTCTTTTCCAAAACGTATCCGTAATCTGTATCTGCTTTAAGTCAAGCGGCCTGCTGAAATTCTCCTGCCTCATACCTTCCTCCATGCTCTGCCGTGCAAACGACCCTTCTTCTCCTAATACAGTCTCATATTTTCTCCGATTTATCAACCGTTCTTTTCCCGGTCAGGCGCATTTTTCATTCGAAACTTTTCGTAAGGCACAATAATATCCTGGCTTCCTGCCGCATAACAGGTAATTTCATACACATCGAAGTGAATGCCGACCCCTTCTCCGGTCAGGAAAAATCTGCCGTCATCCAGAATACTGCGCTCCCAGCCTGCTTCCTCTGTGCCCCAGTCTGCCACAGCTTCCACGTAGGGCGCAATTATCCTGCAGGCATCCTCCGGCGTATTGTCCACCACATCCGTAAGCTCCAGTTTTTTCCCAAGCTCTCTGTCAAAAACATAATACGTCGCACCATAAATGCCGTGGGCAGCCCCGTCCCAATATTGATACCAGGACACGCAGAAGCCGATATATTTTTCATCCAGATAATCAACGGAAGCGGTATAGCTGATTTCAGCCAGAGTACTGCTCCAGCGCCAGTCCGCCTTGTACTCCGAAAAAGCCAGGTCCCTTACTTCTCCTTTCACTTCCTCAATGTATTCCTGCTGAGCCGCATAAATATCCTCCAGCTGCACATTTATTTTCTCTGCACCGGACGTATCCTCCGTCAGATAGACCGTAGTCATGGAAAATTTCCCCGAATCTCCTGTTTCATCTATCTGATAGGTGGTAGAAATTGTCTCCCGGATGCTGATGTCTTTCACAGGACTGTCATAGTATACGGCAAACAGCTCCGGTTCCGCAGAATTTTCCTCATCCTCCAGCGTAATCCTATAGATAACCCCGTCCCCTTCATTCATGCCGTCATAGTACAGATATTTCCCATCAGAATAAATCAATCTCACATAATCCCCATAGACAGAGGTGCTCAGACTGCTGTTGCGAATCCAGTAGTACAGCGTTTCTTCCTCACCATCCCAGCCAAGCCGCTGTAACTTCAGGTGGTCATCTTCCCTTTCAACCAGATAAAGTCCCTTCTCATCCCAAAAATCAAAGCTGTAGCAATCCAGCTTTCCAATCGTCCTATTCTCCGGGTTATCTCCCAAATTCACAGCATGCCAGATGGAATCAGCGTCACGATAGACAATGGAATCATTTGTCAAAACGCGCTGTCCAAAACGCTCACCGCCAGCTTCGTTCAACACGGTAATCTGCTCTGACACACCGGAATCCGCATCATAATAATAAAGATTTTCCTCACTATCCGTCACAAATCCGTAACCGTAATGCTTCAGGCAATAAGGCAGCGACGGAAATGAAGCATAGCTGTAGCAAAAACAGGCATCCGAATATGGCTCTGCCACTTTTCCGTAAACAGTCTCCTCCGCCTCCAGCTGTTGCGGACGCCCTCCTCCGTTCAGCCGGAAGAACAGTGCCTGCTCTGTGCCGGCCTGACCCGGCAAAAGATACAGAATATCGTCATAGACAATCAAATCGTAGTGATAATAAGCACCATAACTGTTCTCCTCCGACAGGGGAAGTTCCGCCACCAGTTTTATCAATTCAGAGCCGTCGCACTTCATACGATACAGCGTTCCGGTCACTTTCCCCAAAAAGGAAATAGTCGGTTTCTCAATAAAATAGACATAGCCGTCCTCTACACAGAAACAACCGTCCTGTGGAGACAGTGCCTCGTAGAGTACCTGCTCCTCCATGGTATCCGGGTTATAGCGGCAAAGGCTCCTGCTCCAATAGGTGTAAAGCCAGCCGTCCACCAACTGAGTATCCGATCCGTAGTCATCCTTAAAGTACGGAACAGCATCAAAATCAGTTTTCTCCCGACCGCTTTCCTCTTCAACTTTTTCAGACACTGCGCCAAAACCTGAAAATACGGCACAACTACAAACCAGTAAAACTGCCGCTATCCATTTTATCTTCTGTCCATTTTTCATCGCATTTCTCCCATTGTAAAACCGCCTACATTTATTATCCTTTCCGATACAGAGTTTTGCAAGCATCATATTTGCATCTTTTTTCTTAAGATTCTTCCGACACTATTGTCATTTACAAGATATAGTATTATAATAAATGCAGATACTACGAAATATTGTTGTCCACGCAGAAGTTGCAGATACTGTTGCATCAGCTGCAGGAAGTGGGAAATACGAATGAATCAGTCAGATTTGACGAGAAATGCATATATGCTGAGAGGCTCTCTTGCTAAAAAAGGCTACTGCAGATGGTGGCACTCTTTCTCGGGGATACAGTCCGATACAGGTGAGTCTCGCACTTTTTTTGTAGAGTTTTATGTGATTAATCCGGGATTGGGCGGAGAACAGCCTATTCTCGGTCAGCACCCTTTTTATAAAAAAAGAGGCATGAAGCCCTCCTACGTCTGTGTAAAGGCGGGAGTTTTCCCTAATGCGGAAGGTGCGGACGGAAAACAGCTCCATGCTTTTTATCCGATTTCCTCTCTGAAAGCCACCTCCAGCCCTCTTGCGATGCAGATAGAGGACTGCTTTTACAGCGAAGACAGAATTACCGGTTATATTGATGTTTCTCCGGAGGAAGCCAGACACCGCTGCTTCATGAGCGATGCCGGAACTATGGAGTGGGATTTGGAAGTGCATAAGGCTGTCTCCTGCCATACCGGTATACTGGCAAGTCCATTTTTTCAGGCCTTGAATGCTCTTGACAGCTACTGGCACGGAGAGGGTATCAAAAGCTTTTTCAGAGGGACTGTCATTCTCGACGGAGTCTCCTATGAAGTCAAGGCGGATACCAGCTGCGGATACTCCGACAAGCACTGGGGCCGCAATTTCAACAGTCCCTGGATTCAGCTGGCCTCAGGCAGTCTCTTCAGTGAACGCACCGGACGCGAGCTACGCCATTCTGTTCTGGCACTAAACGGCTGCTGCCCCAGATTTTTATTTCTTCCTCTGAGACGAAAGCTGATGATTCAGCTGACCTACACCGGGGAGGATTTCAATTTTGGTCTTAAGCCCTTTGTCCTGTCACGCTGTAAGTGGGAGACAAAGGAAACAAATAAGCGCTTTATCTGGCATGTCATTGCAAAAAACAAAAATGCAGTCATCAAAATTTCAGGCTCCTGTACCAAGGAGCAGATGCTTCATCTGCAATATGAGAATCCTGACGGACAGAAATCCCGTCTTCCTCTCTGGGCCGGCGGCACCGGTATCGGCACCATTCAGCTCTACCGCCGCGTTCCCGGCGGAAGGGAACTGTTGGACACTCTGCATATGGAAAATGTATTGTGTGAATACAGAGGAGAATAGCGTCGACATTACGATGCTATTCTTTATTTTTGAAATCTTTTCGGAGAAAGCACAAGCAGTCCGGCCAGTGCCAGAAGAATAATGCCGATACCTACCGGCAAAAAGCTGCTTAAGGAATCCGTCTTGCTCAGGCCGGAAAATACAAAGGAGCCCACCGGCATGAACAGCACTGCCACTGTAAAAATAATGCTGAACACCCGTCCGAGATAATTCTGGTGCACCTGAACCTGAACAAAGGACATAAATCGAATATTGAAGATAGTCAGTGCAGTGCCAAACAGTAAAAAAGGTATCAGACAGCATATTATATTTCCCGAAAGCCCTGCAAGCGGCACAAGTAAAAGAGATACTCCCGTTCCTCCAAGAAACAAAATCATTGCTGTAGTATTTTCCTCCGACTTTGCACCCATTTTGGAGCTAATCAGCGAACCTGCCAGTCCACCCGCCGCTTCCATAATGAGAACCTTACTGTAAAAGCCGGTAAAAACGCCCTGAAACATCACATCCGTATAGGGTATCAGCAAATTATAGCCCGCCAGGAAGAAATTCACCAACGCAGCCAAAATCACCAGTGCAAGAATCTTTTTTTCTCTGAAAAGATACCGGAAGCCCTCTGCCATATCTGACAAAATATGACTTTTCTCATTTTTCTTCATTTCCCCCTGCTCCAGAGCCACCAGTCCTGCCTCACAGACGGCCGAAATCAAAAAGGTTGCCGCATCAATCAGAAGTGCCCCTCTTACACCCACAAGATTTACCATCGCCAGTCCGACAGCAGGACCGGCAATTTTAATCACCTCGGAACCTCCGTTTGCAATGGAATTGTAAAAGCCAATCCTGTCCTTTTGAATCATCTCACGGATAATGGATTTATAGGTAGGAGAATTAAAAGCATAAATGACTGCCAGAAGGATATTCGCAAGCACGATGACTGCCGCCACAAACGCAGATTCTACAAAGAAGCTGAGTACAAAGCATACCAGTGCGCTCAAAAGATCCGTGATAATGACAATGCGCTTCTTGCTGTTTCCGTCTGCCATGACACCGCCAATCAGGTTGAAAAAAATGCTGATTAAGGTCTCTGAGCTTTGGTAAACTGCCAGTACAATGGCTGTTTTGGCATAGGCGCTGACAATCGTAACACTGTTGGCATAGTCAAAGATGATGTTGCCAATGTGGGAAGTCCACTGTCCGGCCAGCAGCAGCTTTTCGTTTTTTTCCAGTTTTCTCATTCACTTCTCACCCTCTTTAATGTGAATTACGCACAAGTATACTCGTTTTTTCCGGCAAAGTAAAGCTTTTTCCAATGAATGCACACACCTTCCGGTGCATGAAAAATGCCCCTCCTGTTATCAGGAAGGGCATTCACACTTGGCTTTATATGCTGTAATCCAGATTTTCGTTTCGCCGCTTTCGCTTTTCTACCAGGTCAGCTATCGTCACGCCGTCAATCACCCGGTTGATTGCCTCATTGAGTTCCTTCCAGACTTCCAGCGTCTCACAGGTATCGCAGCGCTCACATTCCGGTGCTCCCTCGTCCAGGCAGGCCACGGGCGCCATGGAGCCTTCGGTCAGACGTAGTATCATACCAACCGTATATTCCTTCGGATCCCTGGCAATTCGATAACCGCCCTGCGCACCACGGACACTGTTGACATATCCGGCCTTGTTCAGAACTGCAATAATCTGCTCCAGATATTTCTCAGAAATACCTTGTCTGCTGGCAATATCCTTCACCTTAATACACTCACCCGTATTATTGAGTGCCAGGTCAAGCATGACCCGCACGGCATATCTGCCTTTCGTAGAGATTTTCATGGCTTACCTCTTTCCACCTTTTACTTATAAGGAATTACACCACCGTTGTAGGTACTGTTGATATATTCCTTGATTGCATCTGACTTCAATACATCAACCAGTGCTTTAATCTTTTCGGAATTCTCATTGCCTTCCTTCACAGCAATCACATTCACATAAGTAGCTGCTGCATCAGAATCTGCGCTCTCGTAAAGCAGTGCATCCTCTGCCACCGTATAGCCTGCCTCCATTGCGTAGTTTCCGTTCAGAATACCAAAGGAAACATCGGGGAGAGTTCTGGGAATCTGCGCTGCCTCCAATTCAACCAACTCAATGTTGTAAGGGTTGTCGACAATATCATTCTTGGTAGCGGTAAGACCTACACCCTCCTTCAGGGTCAAGTAACCGTTATCCTGTAACAGAAGCAGCGCACGTGCTTCATTTGTGGTATCGTTGGGAACTGCAATGGTTGCGTTCTCAATATTTGCAAGGTCGGTTTCCTTACCGGGATAAAGTCCGAAAGGCTCATAGTGAATTCCACCTGCATTTACCAGATGGGTTCCCTTCTCCTCATTAAAGCTCTCCAGATAAGGAATGTGCTGGAAATAGTTTGCATCAAAATCACCGGATTCAACTACCTCGTTGGGCTGTACATAATCCTCAAACACCTGAACCTCCAGAGTATAGCCCTGCTCAGCCAGAATGGGCTTTGCCTGCTCCAGAATCTCTGCATGAGGCACTGCGGTTGCTGCTACCTTGATGGTCTTGTCATCCGCCTTGCTGCCGCAGCCGGTCAGCAGGGACGCGCTTAAGGTTGCCACTCCAATGAGTGCAAATAATTTTCTTTTCATAATGTTTCCTCCTCGCTCTGCGCTTTTCGCGCCTTCTCTATACAAAACAGCAAAAGCTGTCCGTACCGTAAATTATCTGGTTCTCTTATCCAGCTTCTTTGAAAGCTTCGTACCCGTAAACTGCATCACCTGTACCAGAATGACAAGCAGTATCACGGTCACCCACATAACGTCCGCCTGATAGCGATAATATCCGTACCGGATGGCAATGTCACCCAGCCCGCCTCCGCCTACGACACCTGCCATAGCGGAATATCCAAGCACCGTGCCCAGCACGATGGTTGCTCCCACAATCAGGGACGTTCTCGCCTCTCCCAGCATCACCTTCCAGATGATTGTCCAGAGGCCGGCTCCCATACTCTGCGCCGCTTCAATGACACCCTTGTCCACCTCCAGCAGAGAGGACTCCACCATTCTGGCAATGAAAGGAGCCGCAGCCAGCACCAACGGAACAATCGTCGCCGCAGGGCCGTAGGCCTTTCCTACAATCCAACGTGTAAAGGGTATCACCAACATCAATAAAATCAGAAAAGGCACACTTCGTACAATGTTCACAATAAAATCCAGAACCTTATACACCACCTTGTTGGGTCTCAAACCTTCCTTTGCTGTAACCACCAGCACAATTCCCATCGGAAGTCCAATAAGGTAAGCTACTACCGTAGAGACCAAAGTCATATACAGGGTTACAAGTGTTCCCTCTGCTATCATATACACAACCGTGCTATCCCACATAGGAATCCACCTCCTCTACTGTCAGCTTTCTCTCCCGCAGATAATGAATCATCTTTGCGGCAGAAGCCTCGTCCTCCGGCAGCTGCAGAATCATCTGTCCGTGCGCGATACCGCCAATATCCTTAGTATCCGCCAGCAGGATATTCACGGGTGCCTTGCATTCCAGCACCATATTGGCAATCACAGGTTCAAAGGAAGAATTCTCCGAAAACACAATACGGATACAACGCTTGCTCTGCATCTCGCCGGCCTGGGGGTTCACCATAAATACCAGTTTCTTCGCCGCTGCCGTTTTCGGTGAGGTAAATACTTCCTCCACCGTGCCGTATTCTGCCAGTTCTCCGTTATCAATAATCGCCACATGGGAACAGATTTCCTGCACCACTGCCATCTCATGGGTGATAATGACAATCGTGATGCCGTAATCTCTGTTAATCTGCTGCAACAGCTGTAAAATAGATTTTGTGGTGGTAGGGTCAAGAGCGCTGGTCGCCTCATCGCAAAGCAGAATCTTTGGATTGTTTGCCAATGCTCTGGCAATGGCAACTCTCTGCTTCTGACCACCGGACAGCTGTGCAGGATAGCTTTTCGCTTTCTCCGATAATCCCACAATTTCCAGGAGCTCCATAGCCCGCTTCCTGGCATCTGCCTTCTTGACACCGACAATTTCCATGGGGAAGCATACATTATCCAGTACATTCCTCTGCATCAGCAGGTTAAAATGCTGGAAAATCATGGCAATCTCCGTTCTGGTCTGACGAAGCTCCTTCTCGGACATGGTGGATAAGTCTTTATTTTCAATGAGCACAGTGCCCGTCGTGGGCTTCTCCAGAAAGTTCAGGCAGCGCACCAGAGTGGATTTTCCGGCACCGCTCATGCCGATGATACCGTAAATATCACCTTTTTCAATATCCAGGCTGATTCCTTTCAGTGCCTCTACCTGATTGTCCTTTCCGGTAAATGTTTTTGTCACATTTTGTATTTGAATAATCGGTTCCATACATTTACACCTTTCTCACAGAACTCCTACTACATCAATATGGATTCCAGTGTACCACAAACCCGACCATTCATCAACGGCTTTTTAGCCTTCCGT
Source organism: Acetatifactor sp. (assembly GCA_051877795.1). Lineage (GTDB taxonomy): Bacteria > Bacillota > Clostridia > Lachnospirales > Lachnospiraceae > Acetatifactor. Next base: position 9,899 of record JBJEJG010000194.1, read on the forward strand.
AAACATAGGGGTGGAGAGGTATCTGTCTCCGGAATCGGGAAGCAGTGCCACAATTGTCTTACCCTTGTTTTCGGGCCGCTTTGCAAGGACTGTTGCCGCATACAAAGCTGCACCGGAGGTAATGCCCACCAGAATGCCTTCCTTATGAGCAATCAGCCTGCCGGAAGAAAATGCCTCGTCCGTGGTAACAGTAATAATCTCATCGTAAACCTGTGTATTCAAAATGGAAGGCACAAAGCCTGCACCGATACCCTGCAGCTTATGAGGGCCGGGCTTTCCGCCGGAAAGAACAGGCGAGTCGGCAGGCTCCACGGCAACAACCTTAACATTGGGATTCTTGGATTTCAAAAATTCGCCGATGCCGGTCACAGTTCCGCCGGTGCCTACGCCTGCCACAAAGATATCCACCTTTCCGTCGGTATCCTCCCAGATTTCAGGACCTGTGGTTGCTGCATGTGCCGCAGGGTTTGCAGGATTATCGAACTGTCCCAGGATAACCGCTCCGGGGATTTCCTTCTGCAGCTCCTCTGCCTTTGCGATTGCTCCCTTCATGCCCTTTGCGCCTTCTGTCAGCACAAGCTCTGCACCATATGCCTTCAGCAGGTTTCTTCTCTCTACACTCATGGTCTCGGGAAGAGTCAGAATAGTGCGATAGCCTTTCGCCGCCGCAACACTGGCAAGCCCGATACCGGTATTTCCGGAAGTGGGCTCGATAATGGTTGCGCCGGGCTTTAGGATACCCTTCTTCTCCGCATCCTCCACCATGGACAATGCAATTCTGTCCTTTACACTTCCCGCCGGATTAAAGTACTCCAGCTTTGCCAGCAGAGTAGCATCTGTCACGCCCTGCTCTTTTGCATAGTTATCTACCTGTAACAATGGTGTATGACCAATCAGTTCCGTTGCGCTCGTATAAACCTTTCCCATCTTCTTACCTCTTTTCCGCACTCTGTGCTTATTTTTTTCTTTTCCCACTATCTCACTAGGATTATTATGAATTGTATCTTACTCCTTGAATTCCTATTTGTCAAGTAGGTTTTTAAAAAATTTTATCTGCGTTGACAACATTCCATCGCGTAACGTATACTGAACATAATTCAGAAAGGATTCATCGCCATGTCAGACAAAAAACAATTTGCTGTACCTTATATATATGAAGAGATTAAACGGGAGGCCTTTTCCTCTTCCTCCCCGCTTACAGTATCCGTCTCCGGCTCCAAAAGTATCACTAACCGGGCGCTTTTGCTGGCCACTCTGGCAGATGGCATCTCTACCTTAAGAGGTGTGCTGTTCTCTGATGACTCCCGGCATTTCTTAAAGTGCATTCAGGATTTGGGTTTTGAGACCACGGTGGACGAGCAGGAAAAGAAAATTACTGTAAAGGGACTCGGTGGCAAAGTTCCCCTCGCCGAGGCAGACCTTTATGTGGGCAGTGCAGGTACTGCAGCAAGATTCCTGACCGCTTATCTCGGTCTGTCACACGGGACATACCGCATGGATGCCTCTGAGCAGATGCGCAGACGCCCCATGGCACCTCTTCTTAATTCCCTGCAGGAGCTGGGTTGCGAGGTTTCCTATTCCCAAGGCTGCACACCGGGATATTTCCCCTTTACCCTGCATGGGCACGGTTTCCAGAAGGACAGCATCTCCATCAATATTGACAGCAGCAGCCAATTCTTAAGTGCCCTGCTGATTGCCTCCTGCCTCGCCGGAAAGGACTTTACTACTTCTATTGAGGGAACCCACGGCATGGCTTACATCGAAATGACTCTGAAAATGATGGAGCAGTTCGGAGTACACTCCACGCCTCTGTTCTACTGCAACGGCGGCGCGGAAAACCACTCCTGTTCCTGCTGTGAAAACAGCGCAAGGCCTTATGCCTACCGGGTAAACGCCGGGCAACACTATCAGGCTTTGGATTATTCTGTGGAACCGGATGTATCCGCCGCCTGCTATTTCTATGCCATGAGCCCTCTGCTCGGCATACCTGTCCTGGTCGAAAATGTACACTTCGATTCTCTTCAGGGCGATGTGGCGTTTCTGCGGATTCTGGAAGAGATGGGCTGCAAAGTAACCGAGACGACAAATGGTATTCTGGCAGAGCCTCCCGCCTCCGGCACCTTCCATGGCGTTACTGTCGATATGTCATCCTGCTCCGACCAGTCAATCACTCTGGCGGCTATCGCACCTTTTGCAGACAGCCCTACCACCATTCACGGCATCGGACACATCCGTTTTCAGGAGAGCGACCGTATCTCAGCCATCATAACAGAGCTTCGGAAAATGGGCATCCGCTGTGAAGAGGGTGAAAGCAGCATCACCATCCATCCCGGCACGCCAAAGGCCTCTCTGGTGGAAACCTATGACGATCACCGCATGGCAATGGGCTTTTCTCTCATTGGATTAAAAAGCGCCGGAATCGTCATCGACAATCCCGGCTGCTGTAAAAAGACCTTTGAAAATTATTTTGAAGTACTGGAGACGGTTATCGCCACGCTGGCTACAGACAATTTATCAAAATAGCACTCCATATGGGAATTGTTATCACGGACAGTGCTGTCGTAAACACAACACACTTTGCCGCCGCTTCCTCATCTGCTCCATATTTACTGGCTAAAATAGATGTCGTACTGCCGGCAGGTGTTGCAGTAAGTAGCACGCAGACCCCCATCACCAAAGTATCCACATGTGCAAGCAGACACGCTGCAAAAACGACTGTCGGAATCAGAATCAAGCGGATTAGCATAAAATAAACTTGTTTTTTAGAGCATAATTCCCTGAACTTCACATCCGCAAGAACGGTTCCGATATACAGCATTGTCATTGCCGTACAGCAGCTGCTGAAGGATTTCACGGTATTGCTTAAAACGTCCGGCAGCTTCAATTGAAAGACCATAATAACCATTCCGATATACACCGCTATCATGCAGGGATGCACCAAAACCTTTTTCACTGCTGTCTTTTTATCTCCATTTTCTGTAAAATAGGAAACGCCCGCTGTCCACATAACGATTCTCTGCGGAATTAAAAACACAGAAGCATACAAAAGTCCCAAATCGCCAAAAACTCCCTGTGCAAGCGGATTCCCCATAAAACCTGCATTGGAGCAGACTGTAGCGTATTGAAAAACCTGCTTTTCACCTTTTGGCATCCGATTATACAATGTCTTTGCCAAAATCATACAAAGTACCTGAATCGCTGTTGCCACAATGAGAGCCTGGGAAAAGCCAACCCAGAAATTCTCCTCCAGTTTCATGGAAAAGGCATTTACAATATTGCAGGGCAGCACCACATATAATATCAGATTGACAATGCCCTTTTTCCCTGCATCAGAAATCAGCTTCCCTTTTTTCAAAAAGAAGCCTGCTCCCATCATCAAAAACATCATTCCCATAAGCTGAAATAATTCTGAATACATGACGCATCCCCAACCTTTATTCTTCTACATAAATTCTCGGAACTCTTTCACTGATTCCACCGCCAATACTTCCGGGGCCTACGCCCAGAGGCTTGTACAACTCAATGACTTTGATTTCATCATCGCCCTGTTTACCCAGCAATACCACCTCATCACCCGGTTCGATATCATCACTGCCTGTAATGTCTGCCATGCACAGGTCCATACAAACACGCCCTACGATGGGATATCTTTTTCCTCTTATCAGAACAATACCCCTATTTCCCAGTTGCCTTGGATAACCGTCATACCAACCGAGACTCAACACGGCAATTTTCATTTTTCTCTCCGTCACATAGGTTCTGCTGTAGGAGATTCCTGCACCGGGTTCCAATTCCTTCACCATGGAAACAATCGCCTTAAATTTCATAACTATCTGTAAATCCACAGGTCTTTTCATCTCACTTTTGTCCAGAAAGCCAAACAGCAGCGTTCCCCCTCTGCACATATCCAAAGCATACTCCGGGTAATTGATGATGGATGGAGAATTATTGCAATGTCTGAGTCCCACATCGATTCCATCTGCCTTCAGTTCTTCGCAGAATTGAAAGAAACGGTTATATTGCAGTTCGGTATAATTCCGATCTTCCTCTGTCATTCCATATGCACTGGAGAAATGAGTAAAAATACCACCAACCTGCAGAAAAGGATTTCGGTACAGTTTCTTTGCTTCCTCCAGACTTTTATCATGGGCTTCCCCATATGCCAGAAGCCCGATCCTGCTCATTCCCGTATCCACTGCCAGATGACATTTCACCGTTTTGCCCTGCTTTTCTGCCTCTTTCACCAGTGAAAGCGCGTATTCGTAGGAAATCAGCGTCTGGGTAATGCCATTTTCGGCAAGCAAAGCAGCATCCTCCGGTGCCGTATATCCCAAAATCAGAATCTCTTTTTTTACCCCGGTCTCCCGAATCCGCAGGGCTTCGCCAAGGCTTGCAACCGCAATCCAGTCTCCTTCATATTTTTCCAGTGTCTTTGCCAGTCTCGGGGCTCCATGTCCATAGGCATTGCCCTTCAAAACTGCCATTAACCTGCATCCTCTTGGAAGACATCCCTTTACCAATTCATAATTTTTCAAAAACTGTGTCACATTGATTTCAACCGAACATCTTTTTTCATCCACATTCATTGCTTCGACCCGGCTTTCTTTCTATTTTCTGCTACAGTCTGTGAAACCGATTCAGCGCCTCTATTGTACTTTCGTAGCTTCCGAAACCTGTCAATCTGAAAAAGCCTTCTCCACTCGGTCCGAATCCTGATCCGGGTGTACCGATAATATTTGCATTTTCCAGAAGATAATCAAAGAATTCCCATGAAGTCATTCCCTCAGGTGTTTTCATCCAAACATAGGGCGCATCCACGCCGCCGTATGCCGTATATCCCATCTTAGCCAGTTCATCCCTTATCAGCTTTGTGTTGCGCTTATAATATGCAATCTGCTCCTTAATCTGCTTTTCTCCCTCCACAGAGTATATTGCTTCTGCACCACGCTGGATAATATAGGGTGCACCATTGTACTTCGTTCCCTGCCTGCGGTTCCACATTTTATTCAGATTTCCCTTCTCATTCTGGATTTCCTTGGGAACCACCGTATAACCGAGACGCTGCCCGGTAAACCCCGCCGTCTTAGAGTAACTTCTCATTTCAATCGCGCATTTCCGTGCTCCCTCGCACTCATAAATTGTATGCGGTGCACCCGGTGTCTCGATAAAGGCCACATATGCAGCGTCATAAAGAATAATCGCCTGGTTTTCTCTGGCATAATCAACCCACTTTTGAAGCTCCTCTTTTGTTATCATGGCACCTGTGGGATTGTTTGGAAAACAGAGATATATCAGAGCAGGTGTCTTCTCCGTTTTCTCAGGAATTTGAGGCAAAAAGCCATTTTCCTCCGTACAGGCCATATATAAGATATTACTCCAGCGATTCGTCGCACTGTCATATGTACCTGCTCTTCCCGCAATCACGTTGGTATCCACATATGCAGGATATGTGGGCTCACAAATAGCAAGATAATTGTTATTGGAAAACAGTTCAATAATATTTCCAACATCGCTCTTTGCACCATCATTGATAAAAATCTCATCTAATTCAACCTTCGCACCATACCGCTCAAAATCCCACTCCTGAATCTTCTTCCTCAGAAACTCATAGCCGATACTGGAACCATATCCTCTGAAGGTCTCCTTGACACCAAGTTCCGCTACCGCCTTCTGCATGGCTTCTACAACCACCGGTGCCAGGGGCTGAGTCACATCTCCCACTCCAAGAGAAATGACATCCTTTTCAGGATGCTCCTGCTCATATTTAGCCTTTTTTTCACGCACCATGGTAAACAGATATCCGCCGGGAAATTTGAAAAAATTATCATTCAATTCATACATAATCGTATCCTCGCCCTTTCTCTAATATCAGAGATTTCCCCGCAGAACAGCTTTACCTGCGTAAACCCCTGTTAATTTCTTATCAGCATAAGCCAGTTTACCGCCTACAAACACCTTTTCAATACCCTCACACAGCGTTCTCGGATGTACGAAATCTGCCTTATCTTCGAGCTTATCATAATCAATCAGTACCAGGTCCGCATCCATCCCCTCCGCGATGACGCCTTTGTTTTTTAAGCCCCACCGCTCCGCTGTCAGCGAGGTTTCTTTTCGGATTGCTTCTTCAAAGGTCACAAGTCCTTTCTGTTTGGAAAAATAAGAAATCGCCCGTACAAAGCTGCCAAAAGCTCTTGGATGCGTTGTTCCTTCATTTGAACCGTTCAATCCGTCCGTTCCCACAACCGTATTTTCATTCAGATAAATTTCATCCAGTTCATTTTCATCCATACAGAACAAGGCGCACTTAATATTGCAGTCATTCTCCATCATAATGTCGAAAAACACTTCAAAGGCATCCTTTCCCAGTTTTTCCGCATATTCGCTCAGTCGAAGTCCTTCCGCATCCGGCGTCGCCGGACTGGAGAGAATCATAATTCCCTCAAACCCACCTGCGTTCTGATAAGAACAGTTATAAGAGCAGGGCACCTCCGTCATTTCTTTTACCATCTGTTTGCGAACCTCAGGATCCTTCATCAGCTTAGCGGCTTCCGCATTACCTTTCGTAAAATACTTCGGATGCAGACACTGACAAAGCCCTGTGGAAGATGCAATGTAAGGATACTGATCCAAAGTAATCCTGACCCCTTCTCCGATAGCTTCCTCCACCAGTCTCAAAGTTTCTTTGGATGCCCCCCAGTTTCTGACCCCGCAGACTTTATGATGGGAAATCACTAGCGGAACATCTGCTTCCTTCGCAATCCGAATTGCCTCCTTCACCGCTTCTACGATATGATCCGACTCGCTCCTCATGTGCGTTGCATATATACCACCATAAGGCTTAATTACCTTACAGAGTTCAATAATCTCCTCCGTATCCGCATATACGCCGGGGACATAAATCAATCCGGTTGAAAGTCCCATGCAGCCGGCTTCCATGGCCTGTCGCAGAAGGTCCTTCATCTGCTCTAATTCCGAATCAGTAGGCCTCCTGTCATCATACCCCATCACGGCCATTCTCAGGGTGCTGTGTCCCTGAAGGAAGGCGAAATTTCCCACCAGTTTCTGCTTCTCAACAAACTTCAGGAAAGCGGAAAAATCCCGATACTCATCAATTGCAGCAATCTGCTCAGGATTTGCACCATCCTCCTTAAAATAACCAATCATTTCCACTTTTCTCTGTTCCGGGACGGGAAATTGGGAAGACCCACACTGTCCGGCAACCTCCGTGGTAATTCCCTGAGAAATCTTGCAGAGGCTTATAATCTCCGGGTTTGTTCCAATATACCGATCTGTGTGAGAATGACTGTCAATAAATCCGGGGCATAAATAAAGTCCGGCAGCATCGAGCAGATTCTCTGCCTCCTGCTTCGGTTCCATCACAATCTTTCCATCCTGAATACCCACACACCCTTCATAAGCATCTTTGCCCGTACCATCTACAATTTTTGCGTTTACAATCTTGTAATCCAGCATATTCTTCCTCTTTTCCGTGCTGTATTTTGTCATTCCAATGTTTCATTGGCACAACTTCCCGTTGTTTCCCACTCATATAGATTTTTCAGAGAAGTATCTATGATATTTTCAATGGCTTCATCTGTATAAAAGGCTGTATGAGACGTGAAAATAACATTGTCCATTGCCAGAAGGTTTTTCAGCAGTTCGTCATCCAGTTCCTTTCCCCGATAGTCCTTTCTCTGGGTATTGCCCTCATATTCATAGACATCCATGGCAAAAGCCCCCAGCCTGCCTGAAACCAAAGCCTTATATACCGCTTCCGTATCAACAATTCCACCCCGGGCAGTATTTACCAGAATTGCTCCTTCTTTCATTTTTTTAATCGTTTCTTCATTAATCAAATGATAATTCTCCTGAATCATGGGGCAATGTAACACAACGATATCAGATTTTTCAAGAATGTCCTGAAATGAAACATATTCCGCTACAGACTCCACATACGGATTATGGTACTTATCGCAGGCAAGAATTTTACACCCAAAACCGGTCAGATTCTGAATGGTTTTGGAACCAATTCGCCCTGCCCCGACAACACCGACGGTCATACTGCGCAGTTCCCTTCCCCGCAGACCGGTAATAAAGAAATACTGGTCTTCAATGGTCTTTAACTGTTTTTTCAGTTTCCGCAAAACAGCCAAAATCAGAAGTACTGTATGCTCCGAGATAGCAGAAGGGGAATAAGCCGGTACATTTGCCGATTTTAATCCGGCCTCTTTAATTGCCCTGATATCGAGATGGTCTTTTCCTGCCGCTCTGGTCAGAATATACTCCACACCCATCTCTTTTAATCTGCATGCAATTTCCTCCGTCACATGGCAACCGGCATTAATACAAACTGCCTGATACCCTTTTGCATTCTCCAAATTGTCCTGTGTCAGTTGTTCCTCCTGAAAAGTCAATTCATAATGATATTTTTCATTTACTTTCTCAAAAAAAACTGTCTCATCTTTTCTGTGAGCCGCTACTAAAACTTTCATACTTCCTCCTCATTTCTGTCGCTTCCCGGCATTCTTATTTCTGGTCGTATAAATGACATGCCACCCTGTGTCCCGGCATATTTTCCTTCATCATGGGACATTTTTCCGCACAGATATCCATCGCATAGGGACACCTCGTATGGAACACACAGCCCGAGGGCGGGTTAATCGGAGAGGGCAGGTCTCCCTCCAGTTTGATTCTGCTTTTTTTGGTATGCGGATCCGCACTGGGAACCGCCGACATCAACACCTGCGTATAAGGATGCATTGGCAGAGAGAACAAATCATCCGTTGCCGCTTCCTCCACCAAATGCCCAAGATACATTACCCCTACTCTGTCAGAAACATACCGGATAACGCTCATATCATGAGAAATAAACAGATACGTCATCTTCCGCTCACTCTGTAAATCCTGCAATAGATTGATTATCTGTGCCTGCACAGATACATCCAGCGCCGAAACAGGCTCGTCGCAGATGACAAGATCCGGATTCAGGATAAAGGCTCTCGCCAGACCAACTCTCTGTCTTTGTCCTCCTGAGAATTCATGTGGGAAACGATAATACTGCTCCGGTCTTAAACCGACCTTTCCCAGAATATCCATCACCATATCCTGGCGCTCTTTCTTATTACCGACTCCCTGTATTTTTAAAACCTCAACTAAAATATCGCCCACGCGCATTCTGGGATCAAGTGAGGTGTAAGGGTCCTGAAAAACCATCTGAACCCGTTTTCTCATATCACGCATTTCTTTCCTGTTCAGCTTTGTCAGGTCTTTTCCTTCGACCTCGATGCTGCCTTCCGTCGCCTGCAAAAGATTGATTAAGGTTCTTCCCAGGGTACTCTTTCCGCAGCCGGTTTCACCCACCAGGCCGTATGTTTCGCATCGATACAGATCAAGTGACACATCATCAACTGCTTTTACGTTATTGACAACCTTTCCCATAGTTCCTTTTATCGGAAAATAGGTTTTTACACCCTGTGCCTTGAGGATAATCTCTTTTCCTTCCGCCATAACAGTCTGTCCTTTCCCTGATTTATTCTCTTGATTACACTTCCGGGTTCCCACGGAAGCAACGAACAGCATGTCCCTCCGCCACCTTTTGGAGTTCCGGCATCTCCGCGCGGCAACGTTCTGTGGCATAAGGACATCTCGGTGCAAAGCGGCATCCGTTTGGAATCTGGTTCAGGAGCGGAACCGTTCCCTTTATCTGATATAATCTTTCTTCCCTTGCACCGGTAATCTTCGGAATTGATTTCATCAATCCTATGGTATAAGGATGCATCGGATTGTCGAAAATTGTATTTACGTCCGCTTCCTCCACAACCTGTCCGAGATACATGACAATTACCCTGTTGCAAACCTCCGCCACAACAGAAAGGTCATGCGTAATCAGCATAACCCCCATATTCATTTTGCGGTTCAGTTCCAAAATCAACTCCATAATCTGCGCCTGAATCGTAACATCCAGTGCCGTAGTAGGCTCATCTGCAATCAGAAGTCTTGGCTGGCAGCATAATGCAATCGCTATCATCACTCTCTGACGCATACCACCCGATAATTCATGCGGATACTGGTCTACCCGCTTTTCCGGATCAGGAATTCCGACCAGCCGAAGCATCTCAACTGCCTTTGCTCTGGCCTCCTTCTTTTTCATCCCCTGATGAATTTTGAGAGTATCCATAATCTGATGTCCCACAGTAAAAACAGGATTCAGCGCACTCAGGGCATCCTGAAAAACCATTGCCACATCATTTCCTCTTACCGACTGCATTTCCTTTTCTGGCGTTTCCAAAATATTCTTGCCGCCAAAAAGAATCTGCCCGGAATAGATTGCCTGGTATTTTTCATCGTACAGCCGCATAATGGACTGTGAGGTCACACTCTTTCCGCAACCCGATTCGCCGACTACACCAAGAATTTCTCCCTCATTTACCTCAAAAGAAACTCCGTCGATTGCTTTCATCACCCCTCTCTCTGTCCTGAAAGAGGTACTCAAATTCTTTACTTCCAGTATCCTGCTCATAACTAAACCCCTTTTCTGCGATGCCCTTCCTTCGTCGAGGTGCACATATCGTTTTAATTTGTATGAGGGTCAAAATAATCTCTTAATCCATCGCCAAAAACGTTCAATCCAAGAACAGCCAATGCGGTAAACACTCCCGGAAAGATTATCATCCACCAGGCATTGTAGATGACATCCTTACCCTCATTTAGAATATTTCCCCAACTGGGATTTGGTGCCGGAACACCTACCCCCAGGAAGCTGAGAGCTGCTTCCGTAATAATCGCCGAAGCAAAAACATAAGAAACCTGTACAATCACCGGAGAAAGGATATTCGGTGCTATATGTAAAAAAAGAATTCGTCCCGTTCCTGCCCCGGAAGCCTTCATCGCTTCCACATAGGTCTGTTCCTTTATAACCATTGCCGACGCTCTCGCAATTCTGGCAACTCCCGGAAAACTTACAGCCACCAGACTGATAATGACATTCCTTTCACTTGATCCCAATGCTGCCATAAATGCAATAGCAAGCAAGGAAGAAGGAATGGCACTGAGGCCGTCACAAACTCGCATCAAAATGCTGTCAAGAAGCTTGTAATAGCTGGCAAGCAGTCCCACAACCATACCAACAGCCATTGCTCCGAGAGCAACTGCAGCACCGATTGACATGGAAACCCGCGTTCCGTAGATAACTCTTGTATAGACGTCCCGCCCAAAAGAATCCGTTCCGAATATATGCAGCATGCTGGGCGCTTTCAGACGCTCTTTCACTTCCATATCGAAAGGCCCGTAAGGCGTAAGCACTGGTGCAAAAATCGCAATCAGTATCATCATTATGGTAACAATGCCGCCTATCATGGCCAGTTTATTCCTTAATAATTTTCTTTTCTGGAGTTTTCGTTGTTCTTCCTGCAATCTTTTGCAAACCTGAGCCAACTCCTCTGATGTTGATTCATTTGTGATGTTTTCATTCATTTATACTTCCTCCTACTTCTCCAAGCGTACCCTTGGATCTATCGCAGCATAAATTAAGTCAACCACCAGACATATCAATATGTTAATTACGGAAATAAATAAAACGACTGCCTGAACAACTTCGTAATCTCTTTGCTGTACAGCAGTGATAATCAGTTTTCCAATGCCGGGAATATTGAAAATGGATTCAACAACCGTTGCTCCCGACATAAGCCCCATAAATGTTTGTCCTATCGCTGTCACAATAGGAATCAGCGCATTCTTCAATGCATGCTTCATTGTGATTGCCCAGTTCTTTTCACCCTTCGCCTTTGCCATTCTGATATAGTCACTATTCAAAACCTCCAGCATGGAGGAACGCGTCATGCGAAGAATTAAGCCTGCTTCCATGAAGCCCAGCGCAATAGCAGGCATAGTAAGATATTTCAAATGTGTGAACATCCCCGCCTCCGCCACAGGCTTATAACCCGCTACCGGAAACCATCTCAGCTTAACCGCAAATAAAAGCATCAGTAAAAGTCCCAATAAAAAGCTGGGTAGTGAAATGCCAATCATAGATAAAATAGAAATCGTCTGATCTGCAGCCGTCCCTCTCTTTCTTGCTGCTACAATGCCAAGGGGAACTGCTACAAAAACCGCAATGAGCAGAGCATAAATAGTCAAAGAAAAGGTAGGTGCCAAATGGCTTTTCAATATACTGAGCATGCTCTCGCTACTGTAAAGGGAATTTCCCAAATCTCCCTGCAATACTTTTCCAAGCCATCTGAAATACTGCACCGGGAGAGGAAGATTTAATCCCAATGCCTCCCTGAGTGCTTCGATTGCTGCCTGATCCGCCTGATCTCCCAACATAACTGCGGCCGGGTCGCCGGGAGTCAAATGGATAATCATAAATATAATGACTGATACCACAAGCATAGAAGGTATCAGGGCAAACAACCTTTTGACAATATACTTCTTCATGTGCAACTCCTGCCTTCCTGATAAAATTATGCCCTTGCTTCCCACATTTTTGTTTCCGGGAATAGAAAATCAAAGTATTTATGGGGATGCACGCAGATACACACATCCCCATAAATCAGGATTACTCTGACAGCTTCCGCTTATTTTTCCACCTTCGCATTGGTGTAAATAATGTGTTCAAATGCCTCGATACCTTCTACTTTACTGGAGGAAACCATGAAACACTTACTGGTACCGAATTTTACAACAGGTACACTGGTTTCATACATATACTTCTGAAGTTCCTCCCATACCTTAACTGCCTCTTCCTTGGAGGTAGAAGAAGAAATGGAAGCAAGATCACCCAATATTCTTTCATCGCTGACCCAACCTGCCCATGTAGAAGAAAGATACAGATTCATGGTAGGAAGAATCTTGGGAGAGAAACTGGTAATAAATGCATCATAATTCTCAGGCTGATCATTTCTTACACTTACAAAAGTTGCCCAGTCATAAGAGAGTATCTCACAGGAAATTCCTGCATTTTGCAGCTGATTCTGCACAATGATAGCCATATTGTAAAAATCAGGAGAATCCGAAGCCACCAGCAGTCTGAAGGTCTGGTCATCTGTGTACCCTGCCTCCTCAAGATAAGGCTTTGCGGCTTCTGCACTTCCCTGATTGTAGTACTCACTTCCCGCATCGGTATACCAATCGGAAATAGAATCAAAACAGTAGCTGGAGTACAGCGAATACATACTCTCATCTCCATAAACACCCGCCATAACCTCTTCCGAATTGACAACCGCCTGTACCGCCTGTCTCATGGCCTGATTTGCACCGAGTCCTTCTTTCTTATTAAAAATCAGGAATGCCATCTCTGTTTCCATTGGCGTTACATTGAAATCCGCATTATTCTCAAAAATTGCGATATTATCCGCAGTAACATCGGTAGTTGCATCATACTCTCCAGTCTGCATACCTGCTACAATCGTGCTTGCGTCACTGACAATATCAAAGTAAATATCCTTAGTAGCCGCTTCTTTATATCCACCCCAGCCGGAGAAATCACCGGCAGTACCATAGGGCTGATACTCGTCATTTCTGGTGATATGGATACTTTGCTGGTCTACCCAGTCTACAAATTTATACGGGCCGGTTCCGATATATTCGGAAACAATACCTGTTTCATCAACTGCATCCAGAACGCTCTTTGGCATGATTACGGCTCTCTGTCCCAGGCCTGCCAGAAGTTCATTTACATAAGCGCAGGTGACATTCAGTTTCAGAGTTACGGTATAGGTATCCGCAGGTACAAATTCCGCTTCGCCCATCATGGTCTGAGCATTCCCCGCATTGGCAAGCCATCTGTTCAGAGAAGCTGCCACATCTTCGGCTGTCATTTCCGCGCCGTTATGGAATTTGACACCCTCTCTCAATTTCCATGTGTACTCCGTGCTGTCATCATTGACGGTCCAGCTTTCACACAGTTCCGGAATTGGCTCATAATTTTCATTCATTGTAACAAGAGACTCAAATATGGTACCATATGCCACCTGTACAGCCACAGTTGCAGTATTGACCACCACATCCAGATTCGTAGGCTCTGAAGAAATGGCAATATGAAGTTCATCCTTGTACTCCGCTGCTGCACTTTCAGAACCTCCCGAACTTGCAGCCGTCTGTAAACTTCCCGCTGTTTCCGAGCTTGCATTTGTGGAAGTCTCTCCGCATCCGGCCAGTGACATGCTCAAAAGCGATGCTGTTACAATAGATGCTACAACTTTTTTTACTGATAAATTTTTCATAGTCTTCTCCTCTCTCTTTTTATAATCAAGTACACAAAGTACTTAATCTCCTCCTCTTTCCTGTAACTAAAAAAAGCATACGAATGTGTTTTATACATCTTCGTATACCTTCTAAGCATTCCAATATAAAATTGCAGGCCAAACTCACGGAAAACTAAACTGCGCCTTCGCCGCGTTCTTTCGTTCTCACTCTGACAACATCAACTACATCCTTCACAAAAATCTTTCCATCCCCGTAGTGACCGGTTGCAATCGCGTCACACAGCTTATCGATAATTTCATCCGCATCTCCGTCTTTCACAACTACTCTGATATTCAGCTTAGGAAGTAAATTGACATGCGTTCTGGTTCCCACATACTCTTCCGTGAAACCCTTCTGACCTCCACAGCCCAATACGTTGGAAACCGTCATTCCTCCACATTGAAACTCGTCAACAAGAATCTTTTTGATAGTTTCAAGTTTATCAGCTCTTACAATCATATCCAGTTCCTTCATTGACTCACCTCCTCAGAAATCTAATATATGCTTGTTATATCAAAGAACTTTTTCCGTGTAAAACTTTAAACGTTTTGTCTTTATTTGTACCCTTATTCGTACATTATTCATCATTTTGTATTCTCTGTTCGTACAAAGTCACATAATATCGTACAAACTTCTCAGATAATATTTCAGATGATACTGCATAGCCTCTTTTGCTTTCTCTTCATCCTGTGCAGCAATAGCATTGTATATTGCAATATGACCTTTCTTTGCCTTCTCCAGACGTCCTGCACGCTCAAAGTACCCTATATAAAGGTTGCGTCTGGCCAATATCCAGTGATGGGCCTCCACCACATACGGGTTATCACAGGCATCAACAATCAAATCATGAAATTCATTATCAAGATGCTTTATCCGTTCCCTGTTCCCGGCATCACAAAATTCAACATATTCTTCCAATTTCTTCTTAAGTTTTCCCAACTGCTCCGGAGAAATATTTCTGGCTGCCAGATATGCAGCATAGGATTCAATCTGTATACGAAATTCAAAGAAATCCACAAAGTCCTTCAATCTGATTTTATATACAATGTAACCGGAATTTTCCGCTCGCATTACAAACCCCTCTTTTTCAAGATTGCACAAAGCCTCCCTGATAGGACTTCGGCTCATTCCAAGCAAATTGGCAAAGTACTCCTGATTGATTTTCTCCCCTGCATGCAGTTCATTGTTCAAAATGCAGCGCTGAATAACCCGGCCGGCAATATCTGCCTGTGTAATAAAAGGGTTCTCTTCTCTTAGCTGAGACACAAAATTAGTATAATCCATTATTTTCTCCTCCCCCAATTGTCTGTCTGCCAGGAAAGCTGTCCTCGCAAAAAGAGGACAGTTCCATGTCCTCCGCAGTTACAAAAGCTTCTTCGCTACCTCCATAGCAGTCGGCGTGATTGCAAGTCCTTCCTGCCCCGTCTCCTTCAAACAGGTGGGCAACTGCTTTCCGATGCGTCTCATAGAATCGATTACCTCATCGGGCGGTATCGCGCTTCTTATCCCCGCAATCGCCATCTGGGAAGAGGTCACTGCGTTTACTGCTCCCGCCACATTTCTCTTGATGCAGGGAACCTCCACCAATCCCGCCACAGGGTCACAGGTCAGCCCCAGCATATTTTTCAGAGCAAGTGCCGCTGCATGCACAATCTCTTCTGCACTTCCTCCTTCCAGAAACGTGACTGCCCCTGCCGCCATGGCACTGGCGGAACCAATCTCAGCCTGGCAACCGCCCTCCGCACCCGCAATGCTGGCACTTGCAGCCAGGACTTCACCGATTCCCGCGGCCACAAACAGCGCTTTCACCATTTTCTCTTCATCCGCATTCTTCTGTTTCCTGTAGGTGAGAAGTACTGAAGGTATCACCCCGCAGGATCCGGCAGTAGGCGCCGCAACAATGCACTTCATGCAAGCGTTGGACTCTCCCATCTTTACTGCCTTCTCCATGACCTCCACCAGAAAGTCGCCAATCAGACGATTCGGATTTTTTCGAAAATTCTCCAGCTTCTCCCCGTCTCCTCCGGCCAGTCCGCTGGCAGACCGCAGCTTGGGGTCATAAGAAGCATCCGCCTGCTCCATGGCGCGGTACATAGCTCTCATGGTTTCAAAGGATTCCTCCGCAGGAACATTTCTCTCCTGCATATCATCTTCCATAACAACCTGCCAGAACTCTTTTCCGCTTTCACAAACCGTATCCGTTATTTCTCTTAAATATGCAAAACTCACACTAATCCTCATTTCTGCGCTGACTTATACGCATAAATCCATTTTTGCTCCTGTTTACAGCAAACTGTAATATGTGACCTTCTCAATGCCCTCCAGGTGGGCAAGCCACTTTACAGATTCCCGGGGAACCTCCTGATCACACTCAATCACCATAACTGCATGACTGCCGCGTCCTGCGCGGTACAGCTGCATGGTAGCAATATTGACAGATTTGTGCGCCAGCATACTGGTGACTTCCGCCACATGCCCCGGCTGATCCAGATTATGAACAATCAATGTAGGGTAATCTCCCGAGAAATTCGCACTCAGGCCATCAATGCTGGCAATGTTAATACGGGAACCACCGATAGATTCTCCCACAATTTCCAGCTGTCTTCCGTCCGCTCCGGTCAGAAGCAGCTGTACGGAATTAGGATGCGCTTCTCTCAGTTTTGCTTCCCCGAAGATAAGCTCCATTCCCGCTTCTTTCGCCATACGGATGCTCTCCGGCACTCTCACATCATCCGGCTTCATGCCGAGAAGCCCCGCTACAATTGCCTGTCTCGTTCCATGTCCCTTGCCGGTAGCCAGAAAAGAACCATACAATAAAATTTCAGCCTTTATCACAGGCTCCGCCATCAGTTTTCTGGCAACATATCCAATTCTGACCGCTCCCGCCGTGTGGGAGCTGGATGGGCCTACCATCACCGGGCCGACAATATCAAACAAATTCATTCCGTCTCAAACCTCTTCTTCAAACTTTAATATGTTCTCTCACAATGGCGCAGGTCTCCTTATATTGACCACATACCCATCCACCAGTTCATGCAGGTCATCAATAATCTCCCGCTCCGTCTCCAGTGAAAATCCGTCCACGCTCAAATCCTGTTTTCTGGTAACCCCGTCCACGCTTCCCAGCTTCACAATTTCCTTCAGGTAATCCCTGATTTCCTCAAAGGAGGGAAGCACTTTTCTTCCCGTCTTTTTCTGTATATACGCTGTCATTCCATAAGCCCCCCAGTTGGAAACGGTAGCAATAACCAGTCTGTCCACTCCCACATCGCATGGTACAAGTGACAGTTTCTCATTGATGACATCTTTCAGATTTCCCATACCGATTTCATTGCCGCCATCCCCTACACCAATGGTGGGAATACCATACTCTGACGCCTTTTCAAACAAAATATCCGTTCTGGCAGTATATCCTCTGATGCTTTCCCCCCGCATATTGGCATAGTCATTCCGAATGTTTCGACCACACCGCTCAATGGAAATCATAGCTACAGGCTGATATTTACGAATCAGTTCGTCGTACTCTGCCGTTTCTGCATCTGCTGATACGTATTCCACCTGAAAATCCCTGATTTCAAAGAAGCCTTTGCAATAAGAATCTGTGACAATGACGGGCTGATAGCCCAGTTCCTTCAACGCCCGGCCCAGAGCCACCGTACCTAAAGGGCCATCCGTCTCTGCATACCCTGCCACGTAAAAGCCCGTAGTCAGCAAGACATTTCCTGTCTTCTGTTCCATAATCGTCTCTACAGCCCGTCTGCAATAATCTGCTTCCATATATTCCCGCAGAATATCCATTCCTCTGCCGGAATGCAGCAGTACTACATCCTCGATTCTTTTTTCCATAAATTCTCCTCTTTATCTTCTGTCAAACAATTACACGTAAATATCCTTCAAGGAGTGAATTTCTATTCCCTGTTCCGTCAGTGCCTTTCTGATCTTTTCCACGAAGGCAAGCGCACCGGGACTGTCCCCGTGAACGCAGACGGAATCCGCCGCAATCTCAATATCTTTCCCCGTGATGGAGGTCACCTTTCCCTCCGTCACCATACGCACAACTCTTTTAATGGCAAGGTCTTCATCCGTAATCATAGCACCGGGTTTGGTTCTTGCAACCAGACTACCGTCCTCCTCGTAGGCTCTGTCCGCAAAGACCTCACTGGCACATCTTAAACCGATTTTTTCTGCCGCCATCAGCATCTGGCTTCCCGCCAGTCCCAACAGAATCAGATTTTCATCCACCTCCTGAATACCACAGCAGATTGCCATTGCCAGCTTCTCATCCTTTCCCGCCATATTGTACATGGCACCATGCGGCTTTACATGCTGCAATTTCACGCCTTTCGCCTTGCAGAAAGCCGACAGTGCCCCAATCTGATACTGCACCATGGCTTTTACTTCCGCGGGAGACACATTCATATTCCGTCTGCCAAAGCCAACCAAATCCGGATATCCCGGGTGTGCTCCGACCCCGACACCGTACTTTGACGCCAGTGCTACCGTCTTTTCCATCACAAGAGGGTCTGATGCATGAAAGCCGCATGCCACATTTGCAGAGGAAATAAAAGGAATCACCTCCTCGTCCATGCCGCATTTATATGCGCCAAAGCTCTCTCCCAGGTCACAATTTAAATCTACCGCTCTCATATCTGTTCCCCTTCCGCCGCACTCACAGCTTCTTCCATCAATACTTTAACTCCACATTCTTCACATCTGTAATCAACATGTGTCCCGGTGCGTGAGTGATTACGAATTCCGGCTTCACATTCATAATGACATTCTGAGGCGTCACACCGCAGGGCCAGAATACGGGCACTTCTCCTTCCCGTATGGTAACTGCATCACCAAAGTCCGGCCGACTGATATCACGGATGCCGA
Source organism: Acetatifactor sp. (assembly GCA_051877795.1). Taxonomy (GTDB): domain Bacteria; phylum Bacillota; class Clostridia; order Lachnospirales; family Lachnospiraceae; genus Acetatifactor. The sequence continues at coordinate 29,021 of JBJEJG010000194.1, forward strand.
TAGCCTCAGATGCTCCGATATGCACGGGAGCGCCGTGTACTCTGGGCATCTCCCCGGTAATCTGTACTGCCGCAGGCACCTGAGCATGGGGAATCGGCCTCATACTGACTACCATATTTCCGCTGAAAATCCCCGCAGGCACACAGGAAATATTGGTCTTGTACATCGGGACATTACAGTTCTCTTCGATATGGCGCACTGGGATACCTGCTTCCAGCAGCGCTGCCTCAAAGGAAAAACTACATCCGATAAGAAAGCTGACAAAATCCTCTCTCCAGAATTTCTCAACATTCGTGTATTCCCCGTCAAGGATACCATTGCGGTAAATCCGGTATTTAGGGATATCTTTTGCAATATCCACATCTTCAGCAATATACCGCAGCGCACGGCTTCCCCTGTCACTCACTTCAAGCAACGGGCAGGATTTCGGATTTCTCTGTGCAAAGAGCAGAAAATCATATGCCAGTTTTTCCGGTAATACCACCAGATTTGCCTGTGCGTAGCCTGCGCACATACCTGCAGTAGGACCGGTGATTTCCCCTCTGCGTATCAGTTCCCGGACTTGCTTTGGACTCATTTCGCTATAATTCATGTTTTCCCGCCTCTCTCATCTTCTTTTGCGCTTTTTCCAGCGTAATCTTTTGAAATCTGACCTTATCACCGGGTCTGCACTGTGCCAGCTTTGGTATATCAAAGGAACATACCGTTGCAAGCTTTGCATAACCTCCCGTCGTCTGTCTGTCCGCCAGAAGAACAATCGGTTTCCCGTCTGCCGGCACCTGTACGGATCCCAGAGCAATCCCGTCTGAAATAATATCCGTTCCTCCGCAGCTCTCCACAGCTGGTCCGTCCATCCGGCAGCCCATCCTGTCACTCTTATCAGAGACTGTGTAGGTTCCCTTGTAAAAGGTCTGCTTTCCCTTTTTCGTGAAATAATCCTCCTGCGGTCCTTCTATGACATGCACCGTGACTGTGCCGGGATACTCTTCAACCTGACATTGCCTGTCCCGTACCTGTTCATAAGGCTTTCCCCCTCTGCCCACATCCAGGACATCTCCTTTTTGCAGTGCCCTGCCCTGATAACCGCCAAATCGGCATTTCAGATTTGTAGAACGGCTTCCCATGTAGACCGGGACATCGATGCCTCCCGACACGGCAAGATAGCATCGGCATCCTGCCTTTGCCATACCAAGCTCCAGCACATCTCCTGTCTGAAATGCAAGAGGCACATTCATGAGAACAGGATTACCATTTCGCTTAGGTGACATATCTGCCCCGGTAAGTGCCAGCACTGTATCCCCGGTCAGTTGCAGCATTCCTCCAATCAGAGTAAATTCCAGAACAGCCTCCCCGGATTCGTTTCCCACCAGAAAATTCGCTTTTTTATAGGATTCCATGTCCATGCATCCGCCGACTCCAATGCCGATGCTCTGATATCCGTACCGTCCCCCGTCCTGCACCGTCGTCAGCGCGCCGGGAGAAATTACTTTGATTGCCATATCAAACCTCCTCCGCCTCGACGCAGTACTCGTTTCTGAGAATCATGTGTCGTATGTCATAATAATCATCCATCGTAATAGGAACAAACCGGATATACTCTCCCGCTTTACATAAAATCGGTTCTTCTCTCTCAGGGTCATAAAAATCCACCGGTGTCCCGCCGATAAGTCTCCAGCCTCCGGGAGAGTCCATGGGATAGACACCCGTCTGACTTCCCCCAATTCCCACCGCTCCGGCAGGTATCTTCACCCGAGGTGTCTTCAAACGAGGCATTTCCAGCTTCTTATCCAGGCCGCCAAGATAGGCAAAGCCCGGCAGAAATCCCATCATATAAATGCGATAGTCTACAGAACTGTGCCGCTCAATTACTTCCTCTCTGGAAAGCCCTGTATATTCCATTAAGTCAGCCAGGTCAAGGCCATATCGTCCGCCATAGCAGCAGGGAATTTTCAAAATTCTTCTGGAGGTTTTCGTTTCCTCCTGAATCTCCTCTTCCAGCTTCATCAACCTGTTTTTCAGCAGTTCAAAGTCCGTTGCCAACGGGTCATAGGTGACCAGAAGAGAACGGAATGTCGGGATCACCTCTCCTACACCGGAAAGCATTGCCGTCCGGGAAGCTTTTACAATTTTCTCAGACATCTGCTGTACTTTCGTATTCAGTTTTTCACTGACCTCATTGCCAAATTCCACTACCAGCGCACTGTCCCCCGCCGGAAGATACCTCGTTTTCTTAGTGTCTCTCGTTTTCAAATCCGATTCACCCTCTGTTCTGCTGTTCAGACATACTATGTATATTATGCTTCCGTAGCCGCCTCAAATTCACCGATTATCTCCGCCCTGAGCTTTTCCAGCAATTCAGGCTGTTTTCCGCCCACCGGTTTTCCGTCGATTTCCGAAGCATGCATGCAAAGCTTACTGGAACTGGACACAATGACCTCTTCCGCAGCGAACAAATCCTCCAAGGTAAATGCTGTCTCACTGACCGGAATTCCCAGTTTTTTGCACGCCTTAATTAAGTGTGCCCGCGCAATACCCGGCAGAATCAGATTGTCCGTAGGCGCCGTAAAAAATTTCCCGTCCTTGATAATAGATACATTGCTGTGAGCACACTCCGTCACTCTGCCGCCGGGGCGATAAAGCACCGCTTCCTGGCAGCCTGCCTTCTCTGCCCTGGTTGCAGCAACACAGGAGGGAATCAGATTCAGCGTCTTGATATTGCAATGGAAAAATCTGGTATCCTCACAGGTAATCAGCTTAATAGGTGTCTTACAGTCTCCGATAGTTGCCGGCTTCAACATAATCCAGAGATTCCCGGGGCCCTCAGTAAAGATATGGTTTCTGATTCCCGTTCCACGAGTTACCTGATAATAAACAAACAAATCGCCTGTATCCATTTTATTTACCATCTCCTGCAAAAGCTCTTTCAGTTCCTGCTTTGTTACAGGCATTTCAATGTCCAGTAGCCCTGCGCTGTTGAAGAAACGGTCAATATGCTCATCAATTGCAAAAATCTTATAATTTCTCGCCGGACCTGCATCATACACGCCATCTCCAAACCAACAGACCCTGTCATTCATCGGAATGGTCATCTCATCCAGTTCGCCAAATTTTCCGTTATAGTACCCTAATGTCTTCATGTTAACATGCCTCCTTGTTTTCCCCGTTTTCGCAAAAAGAGCAGACAAAACCATCTAGACAGCTTCGTCTGCTCTTTATAGGGCATATGATAAACTTGAATCAAAACTTTTTCAAGTATTTTCCTGAAATTCAAATTTTTTTCCCAAAATCCTATCCTGTAAAAATATTTATGTTTTTATCACACAGTTTTAGGAGCCTATTTTGACAACTGCCACACCGTATCCGTCCAGCTGCAGAATACCGTTGACCACTTCTCCGCTCTCCACGTTGGTTCCTTCCACCCCTTCCAGAGTCACCGGCTCCGTGCTGCAGTTCAGATAAAACTCATAGGTTCCTTCCTCGCCGCTACGCACATGATATTCTACATTTCCAGTCAGTTTTTTTACAGCAATGCCTCCATCCCTTAACATCCTTTCGAATAATGGTCTCATCTGCTCCGCACTGCTTCGTGCCGCCACATAGTATGCCTTCCCCAGCCCGTATTTCTTACAGGTCACTGCAGCGGTACCCTTATAAAAATCAGCCTCATAAGCGCCCAGCACCTCTGCGTCCTGCACTCTTAGGATTTCCGCATAGTCTCTGACCTCCCAGCTTCCGTTTTCCGCAAGAAGGCTGTTCGCACCCGCAAAGCCGATGCTGTTCCTGTCAGAAGGATAGAGGGTGTCAATCTCCTCGCTGATAACGCCAAACAGCTCGCTGAGCCCGTCTCCCGGAAAGCCTCCCAGATAACAGAGCTGATCCTTATCCACATATCCCGTAAAGTAGGTGGCAAGCAGCTGCCCGCCCCGCTCTACGAAGCTGCGCAAATTCTCCGCTGTCTTCGGCTGCAGCAGATACAGCATGGGAGCAACTACCACCGTATAGGAACTTAAATCCTCGTCAGAGCCCACCACATCCATGTCCACACCCAGTTTCAGAAACTCTTCCCAGATTTTCCGGCAGGTTTCCTCATACCTTTTCGTCTCTGTCGCAAGCGCTTTTGCATCCCTGATGGCCCAACGGTTATCCCAGTCAAACAAAAGAGCCGCCTTCGTTTTTACCAGAGTCCCCGCCACAGGCGCCAGCTTCCTAAGGCTGTCACCCACCTCTGCCACTTCCCTGAATACGCGGGTGTCATCCGTGCCCAGATGATCCACCACGGCTCCATGAAACTGCTCAAAGGATCCTCTTCCCTTTCTCCACTGGAAATACTGCACTGTATCGGAGCCGCATGCCACTGCCTGCAGACACGCCAGCCTGTGTACACCGGGACGCTTTAATTTGTTTACCGGATGCCAGTTTACCAGCCCCGGCGCACTTTCCATCATCATAAAAGGCTTACCGCGCTTTAAAGACCGCATCACGGCATGCTGGAACGCCGTCTCACGCATGGTATCCGAGAAGCTTTCCCAATCGTTGTGAAAGGTGGGATAATTATCCCAGGAAATCACATCCAGTTCAGGTGCCATCTTCCGGTAATCCAGTCCGTCAAACAGCCGCATAAAATTTGCTGTCACAGGCACCTCCGGCGTCACGCTTCTTAAGGTATCTATCTCAAACTTCATGAAATCATTCATATTCCAGGTGGTGAAACGCTTCCACTCCAGATTTAAGCCCATTACACTGCCTTCGCCGTTTTCATAGGGCGGTTCAATCTGTTCAAAGCTGTTGTAGTGGTGGCTCCAGAAGGAGGTCCACCATGCCCTATTCAGCTTCTCTATATCATGGTCAAATTTTTCAGCCAGGTACTCCTGAAACCGCTTCGCACACAAAGGACAATAGCATTCTCCGCCAAACTCATTGGAAATGTGATACAGAATCACTCCGGGATGGGAGCCGAACCGCTCTGCCAGTTTTCTGTCCAGAATTCCCACCTTCTCACGGTATTTGGGAGATGTCATACAATGGTTATGCCTGAAGCCATGATGATTGCGGACTCCCTTGCTGTCCACACGCATAGCCTCGGGATATTTCTCATCCAGCCACGCCGGTCTTGCGCCGGAGGGAGTGGAAAGCACTGTATAAATCCCATTCTGGTAAAGCTTCTCTATGATTTTCTCCAGCCATTCGAAATGAAATTCCCCTTCCACAGGCTCATATGTCGCCCATGAAAAAACACCCAGAGTTGCACTGTTGATTCCCGCCTTCTTCATCATGCGCACATCGGCCTCCAGAATATCGGGGCAATCCAGCCACTGTTCAGGATTATAATCCCCGCCGTGAACAAGTCCTCCAAGCTGAGGGAAGAGAATCTTTTGTTCCATGTTGAAAAATCTCCTTCTTACCTTTATTTCGTCCGCTCTCCCTGACAGACTACGGGGCAGAAAACACCCGGCCGCATATCTGCGGGTTCAGGATATAGCATACCTTCTCTGCGCCCGAAAATCAATAGGTCTTTGATTTTCATCTATACAGAAACTTTAAAACATGCTATAATAAACGCATTGAAAAACAAGCATAGAGAGGTATCCTATGAGCAAGAAAAAAGTTGTTGTTTCTCTGGGACATGATGCGCTGGGCTATACTACCGAAGCGCAGTGGGACGCAGTTAAGGTAACCGCAAGAGCACTTGCCGACCTGGTAGAAGAGGATTATCAGCTGACTATCACCCACAGCAATGGGCCGCAGGTCAGCATGATTCACAAGGCAATGACTGAGCTGCGCCGTGTCTATATTGATTATACCCCCGCCCCCATGTGTGTCTGCTCTGCCATGAGCCAGGGCTATGTAGGCTATGACATTCAGAATGCACTGCGGGCCGAGCTCCTCAGCCGTGGCATTTCCAAGCCTGTGAGCACCATTTTGACTCAGGTTACGGTTGATCCTTACGATGAGGCCTTCTATGAGCCCACCAAGGTAATCGGAAGATATATGTCCAAAGAGGACGCTGAAATTGAGGTAAAAAAGGGAAATTACGTAAAGGAAGATGAGGGAAAAGGCTTCCGCCGTGTGGTAGCTGCCCCCAAGCCTATCGATATTGTAGAAATTGAAGCCATCCGCACTCTGGCAGACGCCGATCAGGTTGTCATTGCCTGTGGTGGCGGCGGAATCCCTGTCATTGAGCAGCAGCATGCACTGAAGGGCGCTTCTGCCGTCATTGAAAAGGATGCCATTGCCGGGAAACTGGCCTCTGACTTAAAATGTGATGAGCTCATCATCCTGACCAATGTAGAGTGCGTTTACAAGGATTTTGCCAAGGAAACTCAGGAGCCTCTTCCTTCTATGACTGTGGAACAGGCAAAAAACCTCATTGCCGACGGACAGTTTGAGGAAGGAACCATGCTTCCCAAAATTGAAGCTGCCATCGACTATTTGGAAAAGGTGACCACAGGAAAGGTACTGATTACCTCCATGGCAAAGGTGAAAGACGCTGTAGCCGGCAAAGCCGGAACCGTCATCACCGCATAAAAAAAACAAAGAGTGTATCCCGTTAATCTGATATGTGATATCATATCAATCGGTGATACACTCTTTTCTATTTTCTGTTCGGCTGCCTCACAACCTCTTTTCTCACCTTTTCCATAGTCTCACAGTACCTTTACTTCAGGATGCCCCAAGAACAGTAAGCAACGCTCCTATGATAATACAGAAGTCAGAGAGATTGAACACCACCCTGCGCAACGGCTTCCAGCTTACATTGAAGCTGACGTAATCCACCACATATTTACGCTTCAACCGGTCATAAGTATTACTGAAGGAACCGCCCAGCAAAAGGGACAGTCCTGCCCGCAGCAGATTATTGCCCTTCTGCCCAAGACTCAGGAGAAAAGCCACCGTCAGTGCAAGTGTCAACACCACGGACACAGCGGCAACCAGAGGACGTTTTTTCTCTCCCAGATTCAGCATGGCTCCTCTGTTATGATGACGACGCAAAAGAAGCTTTCCGCCGCAAATCTCTCTTTCGCGCTGCACCCTTCCCGATGCCTGTATATACTTTTCCACACGGTTCTTGATTGCCGAATCTCCCAAAAAGATACCTATGACTGTAAAAACACAAAATGCCACTGACACAGTTGCCACTCCTCACACATTATCTGTCCTGCTTTTCCTGCCGGGACCTTACAACTGCCTTCATAATACCGTTGATGACTACAAAAAGCAAGGCTGCCACAGGCCAGATGATCCACGATGTCTTCCAGCTGTCAAACCGGAAGCTCACTGCCAGGAAAACAGCCACCACAAGACACCAGTAAATGCCGGAGAAAAAGGATGTCTTCTTTTCCAGGGCTTTCTCATCCGGCGTATATTCTCCCTCCTGAAGCAGCTTCTGAAAGCTTCCCTGAATTTCTCCCACCCGGATAATCAGGAATACACCCACGGCAACCACCGCCAGCAATATTGCCACGCTGTATATCATCGCCAGTTCATTTTCTCCAAAAAAGGCAATGGACAGCATCATTGGAACGACACTCAAAATGCAAAGTGTGATGCCAATGACAAGGCAGAGGCGGAAGGTTCCCGCAAAGTCCTCTTTTTTCTTTGTCACAATCCCCTGTACACCATATTGCAAATCCAGCTTTTCCTTGCTGATATACTCATATTTTTCCAGCTGCATTCCGCTCAAGATAACAACCGCCACACCGACTGCCACCATCACCAGAAGAATTGCCACGCCGATTCCTCCGGCTGTATTTTCAGTCATGGCAAGTTCTCCGTATTCCTGCAATCCTGCCAGCAAAATCAGAGGAACCGGACAGAGGATAAAGAGAGAAATTGCCGCCGCAATGCGCCCTGACAGCTTTCTTGTCAAATTCATAAAACCGTTTGCCTCCTCCAAAGATACACTTCTTGTAGGGGACTCTTCATACACATCATCCGTTTCCGATGGCTGTTCCTTTTCGATTTCATCCTTTAATAAGTAATCCGTGCTCACACCAAAAAACCCGCTCATGGCAATAATTTTGTCAATGTCAGGAATCGATGCTCCGCTTTCCCATTTGGATACGGACTGTCTGGAAATGTTCAGCTTCTCTGCCAGCTCCTCCTGCGACCATCCACTTTTCTTTCTCAGATAGATAATCTTTTCCGATAAAATCATTTTCTGTTCTCCTTCCATATACAGCTTATGTTTTTTATGCTTAAACTGTATCAAAAAGACTGGTTGACAACCACCAAGTGCGCTTGGAAATTTGTCAACCGGCAGTTGCAGATACCGATTTTCTCACACATTCCCGCAGAATCAATCATAATCCACGCTTATCAGGCATAGGCCCATAGCCGGAGCCGTTGGACCTGCCTTCTGTCTGTCGGGATTGTCCAGGACAGCCTGCACCTGTTCCACAGTCATCCGGCCACAGCCAACCTCCAATAAAGTTCCCACCATAATACGAACCATATTTTGCAGGAAGCCTGTGCCATGGAAGGTAAAGCGTATGTATCCGCCTTCCCGTT
>JBJEJG010000195.1:0-1634 GCA_051877795.1 Acetatifactor sp.
TAGGGATATGGTGCTGCAAAAAGAATTGTCTCCCATATTCTCCCACAACGAACAGCTTTGTATTTGGATGATCGGAGAGGAGCTTCTGCGCCTCTTTGATTGCGTTTTGGTTATATGCTCCGGCAAGTCCTTTGTCTGCGGTAATCACAAGGACGCCATAGGTTCCATCCGGGGCCGGACTTCCATCTGCCGGATAGAAATATTTGCTCTCCACATCCTTCGCGGTTCGGAAAATTCGCTTGATTTCGCCTTGCAAAGCGCTGAAATACGGTCTGGTCTGATCCAGCTCGCTCTTTGCTTTCCTCATTTTCGTGGAAGCAATCAAGTACATAGCGTTGGTAATTTTCTGCGTATCTTTTACGCTGTTGATTCTGTTCTTGATTTCTTTGGTGTTTGCCATCCGTCATCACCGCCTTACTGGATTGCTTTCGATTTTGACGATTGTAGAAATTCCTGTGCCATACCGATAATATCCTGTTTGATTTCATCGGAAAGCTGTCCTTTTTTATCAATTTCCTGACATATATAGGGAGCCTGCTTTTCAACGTAGCAAATCAATCCCTGCTTAAACTCATCCATTTTACTGAGCGGAACATCCTGCATAATATGATTTAACGCTGCCACCAGTACAATTACCTGCCCATGCTGGCTCATGGGGTGATACTGCTCCTGCTTTAAGAGCTGCATAAGTCCCTGCCCATAGGTGAGCTGACGCTTTGTGGTATCGTCAAGATCGCTGGAAAACTGGGTAAAGACTTCCATTTCCCGATACTGTGCCAATTCCAGACGGATTGCTCCCGCCGCCTTTTTCATCGCCTTTGTCTGAGCGTCACCGCCCACACGGGAAACAGACAGGCCCACATTGACTGCCGGACGCTGACCAGAAAAGAACAGATCGCTTTCCAAGAAAATCTGCCCGTCTGTAATAGAAATAATGTTGGTCGGGATATACGCCGACACATCTCCCGCCTGCGTTTCTACGATCGGCAGGGCGGTCATACTGCCGCCGCCCTTTTCTTCGGAGAGATGCGCGGAGCGTTCCAGCAGGCGGGAATGAAGGTAAAATACATCACCTGGATACGCCTCACGTCCAGGTGAACGTTCCAGCAAAAGGGATAATGCACGATAAGCAATCGCGTGTTTGGATAGATCGTCATAAACAATCAGAACATCCTTCCCCTTATGCATAAAAAACTCGCCCAACGCACAGCCAGCATAAGGAGCAATATATTGAAGGGGAGCTGCGTCACTTGCACTGGCGCTGACAACAATAGAATAGGAAAGCGCATCGTGCTTGCGCAGCGTTTCCACTAACTGCGCTACCGAGCTTGCCTTCTGTCCAATGGCAACATAGATACAGATGACGTCTTTTCCCTTCTGATTCAACATCGTGTCCAGAGCAATCGCTGTTTTTCCAGTCTGGCGGTCTCCGATAATCAATTCACGCTGCCCTCTGCCAATAGGGAACATAGAATCGATGGCTAACAATCCTGTTTCCATCGGCTGATTCACAGGTTGGCGGTCTATGATACCCGGAGCCGGGGTTTCGACAGGAAAATAGTTTTCGGCAGGGATTTGTCCTTTCCCGTCAATCGGTGCGCCCAGTGCGTCGATCACTCTGCCGATAAAGGCAT
>JBJEJG010000196.1:0-7768 GCA_051877795.1 Acetatifactor sp.
CTCTACAATATGGTTGATACCATTATTGTAGGGCGTTTTGTCGGCGTGGATGCCCTGGCGGCGGTGGGGGCAACCGGCTCGGTAGTTTTTTTGATTTTAGGCTTTACGCAGGGGCTGACCACCGGCTTTACCGTAATGACGGCGCAGCGTTTCGGTGCGGGAGATAAGGAAGGCATGAAGAGGAGCATCGGCAGCGCTGTGATTTTGTCTGCGATTGTGACGGTTGTCATGACCACAATCAGCATGGCGGGGGTGGGCACGCTGCTTCACTGGATGAATACGCCGGACAATATTTTTGAGATGTCAAAGGAATATATGCTGATTATCTGTGCCGGTATCTGCTGGAATGTGCTGTATAATCTCCAGGCCAGTATTTTACGGGCAATCGGCAACAGTATTGTGCCGTTGGTTTTGTTGTTTATTTCCTCCATCACCAATATTGTTCTGGATTATGTGCTGATTGTTTACGGAAAGATGGGAGTGGGAGGCGCTGCTGCGGCAACGGTGATTTCGCAGGCGCTAGCAGGTGTGTTATGTCTGATATACATCATAAAGGGAGTTCCTGGACTCCATGTAAAGAAGGAGCATTTTCGTCTGGAACAGCAATGTGTCAGAAATCAGTTGTCCGTCGGTATCCCCATGGCGTTGCAGTTTTCCATTACAGCTGTGGGTACGATTCTGGTGCAGTCGGCACTGAATCTGCTGGGGTCCATGGCGGTGGCTTCCTATTCTGTTTCCTGTAAGGTGGAACAGCTTGTGACACAGCCTTTCGCGGCAATGGGCGTAACAATGGCTACCTATTGTGCACAGAACCGCGGCATCAACGACCTGGAAAGAATCAAAAAAGGTGTTAAGACGGCAAATGTGATGTCTGCTGTCTATGCGGTAGTGATTTACGGCGTGATATATACGGTTCTGCCATATATTATTCCGCTGTTTACCAATGAAGATGTTGATATGATTTACAGTTATGCAAAAATTTATATTGGCATTTGTGGTATTTTCTTTATACCGCTTGGCATGATTTTTATTTTTCGAAATGCCTTGCAGGGATGTGGTTTTGGATTTGTTCCGATGATGGGTGGTGTAGTGGAGCTTGTCAGCAGAGGTGTGGTAGCGTTTATTGCTGCCAAAATGCTCAGCTATACGGGGGTCTGCTGTGCCAATGCTACCGCATGGTTTACGACGGGAGTATTTTTACTGATTGCATACCGGGTGCTGATGAAGAGAATGGAAAAGGGCCGGAGTCAGGACAGCAGCCGCTCAAACAGCAGTCCGGCACCAAACCAGTAGGGGGCATAGTCCAGCCGGATGACACGGTCAATGTTCCACCGGCTTTTTCCGTAGTCCCAGGGACAGAGCTTGTGGCGTGAAAGCAGCTTGCCGGAAAGGTACTCTGTGGAGAAAATCATACTCATATAGGTAAGGCCTCTCAGCCAGACCGGCACTTTTTTCAGAAGCCTGCTGAGGGGAGCCACGATGGCGGCGCAGCCGTAGATGGGGAACATCCATAGAGAGGTGACACCTTTCAGGGTCATGTCCCTGTTGCGCAAAGAGTGCAGGGCGGTGAAAATGATTTCCATACACCAGCCGATAAGGCCGCATTTCATAAAGTTTTTTATAAAAATTGTCAGATGTTGCTTCATGTTGATACCGATACCTTTCGCGTTTGAGTTTTTCCGTGCGGGGAATAAGTCAAGATAACAGATACGTTGAAAATTCGTCAACCGTTGTCTTTCTGGAAGAGTATAACCGTTTCTGACAGAAAATATGTTTTGAGAAGAAAAGAGGCATGCGAAAATGATGAAAGAGCGGGAAGCGATGGAATATATTGAAAGCTGTTCGGGGCTGGGTATTGTGCCGGGACTGGACAGTATCAGAGAATTATGCAGACGGCTCGGTGACCCGCAGAAGGAACTGAAATTTATTCATATTGCGGGTACAAACGGGAAAGGCTCTGTCTCTTCCTATGTTGCCACAGTGTTGAAATGTGCCGGATACCGGGTAGGAAGATATATTTCACCTGTTATTTTTCAGTACAGAGAGCGCATACAGGTAAATGACAAATGGATATCGGTGAGAGCCTTGTGCGACGGTGTAGAACTGATTCGGATGAAATGTGAGGAGATGTCAGCAGAAGGCTTGCCGCATCCTACGCCCTTTGAGATAGAGACTGCACTCGGTTTCCTGTATTTTAAGGAGAAAAAGTGTGATATTGTAGTGCTTGAGACGGGAATGGGCGGTTTGCTGGATGCCACCAATATTGTAGAAAACACATTGGTAGCGGTACTCACCTCCATCAGTATGGATCATATGAAATTTCTTGGGAATACGCTTGAGGAGATTGCCGGACAGAAAGCCGGAATTTTGAAAAAGGGATGTGTGGCTGTCAGCGCGGCTCAGCAGCCGGAAGCCATGAGGGTAATAGAAAAAAGGGCCACAGAGCTTGCCTGTCCGCTGGTGGTGTCAAGACCGGATAAGGTATCTCATATGAGATACGGTCTGCAGAAACAGCAGTTTGATTATGCAGGATTTTCAAAACTGGAAATCATACTGGCGAGTAAATATCAGATTGAAAATGCGGCACTGGCGGTGGATGTATTACAGGTTTTGAAGGAAAAGGGCTTCCGGATGACGGAGGAAAAACTGCGCCGGGGCTTAAAGGAAACCGTATGGCCGGGAAGATTTACGGTAATCGGGAAAAGACCATTGTTCATCGTGGACGGCGCCCACAATGAGGATGCGGCTAAAAGACTTGCGGAATCCATTGAATTCTATTTTACAAATAGAAGAATTATCTATATAATGGGAGTATTAAAGGACAAGGAGTACGAGAAGGTCATCGGACTGACTCACTCCTACGCTGATCAGATTATCACGGTGGCGACGCCCGGCAATTCAAGAGCGCTTTCTGCCTATAATCTGGCCTGTGAGGTGGCGAAAGTACATAAGAATGTGACAGCGGTGGACAGCCTGGAGGAAGCGGTGGAGATGAGTATGCTCCTTGCAGGGAAGGATGACGTTATTATTGCTTTCGGCTCTCTGTCTTATCTGGGCAGACTGATGGAAATTGTGGCTACGAAGTACGGAAAGGCAGTGAAATAAAATGGTAGATCAGGACAAGATAAAAGAGGCGGTGGAGCTGCTTTTGGAAGGAATCGGTGAGGATACCTCCAGAGAAGGACTGGCAGAAACACCGGACAGGATAGCCAGAATGTATGCGGAACTTTTTGCAGGCATGGATGCCGATGCGGGTGAGCATCTGTCAAAGGCGTTTTCCGTGGAAAGCAATGAGATGGTTCTGGTGAAGGATATTGACTTTCATTCCATGTGTGAGCATCATATGATGCCCTTTTTCGGCAAGGCGCATGTGGCATATATACCAAACGGTAAGGTGGCAGGCTTAAGTAAGGTTGCAAGGACTGTGGAGGTTTATGCAAGACGTTTACAGATTCAGGAGCGGATGACGGGACAGATAGCGGATGCCCTGATGGAGCATCTGACGCCCCAGGGAGTTATGGTTGTACTGGAGGCGGAGCATATGTGTATGACTATGCGGGGGATTAAGAAGCCGGGCAGCAAGACGGTGACAGTTGCCGCACGCGGACTTTTTGAAGATAATGAGGCATTACAGAACCGCTTCTTTCAGATGCTGCAGCTGTAATTTTGAAGAGGTATGTCATCATAGGGAATGGTTGAAAAAGTGATTCCTGCAGCTTTTGGCGGGAATGCATTTTGACATCGGATGAAATGAACAGATATGCGGAGCGAAAATGGACAGAATTGACAAAATATTAAATCATCCTTTATTTATCGGGAACCTTGAAAAGAACAAAACGGCAGAAGCGGATAGACGCTTCTGCCGTCATGATATAACGCACTTTTTGGATGTGGCGAGAATCGGCATGATTATCAATCTGGAAGAACAGCTTGGAATAGAGCAGGAAATCATTTACGGTGCTGCACTGCTTCATGACATTGGAAAGCACATGCAATATAGCGCGGGAATACCACACGAAGAAGCCAGCGCCCGGATTGCACCGGAAATCCTTGAAGAGTGTGGATTTGACAAAAAAGAAACAAATGTTATTATTGATGCAATTCTTAGTCACAGAAATCAGAATGTGGCTGTAGAAAAAAATTTGAGGGGACTGCTCTACCGGGCGGACAAGGCCAGCCGTCCCTGTTTTTCCTGTGAGTCGGAGGCGGACTGCAACTGGAAGGGCAGCAAGAAGAACCTGAAAATATTATATTAGTGAGGATGTTTTCTTAATAAAGATAAGGGAGAGAAATAAGTAAAATGAAAATAGGCAACAGAGAATTTGAGACAAAAGGTCATACCTATGTAATGGGGATTCTGAATGTGACGCCGGATTCCTTCTCCGACGGCGGAAGGTGGAACGACAGAGATAAGGCACTGAAGCATGTGGAGGACATGCTGGCGGAAGGGGCGGACATTATTGACATCGGAGGAGAGTCTACCAGACCGGGCTATACGCTGCTTCCAGATGAGGAAGAGATTGCCAGAGTGGTTCCTATGATTGAGGCGGTAAAGGAAAATTTTGATGTCCCTGTTTCTCTGGATACCTATAAATCAGCAGTTGCCGTGGAAGGCATCAAGGCAGGAGCCGACCTGATAAATGATATATGGGGATTAAAGTACGATAATAAAATAGCAAGCGTTATTGCGGAGAACGGTTTGCCCTGTTGCCTTATGCATAATCGAAATAATACGGACTATACCGACTTTATGCAGGATGTGGCCGCAGATTTGGCAGAGACAATTCATCTGGCAGAGCAGGCAGGAATCAGGGACGAGCAGATTATCCTTGATCCCGGTGTGGGCTTCGCGAAAACTTATGAACAGAATCTGGAAGTCATTAACTGTCTGGAGGAACTGCATGTGTTTGGGTACCCGCTTCTCCTGGGCTGCAGCCGTAAGTCGGTGGTGGGTCTGACTTTAAATCTTCCGGCAGACCAGAGAGTGGAGGGAACGCTTGTAACTACTGTCATGGGGGTAATCAAGGGCTGCATGTTTGTGAGAGTTCATGATGTGAAGGAAAATGTGAGGGCAATAAAAATGGCAGAGGCAATTTTGAGAGGAGGGAAGAGCTGATGTATCGGGAACTGGCAAGGGACGAAATAAGAATTGAGGGGCTGAAGGTGTTTGCATATCATGGTGTTTACCCCGAGGAGACAAAGAATGGACAGAACTTTGTAGTAAATGCGATTCTCTACACGGATACCAGCAGGCCGGGACTGACGGATCAGCTGGAAATGTCCACAGACTATGGAGATGTCTGCCGGTTTATTGCAAAATGGATGCAGGAAAATACTTATAAACTCTTAGAGGCTGTGGCTGAAAAACTGTCAAAAGCTATTTTGTTGAATTACAATTTAATTTCCACGGTGGATTTGGAAATCAGAAAGCCGGATGCACCCATTGAACTTCCTTTTGACTGCGTATCGGTGAAGATACAGAGAGGCTGGCATAGTGCGTATGTGGCGTTTGGGTCCAATATGGGGGATAGAGAACGCTATATTCAGGGGGCAATCGAGGCGTTGAAGGCTCATCCCCAGATTCGTGTGAGAAAGATTTCTGATGTGATGGAAACCCAGCCCTACGGCGTGGTGGAGCAGGCAGATTTTCTGAACGGGGCGCTGGAAGTGGAGACACTTTTGAATCCTGAGGAGCTCCTGGATGCGCTTCATGACATTGAAGATGCCGCGGACAGAAAGCGCACCATGCGATGGGGACCAAGAACCCTGGATCTGGATATTCTGTTTTATGATAAGCTTGTTTATGAGAGTGATGTGCTTGTGATTCCTCATCCAGACATGAAAAATCGCGATTTTGTACTGAAACCGCTAAACATGATTGCACCGAATTTCCGCCATCCTGTATTGGGTAAAACAGTCTCACAGATGTTGCAGGAATTGGAGAAAGAGGCCTGAAAAAAATGTGTATGAGAGAGCTTTGGAGACGAACCAAGGCTCTTTTTTGGTATAAAGATGCGGCTGCAAAACTTGTGCAGCCGCCATAATTGTTGGCTTTACTTGACAACTGCCAAAAGGCAATCTACAATAAAAAGTGTTATTTAACAAATGTTATCTAACAGATGTCAAAAAATAAGCTGTATCGTGAAATAGGGGGAACAGAAAGATGAGAGTATTGGTTTTAAACGGAAGCCCAAAGGCAAAGAGTGATACAATGGTGTTGACGAATGCGTTCCTGCAGGGATTAAACGAAACCGGGGAGCACGAGATTACGGTGATTGATGTAATCAGGAAAGAAATTAAGCCGTGCATCGGCTGTTTTGGCTGTTGGAAGAATGGTGACGGAAAGTGCATACAACAGGATGACCAGAATGAGATTCTGGAAAAATACATAGAGGCAGATATTATCATATGGAGTTTCCCTTTGTATTGCTATGCGATGCCTTCTCATCTGAAAGCAGTGTTGGACAGAACGATTCCACTGGTGCAGATGAAGATGGTTGAGGTCAACGGGAGAATACAGCATGTTCCTCTGGTGGATTTTTCAAAAAAGAAGACGGTAGTAATCAGTGGATGCGGATTCCCTGACTGGGAGGGAAATTTTGATGGACTTCGACTCATGTGCAGGAACAGCTTTGGAAATCTTACGATGGTTTGTGTGCCGGAGACGCCATTACTCAATATAAAGGAAGCCAAACCGGTAGCAGATATGCTTGCTGCAAAATTTGTGGACGCAGGACGTGAATATGCAGAAAACGGAGGACTTGCGGAGACAACGATTGCTTCTCTGGAGGAGCCGATGATTCCCAGGGAAGATTACCTGAAAGGAGTGAATGGATAATGCCTCCCAAGCCGAAATGCTCAAAGGAAGATATTATCTGTGCCGCATACGAAATTATGAGGGAGAGTGGCATAAATGCCGTGGTGGCGCGTGAGGTCGGGAAAAAGCTGGGTACAACCACCGGCCCTATTTTTACCTTTTTTAAGGGTATGGAAGAGTTGAAGGAAGAGGTGTATCAGATGGCAAAACAACAGTGTTTGGATTATCTGAAGGCCTCTATGGAATATACGCCGGCTTTTAAGGAGTTTGGAATGCGGTGGATACGGTTTGCGAGGGAGAATCCGCGTGTATACGAGCTGCTGTTTCTGATGAAGGGGACAGACAGGGAGACTTATGGTTTCCTGAATGCTGACTTTTTGGAAGTACTTGTGCCTATGAATGCAGAACTGGTGAAAACCTTCGGTGTTTCAGAAAGCGATGCAGAAGAACTGATACGGAATATGTGTATTTTTGCGCAGGGAATTGCAGGCTTTTATGTGAATGGACTGGGGGAATTTTCCGAAGCAGATATCAGCAGGTCTTTAAGCCGGATGTGTATTTCTTATGTGGCCGGATGCAGGATTATGGACGGTTCTGTCAATTTGGATGAAATCAGAAAAATGTTTGCCTGTTCGGACTCACTGCCACAGCATAAATAAAGTCTCTTATCAGAATTATGTGATTGGGATAGGATGAGTATAATTAACAAATTTGAAGTTGGCGAGCTGTAAAAGTTCCCTGTACCCATAATTTTTAGGGTATACAGATAAGAAATGATTCTCCATACCCATCGAAGAACTGAAGCAAGGGTACAGAAGAAAAAAATTGTGCTCCATACCCTTCGGAAAATTGGAGTGAGGGTATAGAAGAAAGAAATTGCGCTCCATACCCTTCGGAAAATTGGAGTGAGGGTATAGAAGAAAAAAATTGCGCTCCATACCCTTCGGAAAA
>JBJEJG010000197.1:0-36940 GCA_051877795.1 Acetatifactor sp.
CTAACTTGTGAAACGGTCAATAAGAGTAGTAAAAGTAAAATATTTGCTATATAGACTCTAAAAACCACATATCTGTTGTTTTCATACGGAAAGTGCCTACAGTGAATTTATCGTGCTGTTTGCCAGAATATGAAAGATAATACAGAAATATCAAGGCAGGTGATGATTTGCGTCACCTGCCTTTTTGCGCGCATAGGCAGAGTCAGAAAGCGGAAATTGTCAGCGCCGTGTTTACACGAGCGGTGACAAATTACGGTTTATGACGAGCAACGCGAATGAGGAACGCCGAAGGCGTTTCGAATCTGCCTATGCAAAAGAACGGAGTCAGAAAGCGGAAACTGCCCATGCGCATAGGCAAGTTTATACCCAGGAAAGGAATCCCTTATGAGTGAAAAAATTTCCCTGTATGGCTTTAATAATTTGACAAAATCTCTGAGTTTTAATATTTATGATGTCTGCTATGCGAAAACCCAGAGAGAGCAGAAGGATTATATTGCTTACATTGATCAGCAATATAACTCGGAGCGTCTGACAAAGATTCTGACGAATGTCACGGATATGATTGGCGCAACTGTGCTCAATATTTCCAGCCAGGACTATGAGCCGCAGGGAAGCTCTGTCACTATTCTGATTGCAGAGAACAGCATGATTCCGGTGGGCGATACCACGGTGGCACATCTGGACAAGAGCCACATTACGGTACATACCTATCCTGAGTATCATCCGGAAACCTGCCTTGCGACTTTTCGGGTGGACATTGATGTGGCAACCTGCGGGGAGATTACACCGCTTTCCACCCTGGATTATCTCATTGGCTCTTTTGATTCGGATATTATTACCATGGATTACCGGGTGCGCGGTTTCACCAGAGATGTCAGCGGTCATAAGCTTTTTATGGATCACCATATGACCTCCATTCAGGATTTTATTGATTCTGCCACGCTGCGCAGATATGATGCGGTAGACATCAACGTGTACGAGGCAAACATTTTCCATACAAAGATGCTGATTAAGGAGATTGACTTACAGAACTATCTGTTTAACAGCGATGTGTATGAACTGCCGCCGAAGACAAGGCTGGAAATCATGGATAACCTGCGCAAGGAAATGATTGAAATTTTCAGCGGAAGAAATGTGTATTAACAGGTTAGCCGTGCGCCACTCGTGAAGCAGATTGTGCGAGAGAGCATGCTCGCAAAGCACAAGCCGCTTCATGAGTGGCATAGGGCGCTCTGCGAACATCGAGATATGTAGTTGCGAAGCAACGGAAAAGCCGCGAAGCGGCGAAATCGAGATGAAGCAGAGCGGAGCACGACGAAAAAGAGCAGAACGGAGCAGATTGTGCGAGAGAGCATGCTCGCAAAGCACAAGACATGAAGCAGCGAAGAAGGGAGGGGTATTATGGGTCTCTACAATCAGGCAAGGGCGCCGATTTACGAAGCACTGGAGGAATTCAGAAAAAACAGAATCGTGCCTTTTGATGTGCCGGGACATAAGCGTGGAAGAGGCAACCCGGAGCTGGTGGAGCTTCTGGGCCAGCAATGCGTGGGGATTGACGTCAATTCCATGAAACCCTTGGATAATCTCTGCCATCCTGTTTCCGTAATCCGTGAAGCGGAGGAACTGGCAGCAGAAGCGTTTGGCGCAGCCTATGCTTTTCTGATGGTGGGAGGAACCACCTCTTCCGTGCAGAGTATGGTGCTCAGTGTCTGTAAAAAAGGCGATAAGATTATCCTGCCCAGAAACGTGCATCGTAGTGTGATTAACGCTCTGGTTTTGAACGGGGCTATTCCCATTTATGTGAATCCCGATATGGACAGTAAGCTTGGAATTGCTCTGGGTATGAAGGTTTCTCAGGTGGAGAGGACAATCCGGGAAAACCCGGATGCGGTGGCAGTTCTTGTGAATAATCCCACTTACTATGGTATCTGTTCCGACCTTCGCAGTATCGTAAAACTGGCACACAGGAGCGGCATGAAGGTACTGGTGGACGAGGCTCACGGAACGCACTTTTACTTTGGAGAGAATATGCCGGTTTCAGCCATGGAAGCCGGAGCGGATATGGCATCCGTCAGTATGCACAAGTCCGGCGGGAGCCTGACGCAAAGTTCATTTTTACTGACCGGACCGGACATGAATCCGGGGTATGTGCGGCAGATTATCAATCTGACCCAGACTACCAGCGCTTCCTACCTGCTGTTGGCAAGCCTTGATATTTCAAGACGAAATCTGGCGCTGCGGGGGAAAGAGGAATTCCGCAAGGTAATGGCGCTGGCTGAATATGCCCGGGGAGAAATCAACCGCATCGGAGGATATTATGCATATACTTCCGAGTTGGTGAACGGGGACAGCATTTTCGATTTTGACAAGACGAAGCTGACGGTCAATACGTTGGGAATCGGACTTGCAGGCATTGAGGTCTATGATATTCTGCGAGATGAGTACGATATTCAGATGGAATTAGGAGACATTGCCAATGTGCTGGCATATATCTCCATCGGCGACAGAGAGCGGGATATGGAGCGCCTGATCAGTGCGCTGGCAGAAATCAGGAGAAAATACAGCAGGGACAATACGGGCATGTTTACCCAGGAATATATTGAGCCGAAGGTGGCGGTATCGCCCCAGAATGCTTTTTACGCGGAGAAAGAGTCGCTGCCTCTGATGGAGACGGAAGGGCGTATCTGCAGCGAGTTTGTGATGTGCTATCCGCCCGGAATTCCTATTTTGGCGCCGGGGGAGGAAATTACGGCAGAGATTCTGGAGTATATTATATATGCAAAGGAAAAAGGCTGCTCCATGACGGGCCCGGAGGATGCGGGAATAGAGAGGCTTAATGTGCTGAAAGAAGAATGGGCTAAGTGAGAAGATTTCCTGAAGACGGCGAGGAGGCAGAATGAGAAAGTCTGAACCCTGCGCTGGTATCGAAAAGGAGTGATTTGATATGGAATTATGGTTTTCGGAGCCGCACACGCCCAATGTGAAGCTGTCCGTCAGGGTAGATAAGCAGCTTTACAGTGGTCAGAGTGAATTTCAACGAATTGATGTATTCGAATCGCCGGAATTCGGGCGTTTTCTGGTACTGGACGGCTATGTGATGCTGACGGAGAAGGATGAATTCATCTATCATGAGATGATTGTCCATGTGCCCATGGCAGTGCATCCGAATGTGAAAAAGGTGCTTGTCATCGGTGCCGGAGACGGGGGCGCCATCCGGGAATTGACGAAGTATCCGGAGATTGAGCATATTGATCTGGTGGAGATTGATGAGCAGGTCGTTCAGGTCTGCAGAGAATACCTGCCTTCGACTGCCGGAAAGCTGGATGATAAGAGAGTTCACATTCATTATGAGGACGGGCTGAAGTTTGTCCGGTTTCTGGAAAATGAGTATGACCTGATTATTGTGGATTCCACAGACCCCTTCGGCCCGGGAGAAGGACTGTTCACCAAGGAATTTTACGGTAATTGCTACAAGGCCTTAAAGGAGGATGGCATCATGGTGAACCAGCATGAGAGTCCCTTTTATGAGGCGGATGCCACGGCATGTATGCGTGCCCACAAGCGCATTGTGGAAAGCTTTCCCATCAGCCGTGTCTATCAGGCGCATATCCCCACTTATCCGTCAGGGCACTGGCTGTTTGGCTTTGCTTCGAAGAAGTATCATCCGGTACACGACCTGGATGCGGAGAGATGGCTGGCAAGGGGACTGGAAACCAGGTATTATACACCCAAGCTGCACGAAGGAGCCTTCTGTCTGCCGGCGTATGTGGAGAAGCTGTTGAAGCGGGTAGAGGTACACGGGTGACGGATCAAATGAATTATGGAGTCCATGGGTAAAACCCATGGAAGAATGGCTGGAGTCTTACCGGCGAAATAAAGTCAGACAAAGGAGAAATCGAAATGCAACAGTATGTCAATGAAAAGGTAGTAATGCAGTTCTTTATCGACCAGGCGGAGCAGGACAATATTATTTTCCTGCAAAACCATGAGAAGGAAAAGGCGGAAATTTGTTCCCTCGTCCGGGAACTGATGCAGGAAGAGACTATGAACCGGAAGATTCAGATTGCCTGCAAGCTTTGGAAGAAGCTGTTTGCGGCGTCCATGTCCTACATTTCTCCGGACAGGCAGGGTTATGACAAAATCTTCAAGTATTATGACGCTTATGTAGAATTTGAGGAGCTGATTTTTGCGTCGGATTCCTTTTACCGGGATCATACCCTGCACAGCATCTGGGTATATTTTCTGGGGGAGTATCTGCATAGAAATGAAGAATTTCATCAGCTGTTTGTAGATGAGGAAATGCAGCTGAAGCTGATAAATGCCTTTCTGGATATTTTTCAGGACAGACAGATTATGAAGGAGGACAACTACAGAAGACTGAAAGTCAGTGCCGATTTACAGAATAAAATTCTGCGTTATGATGAGGCTTCCCGCTGTGTTTCCTCTCTGACGCATGACTTAGGCTATCCTCTGAAAAAGATAGAGAAGATTAATAAGAGTATACAGAAGGTAATGCCTTATTTTTCCATTCAGAATGCCGAGGAATTTACCTTTGAATATTCCAATGTTCAAAAGAATTTTGTGGATCAGTTTCTGGAATTTTTGTGTCGCGAACTGCGTACCAGTTTTGACATTACCGAAAAATCAGAAGATGCCTGGGCAAAAATACTAAATTCAAATCCCAATACAAGTAATATAACAGGCATAAATGAAGAAGGGGTGAATAGGCTGTCCGAGGAGGAGAAGGAACTGCTGGCACAGGATGTTACCATAACCAGAACCTTTTCGGAATCTCTTTCCAGAAAGTTTGGCTTTAGCAGTGATTTTGAGGAATATCGTCATGGTATCATGAGCGCGTTCCTACTCTGTAAGAACCTTCAGGCATTCCAGGATATTGATTACCATGGGGAAAACGGAGACTTCAGAAAGCCCTATCCCGAAAGAATGCTGGCCATGCATAACATTATGGTTTCCGTTGCCCTGCATACCAGTGATGTGCTGAAAATAGCCGAAATCAATGATACAAATTACCTGACCTTTGTGGATGAACTGGAAGAGTTTTCCCGCATTTCCAGAGCAAGCCAGAACAGGGAGTATGTGAAGGAATTCTGCGATACACGGTTATACATGGAAGACGGCTGGCTGAATATTGTGTTTGAGTTCAGCAACGCAAATCTGGATAATCTGGATCCGGAGATTTCTTTCAGGGGAAGATGTAAGAGATTTCTGACTCTGTTTGATATTCAGAATCTTTCGGACAACCTGAAACTGCGTGTCTCCTGTGTGGGAAAGCTGCCCAACAACCAGAATACCTATACATTGGAGATTGCAAACAGATATGTGGATATCCGGATTAACGGCGAGTCTGTGGAAATCCCGAAATACCTAAAATCGAATCAGTTTTACACGAAAGAGGAGTATGCAGCGTTATAAGGCGGCATAGATACCAGCGGGTCTGCGTCTGCGCTGCGACCGCGAATCTGACAGCATAAATACAGCAAAGAAGTGAGGAAAAGAGATGGCTAAAATATTAATTATCGGCTGCGGCGGCGTAGCTTCCGTGGCAATTCAGAAATGTGCAAAGAAGGCAGATGTTTTTTCGGAAATCTGTATTGCCAGCCGTACGTTGTCAAAGTGCGACGCCCTGAAGGAAAAACTGGAGGGTACTACGGATGCAAAAATTACCACAGCGAAGGTGGATGCGGATGACGTGGAAGACCTGATTGCGCTGATAAAGAGAGAACAGCCGAAGGCTGTCCTGAATTTGGCGCTGCCTTATCAGGATCTGACGATTATGGATGCCTGCCTTGCCTGCGGCGTGGATTACATTGATACTGCCAATTATGAGGCGGAGGACACGGAAGACCCCCAGTGGCGCGCTGTTTACGAGAAACGCTGTAAGGAGGAGGGCTTTACCGCTTATTTTGACTACTCCTGGCAGTGGGCCTACAGGGAGCGGTTTGAGAAGGCGGGAATCACCGCGCTTCTGGGCAGCGGATTCGACCCCGGCGTCACCAGTGTTTTCTCTGCTTATGCCCTGAAGCACTACTTTGATGAGATTCATTATATTGATATCATGGATTGTAACGGCGGCGACCACGGTTATCCCTTTGCCACCAATTTCAATCCGGAAATTAATCTCCGGGAGGTTTCCGCAAACGGTTCCTACTGGGAGAACGGCCACTGGGTGGAGACAAAGCCAATGGAAATCAAGAGGGAGTATGATTTTGCTCAGGTGGGAAAGAAGGATATGTACCTTCTGCACCACGAGGAGATTGAGTCCCTGGCAAAGAACATTCCCGGTATTAAGAGAATCCGTTTCTTCATGACCTTCGGGCAGAGTTACTTAACCCATATGAAGTGTCTGGAAAATGTGGGTATGCTGCGCACTGACCCTGTGATGTTTGAAGGAAGAGAGATTGTGCCTATACAGTTTTTGAAGGCGCTGCTTCCAGACCCTGCTTCTCTCGGTCCCCGCACTGTGGGCAAGACCAACATTGGCTGTATCTTTACCGGTGTGAAGGACGGCAAGGAGAAGTCCATCTACATTTATAATGTCTGTGACCATCAGGAATGTTACAAAGAACTTGGTTCCCAGGCTATTTCCTATACCACGGGTGTCCCTGCCATGATCGGCGCCATGCTGGTAATGAACGGTACCTGGAAGAAGCCCGGTGTGTTTAACGTAGAAGAGTTTGACCCCGATCCCTTCATGGAGGCATTGAACCAATACGGCCTGCCCTGGGTAGTGGAGGAGAATCCGGTTCTGGTGGATTAGCAGGTATTTTCATGCTGTCGTCTGTGTTATGCGGGCGGCAGTTTTATCCGTAGAATAAGCTTTTTCAGTAACAAAGGAGAAACACGGATGTCAGTTTTGGTACAGAAGATAAAAGGATATATAGGCGAAATATGGAGCAGGAAAGTACGACTGGTGGCGGCAATACTGGTCTTCTGCATTTTATTTGCAGTTTCCAGCTATTATTTGTATGATGGGATAAATAAGAGATTCTGCATTTATACGTTGCTGTGCCTGCTGACAGGAGCGTTTTTGGTTTTGCCGAGAGTAAAAAAATGGTATTGTTCCCTTTTGCTGATACTTATGTATTTGATGGTGGTTCCCACTAAAATATTTGAAAGAATTGAACTGCCTGTTCACGACATGAGTCTGCTTCTGGAGGGAGCCTTCCTGGTTAATATTCTGATTATTTTTCTGGTGTATGCAGTATTGCTGCTGGTATCTCAGCGCATTGGTATTGCATTGTCAGGAGGAGGAATTGTATTACTGATTGCTTTTTTAATCAATTATTATGTGAGACAGTTTCGAGGTACCTGCTTTGTATTACAGGATATTCTGGCGGTCGGAACGGCTGCTACGGTAGTAGACCACTATAAATTTACTATGGACGGAGAATTATGGTATAGTATTCTCTATTTTCTTTCATTTATTTTGTGTGGTGCATGGTGTGAATTTCCGCATGAGATTACGAAAAAAAAGCGCTATCATCTGGCTGTAACGGGGATAGCTGTTTCCTATATTGTATTCTTCTTCGCTTTTTGGAAGGGAACGGATTACCTGCAGGAACATCAGCTTCAGGGGATTCATTGGTCACCGAGCAGCAATGAACTGTTGGAGGGTTTCCTTTTGAACTTCGGGCTTAATATGCAGGAAATGCACATGGGAAAGCCGGCGGACTATTCGCAGAAGACTCTGGAGAAGATTGCGCAACAGGCTGAAGAAGAATATCAAAGTCCGATAACAACAGGTTCTGCTCAGCAGCCCAATATTATTTTGATTATGAATGAATCATGGTCCGATTTACAGGTGCTGGGTAATTTGGAAATGTCAGAGTCACCCATGCCATTTATTGATTCCATGTCAGATAATACGATTAAAGGTGACTTATATGTGGATGTATTTGGGGGATTAACTGCGAATACAGAGTTTGAAGTACTTACCGGTGATAGTATGGCTTTTTTAGCCGCTACAGCGGTGCCGTATCAGCTGCAGGTTAATCATGATATGTATTCCTTATCAAGAGTTCTGGAAGAACAGGGATACCAGACGATAGCGATGCATCCTAATATAAAAACGGCATGGAACAGAGATAAGGTATATGATTATCTGGGATTTCAACAGTTTGTAGATATATATGGGTTCAAGACAGAGTGGCAGTATTTAAGAGGATATGTTTCGGATGAATGTAATTTTGGAGAAATTATCTGGCAGTACGAGCATAAAGAGGAGAACCGGCCGCTGTTTCTTTTTGACGTGACGATACAAAATCATTCCGGGTACGGCGGAGGCATCGATATGCCGGTTTCTATTGAAAAAATAGGAAATGTTCCGGCAGACCAGGCAGGAGATATTCTGGATGCAGAGACTTACTTGAATCTGTTGCGGATTTCGGATGAGGCTTTTGCAGATTTGATTTCCTATTTTCAAAATGTGGAGGAACCAACCATTATATGTATGTTTGGAGATCACCAGCCAAAGCTGAATGATAATTTTTATGATGCCATATTTTCGGACAGTGAAATGACGGTGGAAGAGCAGGAAGGCGCAAAGTATATTGCTTCGTATGTAATCTGGACAAATTATGATATGGATTTGCCGGAGTATGGGGATATGAGCGCTAATTACCTTGGAGCGGCGGTTTTGGAGTGTGCGGGTGCAGAACTGCCCTCGTATTATAAATTTTTGATGGAACTGCGGAAGGAATATCCGATTATCTCTTATCATACGATAGACGACATGAAGAGGGAACAAAAGATTACTGAGTATCAAATGCTGCAATACAACCATTTAATGGACAAAGACTATGAAAAGAAAATCTTTTCTGTTGATTCGGAATGGATAGAATCCGGAAATTCCGAAGAATGAAATAAGGCAGGAGGAAAATGAATGAAATGGTCTGAATTGCCGACACCCTGCTATGTGGTGGATGAGGCTTTGCTACAGAGAAATCTGAAAATACTGCAGGGTGTTATGGGGAGGACGGGTGCTCATATTCTGCTGGCACAGAAGGCATTTTCCATGTATGCACTTTATCCCGAAATCGGCAAAGTCTTGTGCGGTGCCACGGCGAGCGGTCTGTATGAGGCAAGACTCTGCGCAGAGGAAATGGTAAGGCCGTTGGCAGAACAAGGCAAGAAGTGTGAAAACCATATATTTTCTCCTGCCTATCGCGAGGAAGATTTTGCGGAGATACTGGAGTACTGTGATCATATTGTCTTTAATTCCTGGAAGCAGGTGGAGAAGTTTGGAGCAAGAGCAAAAGCAGCCGGAAAAAGTATCGGTCTGCGCATTAATCCTGAATGCTCCACACAGGAAGGACATGCTATCTATGACCCCTGTGCACCCGGCTCCCGGCTTGGTACGACCAAGGAGGAATTTGAGACCTGCCTGAAGTCAGAGAATGGTTGCAGCGACAAACTTTTGGCATTGTTGGATGGTATTCACTTTCATACGCTCTGTGAGCAGGATTCCGATGACCTTGAAAAGACTCTGGATGCAGTCGAAGAAAAATTCGGAGCGTATTTATCCCGGATGAAGTGGATTAATTTTGGAGGGGGACATCATATCACCCGTGAAGGATATGATATTTTCAGGCTGGAGAGATGCATCAGAAGAATGCAGGAGAAATATGGTTTAGAGGTTTATCTGGAGCCGGGAGAGGCTGTGGCGCTGAATGCGGGATTCCTGATTACTTCCGTATTGGAGACAAGGGATACCAAATGGACGCTTTCCGGGCTGACGGGTGAAAGCGCAAAATCGAAAGAAGCCGGGTTGGGTGCGAGTAGCGGCAGGGAAGGTTCTCAACTGACAGATATCGATAAATGTCGGGATGCTTTTCGGTTAGCGATTCTGGACACTTCTGCAGCCTGCCATATGCCGGATGTACTGGAAATGCCATACAGACCACCCCTGCAGGACAGTGGTCTGCCGGGAGAAAGACCCTTTACCTATCGGTTGGGAGGCCCTACCTGTCTGGCAGGGGATATTATCGGTGATTATTCCTTTGATAAGCCGCTGAAAGCGGGAGACAGGCTTGTCTTTGAGGATATGGCGATTTACTCTATGGTGAAGAATAATACGTTCAACGGGATGGCGTTGCCTGCCATCGCGCTTAAGGATAAAAATGGGGAATGCCGAATTGTAAAACAGTTTTCCTATGAGGATTTCAAGCGTCGGATATAAGCAGACAAAGTAAAAGTCCCGGCGTTAGCCGGGACTCGTACCATAAGAAGGAGTTTGTGTTAAAAGATGTATAGGAACCTGCCGAAGCAGGATTGCTTTTTGTCGAAGCTGACAGAACCCTAACCCCAATGTTAAAACTCAACAGCTCCTTTTGTTTATGTATTTATCATACAGGAAATTTGTGTCAAAAGTTTGTCGGTAAACGAAAGGATTTCTAAAATTTCTTAAGAAAATATTTAGTAAATTGAAAGATGCTGTAAAAGCAGCTTGAAAGGAAGCACCACATCATGAGAGTAATTCGGAATTCTACCCCTAAAGCAGATGGTTTTCACATGCCGGCTGAATTTGAACCACATGAAGGTTGTATTATGATATTCCCGGAACGACCGGATTCCTGGCAGTACGGCGGCTATGCCGCAAGAAGGGCCTTTGTGCAGATTGCGGAAGCCATTGCGGAATCGGAGAAGGTGACAGTTTGTGCAAGCGAGGCGCAGTATGACAATGCCAGAGCATTGCTCCCGGCACACATTCGTGTGGTGGAAATGTCCAGCAACGATGCCTGGGCCAGGGATTACTGTCCGACCTTCGTGAAAAACGGCACCGGAGAGGTTCGGGGAATCGACTGGGGCTTCAATGCGTGGGGAGGTCTGCAGGACGGTCTGTATTTTCCATGGGACAAGGACAATAAAATGGCAAGGAAGCTTTGTGATTTGCTGGACAGGGATGTGTATGACAGCAGAGATTTTATTCTGGAGGGTGGATCCATTCATGTAGACGGAGAGGGTACCTGTATGGTGACGGAGAGCTGCCTTCTGAGCAAAGGGCGTAATCCGGATATGTCCAGAGAAGAGATAGAACAGAAATTAAAGGAATATCTGAGTGTTTCCACAATTTTATGGCTGCCATGTGGAATTTATCATGACGAAACGAATGAACATGTGGATAATATCTGTGCCTTTGTGAAACCGGGTGAGGTGGTTCTGGCATGGACGGAGGATGAAACAGATGTGCAATATGCCATGTCAAAGGCATGTCTGGATTATCTGGAGCAGGTAACAGACGCAAGGGGAAGGAAAATAAAAGTGCATAAGCTGCCGCTTCCTAAGCCTGTTACCATAACAGCAGAAGAATGTGAAGGGCTGGATAGTTGCTGGGATGAGCCGACACGACTGCCCGGGGAGCGTCTGGCGGCATCTTATGTAAATTTTTATATTGCCAATCAGAATATTGTCATGCCGGGCTTTGGAGACCCGGCCGACGAACAGGCAAAAAATATTTTACAGGAACTGTTTCCGGACAGGAAGGTGGTTCAGATTTATGCAAGAGATATTTTAATCGGCGGCGGAAACATTCATTGTATTACACAGCAAATTCCGTGTGGTTACAACGTGTGAAACATATAAATTCCCATGGTGATAGAATTTATTGATAGCCGGGTTAAGGAGGAATGAAAAGAGATGAAACAGGTGACCGTGGCGGCGGTGCAGATGTTCTGCAACCGTTCCAGACAGGAAAATATGGAAGCGGCGGAAAAGAAAATCCGGGAAGCGGCAGAGAAGGGCGCACAGGTCATCCTTTTGCCGGAGCTTTTCGAGACATGGTATTTCTGTCAGGAGAGAAACTATGCTTCCTATCAGCTTGCAATGACTTTGGAAGACAATCCGGCTGTGCAGCGTTTTCGGAAAGTGGCAGCAGAGCTGAGGGTGGTATTGCCCATCAGTTTTTTTGAGAGAGAAGGAAACGTAACCTATAATTCGGTGGCTGTCATAGATGCGGACGGCTCCGTCCTGGGTGTTTACCGAAAAACCCATATTCCGGACGACCATTTTTATCAGGAAAAGTTTTATTTTACACCCGGCAACACCGGCTTTCGGGTGTGGGATACGGCGTACGGAAAAATCGGCGTGGGAATTTGCTGGGATCAGTGGTTTCCTGAGACGGCGAGATGTATGGCGTTAATGGGAGCGCAGTTTTTGCTTTACCCTACAGCCATCGGCTCTGAACCAATCATAGAGTGTGACAGTATGCCGCATTGGAGACGCTGCATGCAGGGGCATGCGGCAGCCAATGTTGTGCCCGTGATTGCAGCAAACCGTATTGGGGAGGAGAGTGTAACACCCTCAAAGGATAATAATAATCAGGCCTCTGCTCTGACATTTTATGGTTCTTCCTTTATTACGGACGAGACGGGAGAAGTGGTGGAGGATGCCGGAAGAACGGAAGAAAAGGTGATTCTCCATACCTTTGACATGGATGCAATTGAGGAAATGCGGTTCAGCTGGGGGCTTTTCCGGGACAGACGCCCGGAAATGTACGGCGTGATTTCCGATGCCCCGCGCTGAAAGATTAGTATTTGTTTATTTCAAAGGGTAGTTAATCTACAATTTTTGCATTCGGATAGATGCGTTCCATGCGCTCATCCGGGAAGTGCCTGTCCAGAAAATCATCCAGAGAGGATATTTCACTGTGAACTGCTGTGGAGGCATCGCAGGTATTTCGTTCCGTGTACCGTGTCAGAGCCAGAGATGAAATAATGACATTAAAAATCATAAATACAATCATACAGTTTAGAAAGACTGTCCCGAATCTTCGGGGCAGTTTTTCAATCCACCGGGACAGGAACGGGTAGATAAGCTTCAGCCAGATGACGGCGGCAATGCCCCAGAAAAAGCAGTAGAGCAGATTGATGCGGCCGCCCAGATTAAAGGCAAATCCACTGTAGTCCCAGAAAACAGTTCCAAAGACAAGCTCGGTAAAGACACTACATATGTATTCATAGGCACCGCCGAGCAAGGTTCCGGCAATGAAGATATGACGGTCACTTTTGTTGCGGTAGCGATATAGAAACAATGTCAGGAGAGAGCATCCCAGTCCCCAGACAATGCTGAAAGGGCCATAGACAACACTGCTCCGGCTCATAAGGACACCAGTCGTCACAAGGCAGAAAATGGTTTCCGTAAGATCGCCCAGAAAAGCACCCAGAAAGAAAAGCGCTACCAGCTTATAAAAGCTGCAGCCTTCCGCAAAGACAGTAGTGACATGGGATTTTTCGCCAATACGTTTTTTGTCAATGGAAGGAAAAGATTTTTCCATACGCCTCTGAACGCCGCGGGTAATCCGGTTTTCCAGAAGACGGGAGGTATGCTGCATCCCTTCGGACAGCTGTTCCAGACGGCGTGCGGAAATTTTCATATTCAGCACGGTCATGGCGGTGGTGATAAAATCCAGAGTCAGAAGGATAACAGCAGTCCACTGCACCGCCATTGTAACAGAGTGGGGAATCATTCTCAGGATGTTGCACAAAAAGGGATTGGTAAACAACATGGTGATAACGGCAAGAACGCCCCAGAGCAGGGAGTAGCGCACGCATACATATCCGCTGAGATTGTGTTTTATACCGGAATAATCCCAGAGCTTCTTATGGAAAATTTTCTCCATAAGCATGCCGGTGGCATATTCCAGAACAGTAGCTAACAATGCACCACCCAAAAACAGGAAAAAAGGATTTCCGGTCAGCTCCGGCAGAAAGATGGCGAACAGAACGCTTCCGAAGCCGTAAATGGGACATAGCGGGCTGTTCACAAAGCCGCGGTTGACAAATTGTCTGCGGCGGATGGCAGAGTAGCATACTTCAATGCACCAGCCTATAAAGGAATATAGGAAAAAAAGCCAAACGAGGTCACTGAGCGAGTAAATCATAGGTAAAATCCTCTTTTATCTGAAGGTTGTTCAGCACCGGCAGCTGTATGCCGGAATTAACTGATAGTCATCTGAAAGGTCGGTTGTGTCATTGTCAGACGGATACGATATAAATCATGATCCCATGCCGTCTGCAGACGCCGGTCCGTAATGGGAAGCGTCTCAACGGTAAGAAGCTCGGCTCCCTGAAATTCTGCGACAGCATTGCCGATTCGAGCAGAGGCTCCGTTGACCTCCGGCTTATTGTAGGTGATAAAATTCAAGACAACATTCCGGCTGTCAGTGGTGTCGGTCAGGGTAATGGAACTGTTTAACTTATCAAAGGTAACCTTGCGCACATAGGAGTGTTTTTCTCCGGGGAGGGGATAGGCATTTGCAAGCTCCATGGAAATAGAAGAGGTGGTCTCACTGAACCCTGTGGCAACATCTGCAGCGCAGTATGAGGCACCATCATGCTCATCCAGTCCGTCAATAGTAGGCAGATTGTGATATCCCGACTGCATCGTCCAAATCTCGTATCTGTGTGAGGAAAAGGTTTTTGCACAATAGCTTTCCACACCGATGTCTGCGAGGACAGGTATACCGTTTTTATAGAGTGTCAGGCTGCCGGTGTCGTTATGGTTGTGGTTGTCATCATTGTCCCCGGCCTTTACAGCAAGGCAGAAATTCCGGTTCCTGCTGATAAACAGGCCGATGCTGGGATAAAAGATATCCTTGTGCTCCACTTCGGCAGTGGTGTCATAGGCCATAACCTCTGCGTAGGTAAAAGCGTTCTGCATCCGATAGTAAAGGCTCAGACGATAGGTTTCTTCCTCGTAGATTTCTTCATTTGCCGTCTGAAAATCCTTTGCGGCAAAAAGCATAAGAGCGGGCTGCCCGGTGTGCTTTCCGAAAAGATATTCCCGCACACCTGCACGGCCTGCAACGGGGGAACAGTCTGCAAAGTTGAAATAATATTTACCGTCAATGTGGACATTGGAGATATAGGAGGCAACATTCTGTATTTTTTCCCACTGATATAAATGGGAGAAGGCTCCGCCTGTCGTCTGATTCATCAAATCCGCCGCAGCGTCCAGACAAAGTCCCGCACGGCGGAAATACTGTGCGCCTTCGTCGCAGCAGCCGTCATCACCGTAATCCTTCAGGAAATAATCAAGGCTTGCTGCCGCCTTCTTCAGAACGGCTTTTCTTGTTCCCTGAGGACAGTCTGAAAGGAAAACAGAAATTAATACATTTTGTGTACACCAGGGAGTCCAGTTACACATAGGTTCATCGTCCTTCCCCATCCACCAGAAATGCCCATGGATATAGGGAGCTATGATGCGCCGCTCCAGTTCAAAGAGAATGCGCGTGGCAATGAAGGGGCGGACAGCATCCAGCTGTTCCTTGAGCAGATAGTAAATGCAGGAAAGCTGTGCCCCTGTCTCACAGGCAAAAAGGTCCAGTACAGGACGGGTGGCATCCGGAAGAATTTCCTGGGGAGCATTCCGTACATAGGAATTGTGAGGAGGGAGCTGCCAGGCACTTTCCTCGCAAATTGCAAAAATACCGTTGATGATATCATCCAGAAAACGTCCCTTATTTTCCATGCATTCGGCCAGAACAAGAGAGTTCAGGGCATAGCGGCGTCCAAAGTACATATCCTCAAAATTCACACGGTTTCCGGTGCGTTTAAATGCCATAAAATCCGTAGCGTGAATGGGGGGATAAGTATATCCCAGACAGGCCTCTCCGTGAGCAATCAGCTTTTCCTTTAATTGCCCGGGAAGCTGCTCGTACGCCTTACGGTCAGACGCTGTGGGGAAAGGGCGGAAATCCAGTAAATCGGACTTCTTTGACAAAAATGTTTCTGCTGCCTCTTTAAAACGCATTTCCATAATCATTTCCTCAATTCTGCAATAAAGATTTTTATCATTAAAATTTGCTGTTCAGATAGTCGGTGGGAGACACTCCCTCTACCTTTTTGAAAACCTTGCTGAAATAAAAAGAGCTTTCAAACCCCAGCATTTCGGCAACCTCATACACCTTCAGCGTTCCCTCGTCAAGGAGGCGTTTTGCTTCGTTAATTTTACAGGTGTTAATGTATTCGGAAAAGCCTACATCGTTGTATTTTCCGAAAAGCTGGCTTAAGTAGTTGGGACTGATGCCGAATACGGCGGCAACCTCGTTTAAGGAAAGCCGTTCCGATACATGCTCACCGATATATTTTTTTACGTTTGTAACGATATGATTTTTATAGTCCTTGTGATGATTTTCAAAAAGCTGACACAGCTGTCGTTTAAAATATACCAGCCAGTTTACAATTTGTTCCACCGTAGTCTGCTTGTAAATGGAGCGATAGCCATCAGGGTTATCTCTGAAAAAATCCGATACAATCTTTTCACCGTCCTGCAGCAGGGATATGGACAGGAACAGGATATTGCATGCTCCGTCCATCGCCTGAACGTAGTGGTGGGGATGTGCCAGAAACAGGTCGCACAGGCTGTCCAGCGTTTTGCTTAGAATTTCTGCATCATATTCCTCAAAGGCCTTTGTGAGATCTCCCTTAAACAGACTGATGTTGAAAGAGCTATGACCGGAATCCGTCTGTGCACAGTCATCAGAGCAGGAAACGGGAGAAGCATCTGTTGTAATCTGACAAGCCTGTCTGGAATACTGGTAGGAATCGCAAATGGCAAGTGGATTATCAACGGGATTACCGATGCCGCAGCGGAAGGAGACACCGTAGTATTTCATCAGAGTTTCACTGATATTACTCAGGATTCCTTTCAGCTCTTTTTCGCAGGAAGAGACAAGCTGTTCGCCGGGCAGTTCCTCGTAACAGAAAATCAGGGCGAAATGCCTGGTATCCAGGGACAGACCGTAGCAGGGATGATATTTCCCTGCCAGCTCTTTCAGCATCTGCATGGAGGTGGAGAACAGAGCCAGCTGTTTTTCCATGGGAAGAGAATCAGCCTGATTGCTTGCCATTTCACCGTAACAGCAAATATATCCGTTATAGTGAAAATCCAGATTTAAATCCCTGCTCTGCAGGGTAAACTGTTCTTCTGCTTCAAAAAGATTATTTAAAAGACGGATAAAAAATTTATCGTAAAAAGGGTGTACGATACTGTCCTCCGGTTTTTTGCTGTCCTCAGACTGTTTGATTCGCTCCATGACACGGTCGATGGCTTCCTTCAGGGTTTCGGGTGTCAGCTCCAGCTTAACCAGATAATCCGTGACCTGATAAGTGATAGCCTCTTTTACCATATGAAAATCTTCATAGCTGGTCAGGATAATAAACCAGGGCCGCTCGCTTCCATAGCGCTCCCTGCACAGCCTGATCAGCTCCAGACCGCTCATGACAGGCATTTTAATGTCTGTTATCACGATGTCGGGAGACTTTTCTTCGATGAGCTTTAGTGCCGCCTGACCGTTTACGGCAGTTCCAATCACCTCAATATTCAGTTCGCTCCAGTTCAGCATGGATTTGATACCTACCTGAACCAAAGGTTCATCATCTACAATCAATAATTTATACATAAGTACTCCTTCTATAATGTGCTGTGTCATCCGGTCGTGGTTTCTTGAAGCTTCTCCGGTATGTGTATGGACATCACGGTATATTCGCCCTCCACGCTGTCAATAGTGATGCCGTATTGGGAGCCGAATTCGTATTGCAGACGCTTATGTACATTGCTGACTCCAATCTCCCGGAAGAAATCTGCACTGCTGTCATTATTGGAGCTGAGAATCTGTTCTGCCTTTTCCTTCGTCATGCCAACCCCGTCATCCCGCACATCTATACGGATGCCGGGAAGGTCTGCACCGGTATTTTCGCGAACCGCCTGTATGACGATATGCCCGGCTCCCTTCGGCTCAATGCCATGGAAGATGGCGTTTTCTACCAGAGGCTGCAGGGTAAATTTAATAATCCGGCAGTCGTAAATGGCTTCATCCTCCACCAGAATTTCCATGGTAATGGTGCCTCCGTAGCGATAGCTCTGAATCGTAAAATAATCCTGCAGCAGAGAGAGCTCCTCCCTTACGGTTACTAACAGGCTGGTTCCCTTGGAGATGCTTTTGAGCAGCTTTGCCAGGGAGGTAGTCATTTCGGAAATACCGTCAGCTCCCTGTATGGTTGCCATCCATTTGATGGAATTCAACGTATTATAAATAAAATGAGGATTAATCTGGCTTTGAAGCATTTTATATTCCAGATCTTTTTTCTGCTTTTCGTCCTCCAGGCGCTTGTTCATCAGCAGATAAACATTTTCGGACAGATCATTGATGCCTCTGCCGATGTCACCCAGTTCATGCTCCCACTCAATGGAAGGATCACGGCTGAAATCTCCTTCGGCAACCCGGAGCATTTTGGCACGAATCTTCGACACAGGTATATTAATCATCCGGTTCAGCATCAGCATCAGAAGAATACCAATCGCCAGAATGCTGATTAAGGTGCCCCCCAGAATTCCCCAAAGGAGACGCGCCTGGTTTCGCAGCTCGGTGCCGGAAATACTCTGGCTGATATAGCAGTCCGGCATGTCCAGAGGAGCGGTTACCATAATGCGGGAGTTACCATCGCTGTTTTTAACCTCGCTGATTCGAATTCCTTTTATTAATGCGGTATCAGACATATCCTTCTGGAAGGAGTAGGATACGTCAACTTCTGTGAGACAGCCGTTTTCGTATATGTAATGATGTTCGTCCAGTGTCAGAAAGACGGTACTGTCTTCTGCAATGGCATAGCGTTCCAGAGCATCCGTAAACAGGTCGGAAGAAACTTCTATAAAGAGGAAACCACCCTGTACGGAGTTGAACTTATACGTAATAGGGCGTATCAGCGGCAGAACCTGTTTTCCCTTGCGGTAAAAAGGGTCGTTGATGAAGCCGGTGCTGAAATTATAGTCACGTGCATTTAAAAGCTCTTCAAAAAAGGAGAGCTGCGGAACCTCGACAGCCAAGTTGGCGGTGGAGGAAAAGGTGGGATTTACAATTTGCAGAAAATGGTCGTTTGTAATCACTGCCAGCCTGGTCATATAGCTGCTGGAAGGATTGTTGTTGTATTCCTCGCTGATTCTGTCGTAAGTGGAAACGGACAATACAGAGCCGGGATTGGGATTCTTTGCAATGTAATCCGATACATTGGAATTTGTCTGGCAGAAACGAACCATTTGATAAATATCGTTCATACTGCTGTTGATTGTGTCAGAGAGCAGCTGAAGGCTTGTCTCTGTCGACTGAATCATGCTGTGCTGCAGATAATTTTGAAAAATATAGTAGCTGACGGAGCTGATAATAATACACATGCACAGCAGACAGGAGATGGTAATTCCCAATATTCTTTTCTGAATACCGCCCGAATGGGATGTTCGCTTCATAATAATACCGTGCCTTTCTTTAGCAATAAGTATAGCATATCATCGGGAAAAAGGATAGAAAGGAAGCAGAAACTAAAAAAATTGCATCCCGGTATAAAAAATTGCATGAAATGGAAGCCCTTTCACTGAAATGGCGGGAAAATATGAATAAATTTTGAATGGAATATTAAATTTTTCCATGTAAAGAACCTCCAAAATCTTCTATACTGACAATACAGTAAATGATGAGTTCCGATGAAACGGGATTCCATAGACACAAGGAGGTTTTATTTATGAAGAAGAAAGTACTTAGCATTGTGCTTGCAACAGCTATGATGTCAACTCTTCTGGCAGGCTGTGGCAGCGAGAGTGCAACAAATGAAAGTTCATCTGCAGCAAGCTCTGCAGCAAGTTCATCCGCAGCAAGCTCCGAGGCTGCTTCCAGTGAGGCTCCTGCAGCTGAGCCTGTAACACTGAAGTGGGCAATCTGGGATCAGGAAACCACACAGTACTGGACAGATATTAAGGAAGCATACGAGGCTTCCCACGAGGGCGTTACCATTGAGATGGTAGACCTTGGCTCCACAGATTACATGACCGTTCTGGCAACCGAGCTTTCCGGCTCCGGCACTGATTTCGATGTAGTTACCATCAAGGACGTTCCCGGATACGCAACGCTGGTTCAGAAGAACGTAATTCTTCCTCTGGATGATTACATCAAGGCTGACGGTGTAGACCTCAGCAAATATGCAGGAGCTACCGATCAGGTAACCGTTGACGGAAGCCTGTACGAGCTGCCTTTCAGAAACGATTTCTGGGTGCTCTTCTACAACAAGGATTTGTTTGATGCAAAGGGTGTTGCATATCCTACCAATGATATGACATGGGAAGAGTATGATGCTCTGGCAAGAGAAATGACAGATACTACCTTTGGTTCTCAGGTTTATGGCGGACATTACCACACCTGGAGAAGTACAATCGGTTTGATGGGCGTTCTGGATGGACAGCACACGATTCTGGATGGCAACTATGATTTCATGAAGCCCTACTATGAGATGGTTCTGGCACAGGAAGCTGACGGTGTTGTAAGAAAGTATACCGATTTGAAGACTGAGGGTCTGCATTATTCCGCAGCATTTTCCGGCGGCGATGTAGCTATGCTGAATATGGGTTCCTGGTTCATTTCTACCATGATTACCAACTTAAAGAGCGGCGAGTATGATTCCAGCCTCTGCGGTAACTGGGGTATTGTAAAATATCCTCACGCTGAGGGCGTTGAAGCAGGTTCCACACTGGGTACCATCACAGGTCTTGCTGTAACCTCCGCTACTGATACTCCCGATGCAGCATGGGAGTTCGTTAAGTGGGTAAGCGGTGAGGAAGGTGCAGCAGTAATGGCATCCTCCGGTAACTTCCCTGCAATTATGACAGATGAAGTAAAGAATATGATTGCAAGTCTGGACGGCTTCCCTACCGACGAAGCAAGCAAGGAAGCATTGAGCGTATCCAATCTGTATCTGGAAGTACCTTATGCTCCCAACGTATCTGAAATCAACTCTATACTGGATTCTTACCATGGTTCTATCATGACCGGTGAGATGAGTGTTGATGACGGTATTGCTGCTATGAACAGCGAGGTTCAGAAGATTCTGGCTCAGTAACATGATGAATAAAGGGGGGTCGCCGAAAGCGGCCCCTTTGTTTTGAAGTGATTTATGTGCTATCTTTGGAAAGGAGAAGAATCGTATGCCGAAGATGGATGAAGCCGAAAAGGCTGCAAAAATTGACGAGCTGCAAGGCAGGCTGACACAGCTGATTGCAGATGTGCGGACAGAGACCGATGAAAAGAAAAAACGCAGGATGATTGCGGAAATCGGCAAGTACAACCGTCGGATTGACAAATTAAAGTCCGGCAGAATCTTAAGCCGCGAGACAAAAAGAGATTTAATCGCATATTCCTTTATTGCACCTAACTTTATCGGATTTTGTGTGTTTACTCTGATTCCCATTGTATTTGCTTTCGCTCTGGCATTTTTAAAGTGGGATGGAAGCAATCCCATTCAGTGGGCGGGAATCAGTAATTTTAGCAGGCTCGGGGATGACATTTTCTTCAAGGCAGCTTTGAAGAATACCATTATCTATTGTGTGGGAACCGTGCCTCTTACAATGGTAGCTTCTCTTGCACTGGCTATCGTTCTGAATCAGAAAGTAAAAGGAAGAGGTATTTTCAGAACCCTTGCCTTTTTTCCATATGTAGCGTCCCTGGTAGCAATTACCTCTGTTTGGAAAATGCTGTTTCATCCCTCCAAGGGGCCTGTTAATAATATTTTACTGAATGTGTTTGGCGTAGCACAGGAGAATCTGCCTCAGTGGTTTACCGGCGGATTGGTGCTCTTCTCCATGATACTGTTCAGCGTTTGGAAGTATATGGGCTATTATATGGTTATTTACCTGGCGGGATTGCAGGGTATTTCCTCCGAACTTTATGAGGCTGCCAGCCTGGACGGTGCAGGCACCTGGAATAAATTCCGGTACGTGACCTGGCCGCAGCTTTCTTCCACTACTTTCTTTGTTGTTGTCATGCTGACAATCAATTGCTTTAAGGTGTACGATATTGCTATTATGCTGGCGGGCGGAGGAAGCGGCGAGCTTACTACTTCCGCGACCGTGCTTGTATATTACATTTATCAGAAGGCCTTCATTGACTGGGATCTCGGTTATTCCAGCGCGGTGGCAATGGTACTGTTTGCAATGGTTCTGATTGTGACAATCATCCAGTTCAGAGGACAGGCGAAGAGGGAGAGAGCATAATGGCAACTTTATCCTTAAAAGTAATTGACCGGAACGATAACACAATTTGTGTGTGCAACGGCGAAAATTTTGTAGACCTGGTATGTATGCATACCTACGAGGAGGGGGACAGGATTGAACTGACCTGCTCTGAGAAGGACTGCTACATCAACTGGCAGGTGGATGATGCGCTGGGTGCTGCCTTCGTTTACATAACGGAAAAAACCGTATCCTACAGTATTCCTTTTGGCGAGAAGAGAATCAGCTGTTCTCCCAAGGTGTTTTACGGTGACAGGCATTATATATATGCGGAGATGGCGAGAAAGGATGAGATTGAAAGCTATCGCAATCTTGCCCTGAACCCTGCAGACCAGCACTGTGATGTCCCCTGCTTTCCTCATGCGACGGCAAATGTTGAGACAAGAGGAGAGGCAGTGTTTGCGGCAAAGAACGCCATTGACGGTGTGAGGGCAAATCTTTCCCATGGGCAGTGGCCTTATGAGTCCTGGGGCATCAACCGGCAGGATGATGCGGCTATGAAGGTCGATTTCGGCCGCAGGGTTAAGACAGATAAGGTGGTGCTCTACACCCGTTCCGATTTCCCGCACGATAACTGGTGGGTACAGGTAACTTTGAGCTTTTCCGACGGTAGTCACATAGATTTTCCTCTGGAGAAATCCACGAGAGGGCATGTGCTTACCTTCCCGGAAAAGGAAATTACATGGATAGAACTTAGCAATCTGATTAAGGCGGATGATCCTTCTCCCTTCCCGGCACTGAGCCAGATAGAAGTGTACGGGAAAAACGCTTTATAGATTTACAGATAGGAGGCATATTATGAGATCGGCACATAAAAAGGCCGTTTTAGGCAAAGTAATCGTATATGTTATTTTGATTTTGATTGCTCTTATCATGATTATTCCGTTTTTGTGGATGCTCTCGGCATCTATCAAGAGTGACCGGGAGGTGTTCCAGATGAATCCCTTTGTCTGGATTCCTGAGAATCCAAAGTGGAGTAATTATGTAGATATCTGGAAAAAGATTCCCTTTGCGAGATTTGTGGCAAACACTGTGTTTCTGACTATTGTAGTCACCCTGCTTCAGCTGCTGACCAGCAGCTTTGCGGCATATTCCTTCGCAAAGCTTAACTTCCGTCATAAGAACGGACTGTTCCTCGCTTACATTGCGACGATTGCAATGCCCTGGCAGGTATACATGGTTCCCCAGTTTATCATGATGAGAAAGATGGGACTGAACGATAAGCTGCTGGCAATTATCTGTCTGCAGGCATTTTCCGCATTCGGCGTGTTTATGATGAAGCAGTTTTACGAGGGTATTCCTGATGACCTCTGCGAGGCAGCACGAATTGACGGTATGAGTGAGTATAGAATATATGCAAGCATCATGCTGCCATTGTCAAAACCGGCACTGTCCACATTGACAATCTTCACCTTTGTGGCAACCTGGAATGACTATCTTGGGCCTTTGATTTACCTGAAATCCCAGGAGAAAAAGACAATCCAGCTGGGACTGAAAATGTTTATCAGCCAGTATTCTTCTGACTACGGACTGATTATGGCAGGCTCCGTGCTGTCGCTGATTCCCGTTCTGATTGTGTTCCTTATTTTGCAGAAATATTTTGTGGAGGGTGTTGCTTCCACAGGACTGAAGGGATAAGTGTGAGAAGATTTTCTAAGGCGACAAAATACATCGCCAAAGAAAATCTATATCTCACACAGAAGAATGCCCCAATTGGGGCATTCTTCCCATAAAAACAGGAGGAATATTTGTAATGAGTATGAAATTTGAGGGTTATCCTGAGATAACCAAAGAGGAAATAAAAGAGGCGCTGGATTTCTGCAACAGACAGATTCTGCATATCCTGCCGGAATTTACCGACAAGTTTCAGCAGGCCTACAGTGTGAATGGTTTTTATCCGCCAATTGACAATGTGGACTGGACGACCGGGTTCTGGACCGGCGAAATCTGGCTGGCATATGAGTATTCCCATGATGAGAGGCTTAAGAAGGCAGGGGATATACAGGTTCATGACTTTATGAACAGAATTGAAAAGAAGGTTATGGTGGACCATCATGACATGGGATTTCTCTATTCCCCCTCCTGCGTGGCAGCATATAAGCTCACAGGGAACAGGGAGGGAAGAGAGGCTGCGCTCAAGGCAGCCGATCAGCTGATTAGCAGGTACCAGCCCGTCGGCAAATTTATTCAGGCCTGGGGACCTATGAATGCTCCTGAGAATTACCGTCTGATTATTGACTGTCTTCTGAATCTGCCTCTGCTGTACTGGGCAAGCGAGGAGACAGGAGACAATAAGTACCGTGAAATTGCGGAAAATCATATTCATACGGCTGTGGCGAATGTAATCCGGGAGGATTACTCCACCTGGCATACCTTTTTCTTCAATCCGCAGACCGGAGCACCGGATCACGGTGCAACCTGTCAGGGATATCGTGACGGCTCCGCATGGGCGAGAGGTCAGGCATGGGGTGTATACGGTCTGGCACTGGCCTACAAATACACCGGACGAAAGGAATATATCGACCTGTTCCGGCATGTGACGGAATATTTTCTGGAGCATCTTCCCAAGGATCTGGTACCTTACTGGGATTTGGAGTTTACGGACGGCGATGACCAGCCCAGAGATTCCTCTTCCGCATCCATTGCAGCCTGCGGCATGCTGGAGATGAGTAAGTATCTGGAGCAGGAGGAGGCAGCACATTACCGCAGTATTGCGGCAAAGCTGATGAAGTCCATTTATGACAATTATGCGGTGAAGGATATGAAGATTTCAAACGGACTGGTGCTGCACAGCACCTATTCGAATCACTCTCCTTACAACACCTGCAACCATTACGGTGTGGATGAGTGTAACGCATGGGGAGACTACTTCTACATGGAAGCCCTCACCAGGATGAGTAAGGATTGGGAACTGTACTGGTAAATACAAAGCATGTTTTTTCTGCGGTGTGACCGTGGTGTGACAAAACCTTTCTATAATGATAGACAGTGTACGATTCTATTTACAACAAGAAAGGTGTCAAACGTGAAAAAGAAAGTCATACTCATGTGCATTGCGGGCGCATTGGCGCTGACAGCTGCCATTGGCAGCACACTTGCTGGATTCTATACAGAGCCTGCGGAAGCGGCAGTCATACAAATTTCTACGAGGAGCCTCGGCATCGATATACAGGATGCAGAGGCTCCTTTGAGTGCTGCCGTTTATGAGGAAAAGCTAAAGGATACAGCCTTGCCGGGAGAAAAAATCACATTTTCCAGAAACGTGTGCAACAATACCAGAAACGGTTATGAGCTTTATACACGTGTCACAATCTGTAAACGGTGGGAGAAGAACGGAAATGATGAACTGGATGCGTCAAAGATACATCTTTGTATGGACAATGAACAATTTAGCCTTAAGGGTGTGGAACTGACGGAAGAAAACAGAGAGACAATAGAAAAGGCTGGCTGGCTTTTATGGTATCAGGATGATGAACAGGTAATTCTTTATTACAAATATCCGCTGAAAGCGGCAGGAGAAGGAACCGGCGGCGAAGAGACGACAGATTTTATTTCAGCCGTCAGTATCGACGGAAGTGTTGATAATCGATATGCGGAAGCAGCGATTGAATTGGAATTCAGAGTAGATGCGGTGCAGGCTGTCGCTGCGGAGGCAGCAATGATTTCAGAGTGGGGTGTATACCCTGAATTCTCCGGGGACGGAACAATCCTCTCAATTGCGGAGTAAGCGGAAAGGCTGTGGTTGATAATGAAAAAAAGAGTATTGGCATTGGCGTTGATGACGGCCATGTTATTCGAAATGTCCTCTCCTGTATCGGC
The DNA here is from genome assembly GCA_051877795.1 of Acetatifactor sp. Lineage (GTDB taxonomy): Bacteria > Bacillota > Clostridia > Lachnospirales > Lachnospiraceae > Acetatifactor. The sequence goes on from JBJEJG010000197.1 coordinate 25,888, forward strand.
AGAGGAAAAGGCATCCGTCGTCTTTACAGAAAAGAACCAGCTGGAATATCGAAATACGGAAAAGGATGAGGAAGGCACCGTCAATCTGGGAAATGCCTTTGAAGGGGTTGCTCCCGGTGAAACCAGGTCGCAGGCCTTTACGCTTTCCAATGAGAGCAGTCAGACAGTTGATTTCTATATGAGCACGGAGGTTTTGCAGTCTCTGGAAGAAATAAACAGGGCGTCCGGCGCAGCATATGATATTTTGCTCACTATTGCAGGCAAAGAGATATATTGCTCTACTGTGGGCGGCTATGCATCTCCTGATTCAAGTGGCAGCAGCGAGGGCTTAAAGGAGATGAATGACAGTGTTTTGGGCAGCAGTATTCTGGCAGCTACGCTGACAAAGGGGCAGACTGCGGAGGTGGTTCTGCAGATTACCTTTGACGGGGAAGCTATGGATAACAACAATATATCAGACTATTCGGAGGCATTGGGGCGTATTCGATTCCGTTTTCGGGCAGGATATGAGAATTCCGGCGGTGATGTGCAGGAGGAATCCAAAGAGACGGAAGAGGAGCAGGAAGAGACTGCAGGGAAGCATGAGGGAAAGCAGGTGTCGAAGGCTGCAAAAACCGGAGATGCCGCTATGCCGGCTGTAGGTATTGTGGCTGTGGGCGCCGGCATCCTGTTGCTGGTTGTTGTTGAAAGGAAGCGTAAAACGGAGGAGAGGTCATGAAACGGAAATCGAGCTTAACGAAAGCGGCAGCAGTCGTATTGACAGGCTTTATGTTGTTTTCAACCGTTGGCGCTGTCAGCGTCAGGGCAGAGGAAAGAAGTACAAAGACATACACTGTGACATTCCGTCCCGGCAATGTAGGAAGATTTTCTCCCGGAGAGACAGGGGACACAGAGAAAAAGACAAAGAAGGAGGATGCGGAGGAGGTCGCCCGTCTTCTGTATGACGGCATCGACGGAATAACGGATATCCGGGCAACAGAAAATGGAGCAATCAGACTGACGGTGGAAAAGGGCGCGGCAGTGCCGGATGCTCCGGAGACAGCCTATGTGCAGGCAGACAGCGGATATTTTGTTAAGAATGTATCGGAATGGGGACCTCAGGATGGAGATATTGTAACAAAAAATATGGATTTTGTTGTGGATTACGGCAGACTGGCAGAAGGAGTGGAATATACCGTTCAATCTGCAAAAGCCGTGGAATCCGGGGCAGGCGGGACGACATTTCGTGTAAAGACGATGAAGCAAAACACTGCTGTTTATACGGCAGCAGGAATCGCAGCGGCGGGACTGGCAGCGGCATTGGCAGTCTGGATTCAAATCAAAAAAGTCAGGACATCGACAGAAGAATAATGGTCTTTTTCTCTCAGGAGAATCATAAGCTATTAAGGTACACGCTCAAAAGGAAGGAGGAAAACTGTCATTTTAGCGGTAAGATTGCTTGGACGATTTCAAATGAGAGATGAAAGCTGCAGCATGGGCAGCGAGGACATGCATTCGGATATGCTTTTAAAGCTGTTGGTGTATTTGCTGATGCACAGGGAACGTACCCTTTCCTTTCAGGAATTGGCGGATGCACTGTGGGAGGAAGAAGAGACAGGCAATCCTGTCGGAGCTCTGAAAAATCTCATGTATCGCCTCAGAGGAATACTGAAGAAGCATTTTGGCGAGCAGAATTTTATATTGACGGCCAGGGGGAGCTACCTCTGGAATCCGGACATAGAAGTTCTACTTGATACGGAAGAGTTTGAGCATTACTGTGGCAGCGGAAGACAGGAACCGGAAATTGACAGAGTGGAAGAGAACTGCCGTAGGGCGATAGCGCTTTACGGAGGCGAGTTTGTGCCCCAGGTTGCGGACCGGCATTGGGCAGTGACAGCGGCTGCCTATTATCATTCCCTTTTTTTATCAGTGGTAAAGAAGCTGGCCGGTCTTTGTGAGAAGAAAAAAAACTATGAGGAAATGGAAGAGGTATGTAATTACGGCATTCGTTTTGATGAAGCGGATGAGATGCTGTATTGCAGCCTGATTCATGCGTTGATTGCTCAGAATAAGAAAAAGCAGGCACTGGAACAGTATGAAAATGCAAAGAAAATACTCCGGGATATTTTGGGGGTTACGCAGTCTGCCGGATTGAACAGGATACATCAGGAAATTCTGAAAATGTCAGGTGAAATCAAAGCGACAGACATTAATAGTATTTTCCGGGATATTCGGGAAAGAGAGAAGCCATCAGGGGTATTTTTTTGCGGATACCCGGTATTCAGGGAAATTTACCGGCTGGAGGCGCGCAGGAATGCCAGACTGGGGGAACCGGAATATGTGGTGCTTCTGACCTTGGAGGTGAGAGACCGGATAGAGGACGGTGGCTCAAAGCTGGAAGCTTTTTTGCTGCAGAGAGCGGCAGAGCTGATGCAGGAGGTATTGAAAGAAAGCCTGCGCGTCAGCGACATAGCCGCCCGGAACGGTGACAGACAGTTTGTACTGCTCTTGCCTACCTGTACATATGAGGGGAGTATGCTGGTGGCAGACAGAATTATCGAGAATTTCCATAAGAAAGATAAGAGAAATCATATCCGTATCAGAACGGAATTTAAGAAGGTTGTTCCGCACGGCGCATCCGAGACGGAAGATGAAGAAGCAAAAAAGAGTGTGGTGTGACTATGATGTGACCGGATGCCGGTATAGTTGAGAAGATATAAAAATCGGGTTTGTCAGGAGGAAAGTATGAAATACCGTTTTCCAAAAAAGTTAATTGTATTCGGTTTGTGCTTCTCTCTGCTGATGGGAAATGCGCTGGAAGCCTTTGCAGAGCAGAACAAAGGATTGAGTGAAGCGGTTGAAGAACTGCAGGAGGTTCAAGTTGTGGAGGAGCAGGCCGTAGAAGAGGAGCCGGCAGCAGAAGAGGCAGAGGAAGAGCAGGCCGCAGAAGAAGAGCAGGCCGCAGGAGAAGAGCAGGCCGCAGAAGAAGAGCAGGCCGCAGGAGAAGAGCAGGCCGTAGAAGAGGAGCCGGCAGCAGAAGAGGCAGAGGAAGAGCAGGCCGCAGAAGAAGAACAGGCCGCAGAAGAACAGGCCGCAGAAGAGGAGCAGGCCGCAGAGGAAGAGCAGACTGCAGAGGAAGAGCAGACAGAAGAGCCGCAGGAAGAGCAGGCCGTTGAAGAGAAACAGGTCGCTCAAGCTGTTGAAGGAGTGCAGACAGCTCAAATGAAACAGGTATATGGCAGCTATGACTGGAGTGACAGAATTCTTCTCAAATCCGATTGCGCAGAAGTGAAGACTGAAAATATGCCCCGGGGATATATGGGCTGGGACTGGAACTGGTATGAATATGAAGTGACGGCAGAAGAGTTTTATGAAGGAGGCTATTACTTCAGGACAGAGGTAAAGCAGGGCGAAGAGGTATTGGCATGCGCGCCTGCAGACACTGCGAAATATTATGTGTTTGACAGTGCATCCCAGACCTTTACAATCACTGCTGCCGGTGACTTTGAAATTGAGAGCGTCCTTTTTAACGGTAGGACAATTGAGGAGACGGAGGGAACCTACACAGTTGCTCTGGAACAGACGATTCGTACGGGAAGGGAGCATGGAAGGCCACATGGAGAAGAACTCGACAGACGGGAGAATGTACTGACTGTCGTTTTGAAGAGAGAGGACAGAGCCTCTCTGACCGTGAGCAATCATATCGATAATTTTGCTTCCGGCGATACACAGGGCATTACTTTTTTTGAATATAAGCTGAAATGCGGTGGTGAAACTCTGGAGGAATTTCAGCTGGCTTCCGATGAGACAGTCGTGTTTGACAGTCTGGAGCCGGGGGAGTACACCGTAGAGCAGGTGCTGCGGGACGGATACAAAACATTCTATGAGAAGCATGCAGACGGAGAAAGTATCACAAGTGAAACAGTGAAAAAGGATGAGGCTGATGATACTTTGCAGGCAGTAGTGACAATTGCTGCGAATACGGTGGCTACTCTTGACTTTAAGAATGCGGAATTCCGGGAAACCTTCGGACTGACCGGGGAAAAGACAACCCATCTTGACAGCTGGCAGGACAGAACCTATTACATTAATCTCAGCGCGAGCTCTGCTTCGTCCTCTGTGACGGCGGGCGGAACTGTCACGAGTGAAGAAAGAGCTGATGTGGATGTCGTGCTGGTGCTTGACGTATCCGGCTCCATGGCGGACGGATACAAAGGGGATAAAAACCGAATCAGCAGCCTGAAGACAGCCGCAAAAAATTTTATTCAGGGAATTTACGCTAATGCCTCCGAGGACAGCCGCGTGGCAATCGTTTCCTTTGCCGGTGAAGGAGAGACGAGAACCGTTGCCGGTTTGACGACGGTCAGTGAGGATAATAATCTACAGACTCTGAAGCAGAAGCTTGACAGCCTGAAGGCGGAGGGTGGAACCAGACAGAATGAAGGTCTGCTTCGTGCAGAAGAAATTCTGAAGTCGGACAGCTCCGACCATGCAAAATATGTCATCCTTTTTACGGACGGAAAACCGGGAGACTATGAGGACGATTCGGAGGAAAAGCTGTGCACCATAGCAGATGAGGCATATAAAGCTGCAGACAGAATCAAGAAAGAACAGAATGCCGTCATTTATACAGTGAGACTGGGGAACCTGGACGGCGGTTCTGTCACTTACGGTATCTCGGAGTGGGAGGAGTATACCTGGTTTGATATAACCCAATGGCAATATGTCACCGGAAGAAGGCCTTCAGAGGCAGACTACTGGAATCGTACCTATGTCCAGTGGCTGGAGGACTTATCCACAAGTGCTGCTCACGCGCTGAAGGCGGATGAGTCAGAAGCGCTGAACAGGATTTTTGAGAAAATCCGGAATGAAATCGTCACAGAGCCCACATCCTCGCAGATTTCTCTGCAAAATGTGACTGTCACCGATGTGCTGGACAGCAGGTTTGAATTGACAGAAGCGCAGAAAAAAGCCTTCGATGAGGCCGGTGTTTCTTATACGGAAAACGGAGACGGCACCACAACCATTGTCTGGAAGCTGAATGCTCTTGGGGCAGAAGTCAGAGAAGAAGATACTGTGATTCCCGGCTGGAGCGCAGCAGTACAGATTCGGGCGAAGGACAGCTTCGCAGGAGGAAACAATATTCCGACTAATGTGGCGGAGCTTTCCGAAATAACTGTGGAAGGGGAAGCGTCTCTTGACTGTAAACTTGGTGCACCTGTCGTAAATGTAAGACCGAATCTCTCTCTCAGTGATAGAGAGACAACGATTTTTCTGGGTGAAAGGGTTCCTGCGGAATTTCTGAGCGAGCTTCCTCAGGGAGCAAAGCTGTATCTGGGCGAAAAGGAGATGAGCGTTCAGGAAATACTCACGGCAGATTTGAAGGAAGACACTGTTTACAGGGTCAGCCTGACTCTGGATATGGGAACGCCGACTCCCGAGAGCAATGCCAACACCACAAAGGACGGCGTGAGCTATCAGGCGGGTATTGAGGAAAACGGCATCTTCGCAGAGAGCCTTTCCGCGCAATACATCGTAAAGATTGTAAGCGGCAGCATTACGGTGGAAAAAAAGATTCGGGCAGACGAGGTAAAATGGTCTCAGGGAAATCCTGTCTTTACACTCTCTGTCAGGGATGAATGCGGCGCGAGCCATGCCGCAGCGCTGGAGTTTACCTCCGATATGCAGGCAGATGATAACGGTTTCCTTTCTCTCTCCGTTACCTTTGGGCAACTGAAGAGGGGCGCCTATACCGTGGAGGAACAGAAAACTCTCCGTTACCGGCAAACGAGTATTGAAAACGAAGTAATTTATATCGGCTGTGACGAAAACGGGAAGACTTTGCTGACAGCTACAGAGGGAAAAGCAGTTATCACAAACGAAAGAACCTACAATGACTATTTTTCGGATACAGATACTGTGACAAACAGCTTTCAGCTTGTGAATGACAGAATTGTGATTACCTCATCCCGAGAGAAGAATGAAAGGGAGCAGTAGGCAATGAAAAGATTTTTTGGGAAAAAATATAATATTGCAGTTTTTGCGGCTGTCCTGCTTACTGTACTTGCAATAGCGGGGAAAACGACTGCCTATTTCCAGGAGAAAACACCGGCTTTGGTGAATACCTTTACTGTCGCCTGTGTGGAGACAGAAATTGAGGAAAAAATAGACGGCATGCACAAGGAGCCGTCCGTAAAAAATAGCGGAACAGCGGAATGCCTGGTGAGAATGCAGGTGACTGTTTCTCCGGATGATTCGGAGAACAGGCTGTTTTCTCTGGACTATCAGACCGGTTTTGAGGCAGGACAATGGATTTTGAAGGGAGACGGCTATTACTATTACAACGGTTATGTGGCACCGGGAGAAAGTACACAGCCGCTCTTTACTACAGTGACGTGGATTCCTGAGGATTACTCCTCTTTTGAGCCGTTTGATATTATTTTGTATCAGGAGGCGGTACAGGTTCGTGCGCAGAATGAAGGAGGAGATACGATTTCCGCTGTCAATGAGGATGGAACGTATAATGCTGAAAATGCGGCGGCAATCTGGGAGATATTCGACAGAGAAACCGCAGACTGAGGGGGACTTATTTTGCTGCGCAGGATATGCAATATTCTTTCTACGCTTCTGCTGATAATAATGGCTTTACTTGCCATGGCGCTGCTTGTACCGAATCTGATTGGAATGAAAAGCATGGCAGTGCTCAGCGGAAGCATGGAACCGGAAATCCCGGTAGGCTCTGTTGTCTGTGTGAGAGAGGTAAAACCGGAGAGCCTGGAGGTCGGAGATGTGATTTCTTATCGGCTGTCGGGCGATACCATGGTAACGCACCGTATAGAAAGTATCGACAGGGAAAATCAGCAGATTGTCACAAAGGGTGATGCGAATGAGACGGCAGATTTGTCTCCTGTCGGTTATGACAGAATTGTTGGCAAGGTGTTGTTTCATCTGCCGCTTTTGGGATATATCAGTATTTATTGCAGGACGAAAATCGGAATAGCGACAGCGTGCGGCATTCTGCTTGTTTTGATTCTTTTGAATCTTCTGCCGGATGTCCTTTCCGGGAAGAAGGAAGAGGCGGTGGATGCGTAATCGTATTTCAGGTATTTTAAATATTACGGGGTGTCTGCTCATGACACTGGTAATTCTTGCGGCACTGTTGCTGTATGTGTCAGGACTGTTTGGAATACAGGTTTACGAAATATGCAGCGGAAGCATGGAACCGTCTTATAAGAAGGGTGGAATTGTCTTTGTGCGGGAATGCAGCCCGAAGGAAATTGGGGTGGGGGACATCATTACCTTCCGGCTTGACACAGAGCCGGAAGTCTGTATGACACACCGTGTGATAGAAATCAATGAGAACGGCAGCTTTGTGACAAAGGGAGACGCCAATAATACGGAGGATCCGATTCCGGTGGCAGAGGAGCGTGTGATAGGGCAGGTTTGTTTTTACCTGCCTTTTTTGGCGTCGCCTTATGGTGGATTTATACTGCTCCCTGTTTTCGGGCTGGCTGTCATTTGCTGGCTGACGGCATATAAAGTGAAAGGGATGGAAAACGATAGGGAAAGGGCCGGCGGAGGGTTCCTTCGTGTATTCGGGATATGTCTCATTCTGGGAGGCATAGGGTATCTGCTGATTGTTTCTGCCGGATACAGGGAAGCGGAAAGCGCTTATACTGGCCTGGCAGAGAAGGTTTTTAATGAAGAGAATTGCGACGAGGAACAGGAGGAGAGCAGGGCGGATGAGGAAAATGCAGATAAGACAATCTGTGATGCCGTGGGAAGGCTTATGGAGGAAAATTCCGATATCATAGGATTTTTGGTTTTTGAGAATGAGGGAGTGGCATATCCGGTTATGCAGGGAGATGACAATTTTTATTATCTGGAGCACATGTGGTCGGGGGAGAAAAATTCGGCGGGAAGCATCTTTGCGGATGCCCTGAATCACAGGGACTGGCAGGATAGTCATACAATATTGTATGGACACAATATGCGCAACGGTTCCATGTTCGGTTTTTTGAAGAAGTACAGAGATGAAGAATACTATCCGGGACATGATACCTTTATTGTCTATACTGCCGAAAAGGTTTATTGTTATCAGATTTTTTCCTGCCGTGAGGTGCCGGAGGACAGTGAAATATACACCATATGGTATACGCCGGACGATGCCTTTGAATCCCGGGTTTCAGAAATGAAACAGAATTCATATTATAATATGGGGGTGGAGGCAACGGGGAAGGATAAGATTTTGACGTTGTCAACCTGTTCTGCTTCGGGAATCCGTTTTCTCGTTCATGCAAAACGTTTAGATGGAAGGCAGTAGTTCAGTACGACTAAAATATTGCAACTAAGCGCAATTCAAAGTCAATTTCATAGTGCAATTTGTCCAGACGTGTGTTATAATGGGTAAAAGTGCAAGTCATAATGCACAAGGGTGGAAAAACATAATGTACGAAGGAGAAGTTAAGGTATGGAAAACGGCAAGAAGAAAAGAGTTGGAATTCGTTTAAGGCTATTGGCGATGACTGTAGTGCCTGTCCTGATTGTTTCTGTTGTGGTAATCCTGTTTGCCAGACAGAGCCTGACAGATGGGCTTCACTCAAAGACATTGGACGGACTGGAATTGTTGGCTGAGTCGGTACATGCCAGCTTTGATAATATAGAGGGAGATTTTTCTCTGGATGCGGATAATAATCTGTGGAAGGGGGAAATCAACCTTTCCGCCAATATGGATATGATTGACAGCTATACAGAAAACTCAGACGCTGATGTAACAATTTTTATCGGTAAGACGAGGAGACTTACATCTTTGACTGACATTACCACTGGAGAGAGAATTGTCGGAACGGATGCCTCTGATGAAGTCTGGAATACAGTACAGACCGGACAGAGATATCGGGCCACTGGTCTTGTCATTAATGGGAAAAAGTATTGTGTAAGCTATGTACCTCTGGAGGATGCAAACGGCCAGATTATCGGTATGGTTTTTGCAGGGCAGCCCAGTGAGGATATCGAAAGCTTTATTGAGGAAAAGATTTTTAACTTTACCTTTGTGACAATTGCTATGCTGATTATCGCGGGTGTAATAGGAACGATTTTGGCAAGCGGTATTGCAAAGAGTGTTGAGAGGACGAAGGAAGCGATACTGAAGCTTGCAGACGGTGAACTGGATACCCGTGTGGATGAGAAGGTTCTGAAACGCAGCGATGAAATCGGAGATATGGGAAAGGCTGCGGAAAGCCTGATTGAAAGACTGAAGACGACCGTCGGAAAGCTGAAGGCAACAGCTCAGGAGCTGCATGAAACAGGCAATGGTCTGGAGACTATGGCTGCTTCGTCAAGCAATGCAACAGATGAAATCAGCCGTGCAGTGGAGGACATTTCCAAGGGTGCCGTATCTCAGGCAGAGGAAATTGAGTCCGCTTCCATGCAGATTTCTTCTATGGGTGAAATGATTGGAGAAATCGTAGACAACGTAGGAAGCCTGACAAAGACCTCCAATACCATGAGCGCCGCAGGCGATGCCTCTACGAAGACGATGATGAATCTGAGTGAGTCCAATGACCGTACTTCGGCCGCAATCACCAATATCGGTGAACAGATTCGTCTGACAGACGAGTCCATCAAGAGAATCAGTGAGGCAACGGAACTGATTACTTCCATTGCATCTCAGACCAATCTGCTTTCTCTGAACGCTTCCATTGAGTCCGCGAGAGCAGGCGAGGCCGGAAGAGGATTTGCCGTAGTTGCCACAGAAATACAGAAGCTGGCTGTGCAGTCTAACGATGCAGCCGTTGAGATTCAGCAGATTATTGATACGCTGCTGTCGGAATCTGCAAAGACCATGAAGGAGATGCAGGAAGCAGAAAGCCTGATGAAGGAACAGCAGGAGAAGCTGAATGAGACCAAGGGCAAGTTTGGCGAGGTAAGTACCGGAATCAATGTATCCAGAGAGGGTACGGAGCAGATTCGCGTATCTGCGGATTCCTGTAATAATGCAAGGGCATCTGTTATGGATGTAATCTCAAATCTTTCCGCAATCTCTGAGGAGAATGCAGCATCTTCTGAGGAGACAACCGCTTCCATGCAGGAGCTGAATGCTACGATTAATATGTTGGCAGGCGAGGCCGGAAAGCTAAAGCAGATTTCCCAGGAACTGAATGAGGATATGCAATTCTTTAAAATATAGGATGATGTTTTGGTGTAAGTTATGAGAATAGAGCGAGTGGATGAAAAAACTGTAAAGTGTTTTTTATCAAACGAAGAGCTTGAGCAGTATAATATTGATTACAAGGATTTTGTCCTGCGAAATGAAAAGGCAAAAGAGGTTGTACAGGAAATTATTGAGCAGGCAGAGGAGGAGGTAGGATATAAACCGCCCAAATTTGCTTTTGAACTGCAGATTATGATGCTTCCTGAACAGGGTCTGTTGTTGACTTTTTCGGAGAAGGAGCCTGACGGAGAACAGCTGATTGAGTGCCTGAAGGAAATGAAAAGGGTGCTTCAGCAGGCGAGAGAGAAGGTGGGTCTTCCTGCAAAGGATGAAGGGCAGGGGAATGCTGATGCCGGGCAGACTGAAAAGCAGAAACAGCCTGTAAAACAGCCGGATTTGGCAGTGTTTGCATTTTCCAGTCTTCGGAATGTAATGAACTATGCGTCATCTCTGCCTGCAAACCTTCGCGTGGAAAGTGAATTGTATGAGATGGATGGTGTCTATTATCTTTTCCTGAGGAGAGGGCATGCGGCTTATCCCCGGTATAGCAGAGCTTGTATTCAGGCTATGGAATTTGCCGGATTGTATACGGCGGAGGAAAGCCAGACAGAGCATCTGAAGGAGCACGGCACCTGCCTGATTGCAGAAAAGGCGGTAAAAAAGCTCCGCGGTTAAACAGAGGTAAAAAAGCTCCCTGAGGGGAGCTTTTTTGTGTGTAGAAAATTAGAGTTTATCGTGAGAAGAATGTAGATTAGGCTTGTGTTGTTCTCGTTGGTTCTACCACGTGGTGAAGAGAAGCGAAAATCACCTCCCAAAATGAGAAAAGGCAGAATTTGCACGTAAAAGGAAGCAAAAATTACC
>JBJEJG010000198.1:0-1612 GCA_051877795.1 Acetatifactor sp.
ATGAAAAATCGCACCAGACCAGTCCGCATTGAGTTCCGTGTCACCGAGCAGGAACATCAACTTATCCAGAAAAAGATGGAGCAGCTTGGCACCAAAAACATGGGAGTCTATCTTCGCAAGATGGCGATCGACGGTTATATCATCAAAGTGGATTACCCCGAGCAAAAGAGACTGGCTGCCGCCGTCAGCCGGGTTGCCGGAAACATCAACCAGATTTGCCGCCGTATCAATCAGACCGGGCATTTTTATGAGGATGATATCGTCGAGTTGAAAGCGAAACAGTGTGAAATTTGGGAACTACTCAAGCAGTCGCAACGGGCTGAATTATGACCACAACGGGATTATACGTGTATGGATTTCCCGTCACCGGTTTTTCAAACGGTGGACAGGCTGACGCTCCGGAGCGTTCCGCAACTGGATTTCTGGACCGTGGATTTCCGAACAGTCATCGAGTATGAAATTCATCCTCTAATCAATAAGAAATAAATTAACTCTCAATAAAATCATCCATCAATCCAATCAATACACCTGATAGGATGGATGGGATAGGAGGTCATATGAAGCAAGAGTTTTGTAAATTTACAGTAGAGAGCCTATCGGCATCGTACATACCTTTTCCTCGTTTTCTCATGGAGGATTGCTTTGCAGAGCTCACCAACGATGCAAAGGTACTGTACGCACTTATGCTGGACAGAGCAAGTATTTCCAAGGCCAATGGCTATACCGAAGAGGACGGCACGATCCGTCTTTACTTCACCGTGGAACAGGCGCAGAAGAAGCTGCACCGCAGCCGACAAAGCGTCACACGGATATTTCAGCAGTTGGAATTCAGCGGATTGATCTGCCGTCGAAAGCAAGGTCTTGGCAGACCTGCGATGATCACGCTCAATTACCCTTCCAATGCAAAGCCGATACAACCGAAGGAAGACAGCGAATTACCGTCAGGATAAAGGTCGAAAATCGGATAATTTATGCCCCACAAGCGACGCAAACGCTGTGGGGCATATCTTTTCCCTTGATAAAGAATAAACGGCTCTCAGGCGAGCCAGGGACGCATAGATAGCAGAAAGGCACATATGGACAAAAAGAAAAACAAATATGATGTGGATATACCGAAAGAGGTTCTGGATGCCTTTGCACGATACATCATTCCGGAAATCCGCCGTTTCCACGAAAGTGAGGAGGGACAGGCGTTTTACAAAGAATGGCTTGAGAAACATCCCGAATACGCAGAAAAGTGAAAAAGTCCGCTGGGGTCGTGGTGACCTCAGCGGACTTTTTCTGCTTACGACATTATCCGAGCCATACCTTCACGGCGAAACCGCCGTTAAAGAAATATGTGTTCGTCCAATGTCCATTTGGTGGAGGCGAGGGGAGTCGAACCCCTGTCCGAAAACAATTCCGCAGGACTTTCTCCGGGTGCAGACGGCTATTTACATTCCCTTCCCCAGGCGTGAACCGTCACACTCAAGGGGTCAGTAGAGTCATGATGCGTGGCCCGGTCAACTCTTTCCGAACTCACGGACGCCACTCATTTCACGCCCTGTACGGCTCGTGGCCCTTCCGCACAGGACGGCCGCTATTAAGCAGCGGCGAGAACTACGTTATCGTC
>JBJEJG010000199.1:0-7637 GCA_051877795.1 Acetatifactor sp.
GTAAATACTCATAGGAAAGGGATTGGGCTGCTGAAAAACCATACCAACCTTTTTTCTGAGCAGAGTGGTATCAACCCTTTTGTCATAAATATCCTCTCCGTCCAGCAGTATCTGTCCTTCTATGCGCACACTTTCCACCAGATCATTCATGCGGTTGATGCATTTTAAAAAGGTAGACTTGCCACAGCCGCTGGGACCGATAAACGCTGTGATGGCATTATTTCGAATCTCCATGTTTACATCCTTAAGCGCATGATTCTCACCATAGTGGAGATTCAGATTTTTTACTGAAATTTTACTGTTTTCCATATTTCCTCGCATTCCCTGTGATGACCTTCAACAGGAGGTTAATCAGGAGCACAATGACAATCAGCACACATCCGATGCCAAATGCCACCTCATACTCTCCGTTCTGCATCTGTAGATAAAGTTCAATGGTAAGTGTTCCGCCCGGCTGCACAATCTTGCCGCCAAGTCTGGAAAGGGTTTCAGCCATATTTGCTCCCAGCTTCGGCAGAATTCTGGCGCTTCCCGCTGTGAACAAAAGTGCTGCGGACTCTCCCACAATACGTCCCACCGCCAGAATGACCCCCGTCAGGATGCCCGGCTTTGCGGAAGGAAGCAGGATTGTCCGAATCATATACCACTTTGTAGCGCCCATTCCCAGCGCTCCGTTACGATAACTGTCGGGAACCGTCCGCAGAGCCTCCTGCGTATTTCTCACAATCAAGGGCAGCACCATCAAGGTCAGCGTCAGGGAGCCGTTCAAAAGAGAATAGCCAAGTCCAAGGGCGTTTCCAAAGAACACCATTCCGAATAGTCCGAAAATGACGGAGGGAATTCCGGACAAAGTCTCCGTGGTAAATTCAATCATATTCACCAGTCTTCCGGGCTTCGCATATTCATTCAGATAAATTGCCCCGCCCACGCCAATGGGAGTCGCAATCAGCAGTGTAATCACAATTATGTAAAGAGTATTCAGGAGATTTCCCGCAATACCCACAGTGCCCTTCAGACTGCTGGTAACTGTGGTGAGAAATTCCAGACTCAAAACCCGAAAGCCCTTGAAAAATACATAGCCTATGATTCCCAAAAGCAGCAGCACCGCTATGGATGCAGCGCCGTAAATTGCCGCCATGATAAAGGCTTCCGCCGGCCGTCTGCGCTTCTGATACAAGGTGTCATTGTTCATTTCCCGCAGCCCCTTTCTTCAGAATTTTTGTCAGGGCAATATTAATCAGCATAATGAACACAAAGAGCACCAGCCCAATGGTAAACAGCATCTGCCTGTGCGTTCCCTGAGAATACCCCATTTCGCTTACAATCGCCGTGGTGAGAAAACGCACCGAGTTGAAAGGAAAGGGTGCATTGACACTGCTTCCGGAAACAAGAGTGATTGCCATAGCCTCACCGATGGCTCTGCCTACCCCCAGCACGACAGCTGTCACAATTCCTGACTTTGCCGCCGGCAGTATAGACTTGAAAATTGTCTGCACATGGGATGCGCCAAGAGCCAGAGAGGCCGCCTTGATACTGGGATGTACCGCCCTGATAGATGTCTCGCTGATATTGATAACCGTGGGCAAAATCATGATAGCAAGCACCAAGACTGCCGAAAGCAGATTGGCACCTCCGGTAAACTGATGCGTTGTTGAATTCGCGAAAATTTTCAATTCCAGCTTATACATCAGCGGATTCAGCAGATAAATGCCCAGAAGGCCATAGATAACCGAGGGAATTCCGGCAAGAAGCTCCACCGCCGGTTTTACAATCCGGGCAACCCTTTCATCTGCCACCTCTGCCAGAAACACCGCCGTCAGGATTCCAACAGGCACACCAATCAAAATTGCAAGCGCAGTACCCACTATGGAAGTCAAAATGACATATAAAATGCCGAACTTCGGTTCTGCCGCCGTCGGTTTCCACACTGTCCCAAACAAAATTTCCTTCAGTCCCACCTTGAAGATTGCCGGCGTTCCGCTGATAATCATATACAAAGTAATGGAGGCGACTGCCAGAATGGCAAAGGAGGCGCAAACAGTAAATATGATTTGCGCCACAGACTCCACTACCGCTTTATTCTTTTTACTCCCTGTGATTGTCATTCCCTTGCACCTTTCAGTATTACTTAACTGTAATCAGTCCAACCTTTACAGCAATATCCTGTCCCTCATCACCGAGTACGAAATCAAACCATGCCTGAACCAGTTCGTTCTGAGCGGAAATCTCGCCCTTGGTAGCCATAACAAAAGGTCTGCTCAGGAAATAGTTGCCAGCCTTGATATTCTCCACAGTGGGCTCTACACCTTCCAGCGGAAGCGCAATAACGCTGTCATCAATTACATCAAGAGATACATATCCGATTGCGCCGGGCGTAGATGCAACCTTTGCCATTACTGCACCGGTGCTGTCCAACTCGTTTGCATAAGCACACTGATCTTCAATCTTCAGAAGTTCTTCGAACGCTCCTCTGGTACCGCTTCCTGCCTCACGGCCTACTACGATAATAGGAGAATCCGTGCCTCCAACCTCGGACCAGTTGGTAATCTTGCCAAGATAAATGTCAGCCAGCTGCTCCTTTGTCAGACCCTCCACAGTGTTTGCAGTATCTACACAGACTGCAATGCCGTCAATTGCCACGATATTCTCAACCGCACCGTTTGCCTTCTCCTCATCCTTTAAGTTTCTGGAAGAATTTCCGATATCTGCAGTACCTGCGTTTACCGCCTCAATACCTGCGCCGGAGCCTACGAACTCAGCGGTCACGGTTACATCGGGATACTTCTCCATAAAACCTTCTGCCAGCGCGTTTGCCAGCTTCTCCATAGAGGTGCTTCCCACCATCTGAATGGAACCGGAAAGCTTTGTATCGCCTGCTGTCTCGCTGCTTGCCGCCGCACTGTTGTCGGAAGAAGCGCTGCTTGCTGCTGCACTGCTTGCGGGAGTGCTGCTGTTTGCTGCCTCATCACTTCCGCAGCCGGCAAGGCTTCCCATTGTCAGCGTCAACGCACCAATGAGTGCTAATACTTTACTTGCTCTTGTTTTCATAATAATTTCCTCCATTGCTTTTTTGCATTTTGTATTTTTCTTTTCTGTTTACGATTCTGATGATAACAGGAAAGCAGGGAGAAAAATATCACGGTTCGGTAAGTAATTTGTAAGAAATATGTAAAGCCTTCTGCATCACATAATTCGCAACTCAAAAAAGAACCCTTTCACATATCTTCCTTTAAGATATGCAAAAAGGTTCTGTCCGTGCCTTTCCAAATTCACATTTTTTGATTGTATTTCGCAAAGAGACGATTTGCAAGCTCCAGACATACAAGCCAGATAATCGCAAATACTGTCCAATAATTTCCCACTATGACCGCTTTATCCGGATGCACACGGTAAATATATTGCGATACCGTCTGAACGGCTTCCGTTCCGTACCGTTCTTCCCCCTTGGTAACATATGCATTTTCAGCTGCCTGATATACCAAAGTTTCCGTATACATAACTGTCATCTGACAAGCCTCGTTTTGCGGAGCGATGACTGACCAATAATAGGTTTCTCCCACTTTGACATGCTTACCTATTTCTATCCCGTAATAGCCGCCGTTCGGTATCTGCGACAGCGGAAAATCCGCTTCGAAGATGCATTCCCCGGATTCCCTGCACACCTGAAACCGTATCGTCTCATCCCGCGTTTTCTCTTCATCATACTGTACAGCAATTTCTATACTGTGTAAAATGCTCATCTGCGGCACAAAATACTGCGATACCTTTTCACCACCCGCAAGTGGCTCTGTCTCTGTACAATGATAGCTATTCGTTTTGCTGACATAAAGCTCATACGTCGCATATCCCGGCCAGACCGCCAGCATTGCCACTACCAGAAGAACCGTCAGAATGATACGGACTATTCTTAAAGCTTTTCCGTTTTTTATCATACCTCTATCCAATCCTTTGTAATTTTCTGCAGAATTATCTTATTATACTATCTTTTTTTACCGGTTGCAACAACACTTCAAAAAAGGTGACAAACCTCGCTGTATATGATAGAATGACATGAAAACGAGCATTTACCATCGGAGGAAGTTATGAGTCATTTAAAAGCTTTTATCAAAAAAAATTATTACAGCATTTGTCTGTTTTTGATTTTCTGTATCGCACTGTTTTTAAGGACCTTCCGTATCTCCTCACTTCCGCAAAGCCTGTGGGTAGATGAGGCCGGCATGGGCTGCAATTCCTGGTGTCTGGCTCACTATGGCGTTGACAGATATCTGAACGAGATGCCTATCTATCCCCAGAATTATTCCGGTGGGCAGAGTCCTCTGTACACATACCTTCTGGCACTTGTCATCAAGACCATCGGCAGGGGAGAACTGTCTGTGCTTATTTGCCGTATCCCTGGTATTATATTCAGTATGCTGACAGTAATCATGGGAACAAAGCTGATTCACCTGGTTTTTCAAAACAGAAAAGTTGCCCTTATGGGAGCTCTCCTTCTGACTGTATGCCCTTATTTTATCATGCACGGGCGATATGCGCTGGATTGTAACCTCATGCTGGGCTGCTGTATGACTTCTATGTATTTTCTCGTCAGGTACATCACCTCTCCCAAAATGCGTAATGCAGTTTTATGCGGCATTTCTTTTGGTATCATATTGTATTCCTATGCTGTCAGCTATATTTTTGTAGCTGCTTTTTGCATACTTGCTACCATATATCTCCTATATACCAAAAGGATTACTCTTTCCCATACAATCCTCTGGGCTGCCAGCCTCATCATTACCGCGCTTCCCATCGTCCTCTTTATCATAAGCCTGGCTTTTGATTTATCGCCCTATAAATTTTTGTGCTTCACCATTGCCCCCATTGCTTCCGGCCGTATGAGCGATCTCCTTCCGGGCGGCATTCTCGAAATTATCAAAAAGGTTTTTACCGTCACACTGACAAACGGTGATATGCTTGTAGATGCAATTCCAAAATACTATACCATGTATTTTATTTCCATTCCTTTTATCTTAATCGGATTGGTGATATCTCTGTTTGGCTTTGTAAACTCCGTACGCAGGCGCACTTTCCGTTATGACGCTCTGTTCCTCCTGTATTTTTTTTCCGGTCTGATAACCTGTTGCATTGTCGGAACCCCCAACGCCGCTTATCGCAATATCTCCTTTTTCGTTTGCTACCTCTTTTTCCTTGTAAACGGAATATATCATGTTTATCACTTTCTGACTCATTACCGGAAATTATTTATGGGCATCCTTTCCGTCTGCTATTTAATCTGGACGGCTTCCTTTGTCCGCTATTATTTTACGGAATACACCATTATGCCCTACCCGAATGCTTTCTACTGGCTCCCACCCTATGAAGCGCTTGAATATGTTCAGGAAAATCTGGAACCGGAAAGACTTTACGTAGACTGCATTACTTTTTGGGAAAATTACTTTTTCTGTGTTCCTCAATCTCCTTATGAGGTTGCTGAAACAAAACACGAAGAAGGTTACGGCAAATATTATTTTGAAATAAATTATTATACTCCTCTTGAATCTACCTATGTTTATGTCGTCAGGACAGAAAATTCTGACTTTTGGAAAGCGCTTCAGGAATCCGGGCTATCCTACAACAAAGTGGAATATCCCCATTGGTGTGTTGTTTTCTTCAGTCCCTGAAGCATGTTAGCCTTCACTCCATATTGTCTGTAAAATGCCGTCTGCAATAGCCCGGGCAATGTCGTCAAAGCGCTCGTCAAACAGCTGATTATCCGCATCCGTGTTGATGAAGCCCACTTCTACCAGCACTGCAGGCATTTCCGTGCTATTTAGAACCACCAGGTTTTTGCGCTCGTTGACCCCGTGGTTTACAAAGCCCACTCGCTCCAGTTGTTCATTTATGTTCGCCGCCATTCTGGCCGCCACTCCGTAGCGGTTATACACCAGACTCTCCACTCCGGTATACTGATTGGGATAGGGACTGGAATTGCGGTGAATGGAAACAAAATAATCCGCTCCCACCGCATTTGCTTCCATCGCTTTCTGATAGGGCGACTCATAGATATCCGTGGTTCTGGTAAAATATACATCCACTCCGTTTTCCTCCAGAATCCCTCCCACCGCAAGAGACAGAGCCAGCACATCGTCCTTCTCCTGTCTGCCATTGTAGACAGCACCGGGATTTACACCGCCATGACCTGCATCAATTACAACCAATGCCATAAGAATACCCTCCGCATATCTTTGTATAAGATATGTGGAGGGCATGTATTTGGTTCCTCTACAGCGTTTCATCCACTGCTGCACCCTTTATATCTTCGGCAAGCAGCTTCATTTTATCAAGAATGTTCTGTACATCCTGCCTGACATCCTCCTGTGTCTGCTTTAGAGAAACCAGCTCCTCTACAGGCACATTTTCAAGGATTTCTTCCTTTTCTTTCCGGTGTTCCTTCTGTTTTTCGATGAATTTCTCTTGTTCTTCTCTCTCTTCCTCGATTTTTTCAGCCTGTTGTTCGCGCTTCTCGCTTTCCTCGTCGACTTTTTCTTTTGCACCCTCCATCACCATGCCGACAATTTCTTCTCCTGCAGCCTCCATAATGGCATCCGCCTGTTTCCGGGCCTCCCCCATGGGATTGTGTTTCAGACGCTCCAGCCTTGTGCCACGGATAATGGCATTCTCCTCCAAAACCGTATTTTCATTCTCCGCCAGCTTTTCCTGATATACCTGCTCCTCACGGGAAATATCCATTGTCTCCGAAGCGTAATCCGCCTGTGAAACCTCCCCCGCTTCGTAGGCCTTCTCCAGGCTTTCCCGTCGCCCGGCGACGGCCGCTGCTTCCTCCTGAAGCCGCTTTTTCTCGTCGTTTAACTCCTCTATGTGCCGACGCCTGCTCTCCATGTCCTCGTCAATAGACCTGTCCCCCGCAAAGGCATCGCCCACCACCTTCATAGCCTGCTTCTGCGCCTGTTCCTTCTTTTGGGCAATCCTGTCCTGCAGGGTATTTCCCTGATTCAATTCTCCCACAAATATTGTCCTGCGCTGCTCCTGTTTTTCCTGTTCCGTCTCCGCACCCTCTGCAATTCTGTCACCTACGGGCTGCATGCCCGCATACAGAGTGATATTTTCTCCAACCCTCATCTGCTTCCTCCACGTAAAAGAACCGATATACTTAGTATGTATATCGGTTCCTTCAGGTTCTGAGTTTAGCAGGCCGCGTCCGGCAAATTGCTTCGCACTTTTCCGGACCACGTGCTTCACTTTCCTCTACTCTTCGCAGGCCGCGTCCGGCAAATTGCTTCGCACTTTTCCGGACCACGTGCTTCGCACGATGTTCAGCCACGTATATGCACGCTCCTGCGAGCATGCTCGCGTCGCGTGTCTATACATGGCTGTCGCCCTGCTCATGGCTAACCTGCGAACTGGCTGTTATAGAGTGTTGCGTAGAAGCCGCCTTTGGCGAGCAGCGTCTCGTGACTGCCCTGCTCAACAATATTGCCGTCTTTCATAACAAGGATAATATCGGCCTCGCGGATGGTGGACAGTCTGTGGGCTACAATAAAGCTTGTTCTGCCCTCCATCATGGCAGCAAACGCATTCTGAATCTTGATTTCGGTTCTTGTGTCAATGGATGAAGTTGCCTCATCCAGAATCAGCAT
>JBJEJG010000200.1:0-1580 GCA_051877795.1 Acetatifactor sp.
TCTAAATCATCAATTTCTTCTGTTTTTGTAACCCATGAACGCATATTTTTCCTCCTTAAAATTTGTTTTATAGTTTCCCACACTAATGAAGTGCATGTTAAAATGTTTTGTTCTCTTTCTGTTTTTCCAGATATCCAATCAGCACCATTTTTCCTTCAAAGGCAAAGCCATAGCTGCGGATGTGCTCTGCCGGTATACCACGGGCAATCAGCTGCGTCGCATACTGTTTCTCCCGAATCTGCGCCAGAGCTGCCTGCACGGTTTCCTCCAATGATGCCTCATCCTCCGGGTCATGTACCTTGAATTCCAGAATAATCGCATCATCCTCTTTCGGATTCTTTGGCTCCAGCATCACATCATATCTGCCAAAGCCGCTCTCCCTGTTCGAAGTTATCACATACCTTCCCTGCAAATCTACAATCAGTCCAAGTACAAAACCATGATAGAACCGCTCCGGTTCCTCTCCGGACGGTTTATTGCCGGCATCAAAGTAGCTGAAGGTGTTGAGCGCAACCCGGTTCATATAGCCATTCATTGCCTTGAGGTCTCCAAGCAGCAATGCCTTGACAAAATCATTGTAATCTCCCTTTACTCCGGCAAACCAGCTACGCACCATCTTTTCAAACATACGCTCCACCTCGTAATTGGTCAGTGCCAGTTCGTAATTGGTTTCCTCTCCCTCTGCAATCAGATTCTCTCTTTCATAAGAAAGAACCTTCAGGTAGCCGCTTGCCAGAAGCAGGCTCCAGATAGCCTCCTCATTGTCATCCAACTGGTTATACACAATCTGCTCATCAATCGGGGTCCGTATCGTCTCTCCCCGCAGAAGCGACTCAAATTTTTCTTTTATCCTACGATTCCCTTCCCGGATTAATTTGCTTACCAGGCTGTTGGAGCTGGTATTTGCCCAGTAGGTGGTGAAGTTCCCTGTATCCAGAAAATTCAGGATAGACCACGGATTGTAGATATCCTTGTGATTCCCGAAGATAAATCCGTCATACCATCTCTTAACCTCTTCCTTTTGTTCTCCCAGTCCACATTCCTCCAGTGCTGCAAACACTTCCTCTTCCGTAAAACCAAAGGAGGTTGCATATTCGTCAGAAGTAGTCGTAACAACTTTCAGATTATTCAAATCTGAAAAGATGGACTCTTTGCTGACCCGGGTAATTCCCGTCATGATTCCACGCTCCAGCCATGGATTGGTCTTAAAAGTGGAATTGAACAGGCTTCTTGTAAAGGCCACTAACTCTTCCCTCTCATGGTTCTCCGAACCATGAGCCCGCGGGCAGTCGCCAAATGCTTGCAAGCAATCACTTGGCTCGTTGCCTTCGCGAGAATATCCGTCCACATAGGCCTCCTGCATGGGCGTATCGTATTCATCCAAAAGGATAATGACCTTTTTGCCATAGTAACGGTACAGGTAATCAGACAACTGATAGAGTGCAGAAGTCGCATCGCTGTCGCGCACATCTACCGCTAAAATCCGGTTGAAATATTCCCTGTCCGCATCCGTTAATACATCACTCTCCCTATTAAGTCAAGTGTTTTTTCCTTAAAAATCAAGGATTTTTTAGTGTTTA
>JBJEJG010000201.1:0-1579 GCA_051877795.1 Acetatifactor sp.
AAGCTGAAATCGCTGCAGCGAAATAAGAAGTAAAGAATAATAGGAAAGTTCCGGGTTTCGACCCGGAACTTTTTTAGAAAGAACTTTTTAAAATTTTTCCGTCAGTTGCAATTGTTACCACGTTCCAGGGAATAAATTTCCCGCTATTCTGTAATGCTGTTTTAGTAGCAGCTTCTATCCCGCCACAGCAGGGAACTTCCATCCGCGCTACTGTGATACTTCGGATATCGTTGTTCCGGATAATCTCAGTAAGTTTGACAGAATAATCCTCAGCGTCCAGTTTAGGACATCCGATCAAAGTAACATGCTCTTTGATAAAATCCTGATGAAAACCGGCATAGGCATAAGCAGTACAGTCGGCAGCCACCAACAGCTTTGCACCGTTAAACCAGGGAGCATTTACCGGGGCCAGCTTTATCTGTACCGGCCATTGCCGTAGCTGGGATTTCTGCTTTTTTTCTTTTGCCGCCAGAACGGCTGCTTCGTTGTAGGCGGAAGCCTCTCTTTCCACAAATGAGATTGCTCCGGTCGGACAGGTTGGCAGACAGTCCCCCAGACCGTCGCAGTAGTCATCTCGGAGGAGCTTTGCTTTGCCGTTCACCATACCGATGGCACCCTCGTGGCAGGCAGTGGCACATGCTCCGCAACCGTTACATTTTTCTTCATTTATTTCTATAATTTTTCGAATCATTGTTATTCCTCCTGACATTTGTTGTGCTTGATGTTACGAGCCTATTCTAGTATACTGACAAAGGAATGTATGTTGGAATTCCAACAAAGGAGCTTTTTTATGGAAAAATATTTTGGTACTTTGTCCCAATGTCCCTTATTTGCCGGTATTGAGCAATCTGAACTGAATGCTGTGACAGAGTGTCTGAATGGCAAGACCGTAAAGGTTCCGAAAGGAAATCCTGTATTTCTTGAGGGAGATCCTGCCCGGTATGTGGGTGTTGTTCTTTTAGGGACTATACAGGTAATCCGGGAAGATTATTATGGTAATCGGAGTGTAATGGCTGTTCTGCAGCCCGGGGAATTGTTTGCAGAAGTATTTTCCTGTGCAGGACTTGCAACTATGCCGGTGAGCGTTATTGCAGTCACAGACAGCGAGGTACTACTTCTTGATTGCCGACGTGTCTTTACATCATGCTCCAATGCCTGCCATTTTCACAGTTTACTCATGAAGAATCTGCTTCAGGAAATGGCACGGAAAAATCTGGCACTGACTCGGAAAATCCGGTATATGTCGCAAAAAACAACGAAAGAAAAGTTGATGGCATACCTTTTGGATCAGGCAAAACAACAGGGAAGTAAGGAATTTGTAATTCCGCATAACAGACAATCACTGGCAGATTATTTAGGGGTAGAACGCAGTGCCATGTCTGCCGAAATCAGTAAATTGAAAAGGTCCGGTCAGATTGATACCCATGGTTCCTGGTTTTGTTTAAAATAACGCATCATTCGCAAAACCGGATTAACGGATCGAATGAAAATTTGCCTGAAGTTGGCATAGAGGTTATAATTAGCATAATGATACAATAGGAATGGAGATAAAAATGATAGAGAGCAGGACCATATTAAG
>JBJEJG010000202.1:0-7451 GCA_051877795.1 Acetatifactor sp.
CTGGGCAGACTCAATGGCATTTGTCAGTGCCTTATGTTCAATCTCCTGTCCCTCGGGAATTCCCATGGCATTAAACATGGAAATCAGCCTCTCGGAACCGAACAGCCTCATCAGGTCATCCTGCAGAGAAATATAAAACTTGGATTCACCGGGGTCTCCCTGACGACCGGAACGACCACGCAGCTGATTGTCGATACGCCTGGATTCATGTCTCTCCGTACCAATAATCTTCAAACCGCCTGCTGCCCTCGCCTCATCGTCAAGCTTAATATCTGTACCACGGCCCGCCATATTGGTGGCGATGGTAACTGCTCCATGGATACCGGCATCCGCAACGATTTCCGCCTCCAGTTCATGGAATTTTGCATTCAGAACCTTGTGCTGGATACCACGCTTCGTCAGCATCCGGCTCAGTTCCTCACTGGCCTCAATGGTAATCGTGCCTACCAGAACCGGCTGTCCCTTTGCATGGGCTTCCTCCACCGCACTCACAATAGCGTTCAGTTTTTCCGCTCTCGTCTTATATACCGCATCCTGTAAATCCTTACGGATAACAGGACGGTTCGTGGGAATCTCCACTACATCCATGCCGTAGATTTCACGGAACTCCTTCTCCTCAGTCAGCGCCGTACCTGTCATACCGCACTTCTTGTCAAACAGATTAAAGAAGTTCTGGAAGGTGATGGTGGCAAGGGTCTTGCTCTCTCTCTTGACCTTTACGTGCTCCTTCGCCTCGATTGCCTGATGGAGGCCGTCGGAGTAACGGCGGCCCGGCATGATACGTCCGGTAAATTCATCTACAATAAGCACCTGATCATTCTGCACCACATAATCCTGATCGCGGAACATCAGATTGTGGGCACGCAGCGCCAGAATAATGGTATGCTGGATCTCCAGATTTTCCGGGTCGGCAAAGTTGTCAATGTGGAAGAACTCCTCCACCTTTTTCACACCGGCTTCCGTCAGGTTGATGACCTTGTCCTTCTCATTTACGATAAAGTCTCCTGTCTCCTCCTGCACAACGCCCATGATGGCATCCATTTTTGTCAGCTCCTGCATATCCTCGCCGCGGTGCATTCTTCTCGCAAGCAGATCGCACATTTCATAGAGAGCGGTGGATTTACCGCTCTGACCGGAAATTATCAGAGGAGTTCTCGCCTCATCAATCAGCACGGAGTCAACCTCATCGATAATGCAGAAGTGTAAATCTCTCAGTACAAGCTGCTCCTTGTAGATTACCATGTTGTCACGCAGATAATCGAAGCCCAGCTCGTTGTTCGTCACATAAGTAATGTCGCAGTTATATGCCTTCTGGCGTTCCTCGCTTGTCATGCTGTTTAAGACAACGCCGACGGACAGTCCCAGAAACTCATGCACCTGTCCCATCCATTCGGCATCTCGCTTCGCCAGATAATCATTGACTGTGACAATATGAACACCCTTTCCCTCCAGAGCGTTCAGATAAGCAGGTGCAGTGGAAACCAGGGTCTTACCTTCACCGGTACGCATCTCTGCGATACGTCCCTGATGAAGTATGATACCACCGATAAGCTGTACCCGGTAATGCTCCATATTTAAAACTCTTTTCGCGGCCTCACGCACGGTGGCGAATGCCTCCGGGAGCAAATCGTCCAGCGTTTCTCCTTCCGCTAACCTCTTTTTGTATTCCGCAGTCTTGCCCTTCAGTTCCTCGTCGGACAGTGCCTGCATCGCAGGACGCAGCTCCTCGATTTTGTCCACTAACGGCATGATACGCTTCAATTCTCTCTCGCTGTGTGTTCCAAATACTTTATCAACAATTTTCACGCGATTTCCATACCTTTCCGTAACCCGCCAGCCCTGCTTTCCTTTTTATGGCTGTCGGGCACTATGTTTCATAAAAAACCAATATACATTGTAACAGAATTTACCCACAGATTCAACACTTAGCTGTCCGCAAGACCTGAACATTTTGTAAACTCATCGTTAAAAATTGACATCCTTCCGGCAAGACAGTATAATTTTATTATCAGAAGGAAGGGGTAAATTACTATGAATCAGGATAATGAAACACAACATCTCTATGTCAATCTGCCGGGAAAAACGCCCTGCTTCTCCACCATTCAGGAGGCACTGGACAGTGTTCCCTATGAAGCAAAGGAAGCCGTATATCCCGCACCAAAGGAGACTATTGCACCTGTCATTCTCCACATCGGCAAGGGTGTCTACCGGGAATGTCTGACTGTAACCCGGCCCAATGTCACTTTTCTGGGTGAGGGAGAAACAAAAGAGGATGTAGTTCTGGTATATGGATATTATGGAAGAGAAATGATGCCGGACGGCATCAAGAGAGGCACCTTCCGCTCTGCGTCCGTGCGGATTGCCGCTCAGGATTTTACCGCAAAGCACCTGACCTTCCAGAACGATGCCGGTTTCGGCTATCTGGTCGGACAGGCACTGGCGCTGTATGTGGACGGAGACAGATGCTATTTTGAGGACTGTGCACTTTTGGGCAGTCAGGACACTCTGTTCACCGCTCCGCTTCCCCCCGCAGAGGTAGAACCCGGCGGCTTCAGAGGCCCCGGCGAGTTTAAGCCCCGCACCCTGGGACGCCACTGCTATAAAAGCTGCTATATTCAGGGTGATGTGGACTTTATTTTCGGCGGCGGCATTTGCTGGTTTGAGGACTGTGTCATCTTCTCCAAATTCCCGGATGGCAAGGAACAGACAGAAAATTTCAAGCCGGGAATGGTTGTCAGCTACATAACCGCAGCCTCCACGCCGGAAAGCGAAAAATACGGCTATGTACTGAAAAACTGTAAGCTGGAGAGCGACTGTCCTCCTCAGACCGTTATGCTCGGCCGCCCCTGGAGAGAGTTCGCAAAGACCGTTTATATCCACTGCGAACTCGGCGAGCATATTCATCCCCTGGGCTGGATGGACTGGGGCAAGCCCCACGGTCATTTCTACTACGGGGAATACGACTCCTACGGCCCCGGCGCAAGTCCCGAGACAAGAGCGGATTTCTCCCACCAGCTGACTGCGGAGGAAGCTGCGGAATATACCATGGAAAATGTTCTGAAAGACTGGAAGCCGGGAGTTTAATCCCGGCTTTTCCTGTATTCCCTGGGCGAACATCCCACCAGCTTCCTAAACTGCCTGTTAAAGTTGGAAAGATTGTTGTAGCCGCAGCTATATGCAATATCCGATACGGAAACAGCCGTGTCCGTCAGCATCCGGCAGGCAGCATTGATTCTAAGCTGTGCCAGATATTCAATCGCACCTGTACCCGCAGCCCTCTTAAAGCAGCTCATAAAATAGCTTTTGCTGAGATGCACACGCTCAGCAAGCTCATCGACAGAAATATTTTCCCGATAGTTTTCCACCATAAATTCAAGCGCAGGACGGATAATCTCACTATAGCTGATGCTGTCTTCCCTGCCGGAGTCTGCTCCGCCGCATTCCAGCATTCCGAAAAAACGCAGCAGTTCGCTTTTCAACAGCAACTCCTCCCGCGGTGAATGCCCGCGGACTGCTTTTCTGCCGGCTGCCTCCTCATCAACTGTTTCTTCCCCGGATTCCATGTCATCTCCCAAATTCGAAAGACCGGAATAGGAAAAAATCCTGTCGGCTGTAGCTTTTAGTTCAGAATAATTTGCCGCAGCCTGAGAAATCAATGTTTCAGGTCGAATACTCCCCTTCATCATGGGACGGATATACTCTATCGTGCATCTGTCATTGCTGTTTGCTCCGAGCATTACCGGACTGAACACCAGCGCCTGGTAAATCAGCACACTGTCCTCACAGGGATATGCAGCGTGCAGCGTGTCCGGCGGCAGAATCAGCAAATCCCCTTCTCCCGCAGTCAATTTGTCATCACCACAGATGAATTCCCCTCTGCCCCGCAGAATCCGGTTGATTTCAAACTCATCATGCCAGTGCAGCGGAACATTCCTGTAATACTCAGGAATGCGGCATTCATAAAAGCTGTAGGGAATGTATGCTGTGCTGTGTCTTCTGTTCTCCCAGGTCTCCCTTGCCGGCATGCTGCACCTCCCTTTCTGCCTGTCCATTCATCCAAATAGTATTATAGTATCATTTTTTAGTAGTAGTTTGGTAGCGTACTTTATTTCATCAGTAGTATTCTATCATAAAGAGGATAGTTATCGCAACCCGGTTATCTTCTCCGCAATAAGGTTCTGTTTTGTGCCTGTCATCAGGTTTGAGATAAAGAATCAAATTATATATATAATAAAAAAGGAGACACGATATGAGATTTGAGAACGACAACAATGCACTGGTCTGCTATCATCAGGGTGAAATGCTCCGTCTGGAGGCATGGGGAGAGGATTCCCTGCGTGTACGTGCTACCATGCACCACAGCTTCACGGGAAATGTCTGGGCTTTGACAGAGAAAGTAAAGCCCGGAAACCCTTCCGTTGTCATTGCACAGGAGGATCACTGGGTCGGTGACGGCAGCATTGACAAAAAAGACATTGCAACTATTACAAACGGTCGCATCAAGGCGGTTGTCAACTTTGCCGGGGTAATTTCCTTTTATAAGGATGATAAGCTGATTCTGCGTGAATATTTCCGTGCATACGACGGGACGCTCTCAAGGGAAAGCCGGTGTCTGAAGCTGGTGAATCGTGAGTGGAAGGGTATCATCGGCGGCAGTGAGTTTTCACTGAACCTGAAATTTGAGAGCAACAGGGGCGAGAAGATTTTCGGCATGGGACAGTACCAGCAGGACTGCATGGACATGAAGGGCTGCGTGTTGGAGCTGGCACAGCGCAACTCCCAGATTTCCGTACCCTTTGCCGTGTCCTCACTGGGATATGGTTTCCTCTGGAACAATCCGGCTGTGGGCCGTGTCACCTTCGGTAAGAATTACACCGAATGGATTGCGAGGGCAACCAAAGAAATGGACTACTGGATTACCGCAGCAGATACCCCGAAGCAGATTCTTGCCAACTATACCGAAGCTACCGGACATGCTGAAATGTTCCCCGAGGATTTGATGGGCTTATGGCAGTGCAAGCTGCGCTACAGAACCCAGGACGAGGTGCTTTCCGTGGCACGCCAGTATCAGAAGGAAGGCATCAAAATCGACCAGATTGTCATCGATTTCTTCCACTGGACTGTCCAGGGTGACTGGAAATTTGACAAAACATACTGGCCTGACCCCAAGGCCATGGTGGACGAACTGCACTCCATGGGCATCAAAGTAATCGTATCCGTTTGGCCCTCCGTGGACCGCAAGAGTGAAAATTTCGGGCCTATGATGGAAAAAGGCCTGCTTATCCGCACGGAGCGCGGCGCTGCACAGACCTACGACTATCAGGGTGACTGTGTGGAAATCGACCCCTTCAATCCCGAAACGAGAAAGTATGTGTGGGAGGTCTGCAAGAAGAACTACTATGATTACGGCATTGATGCCTTCTGGCTGGATAATTCCGAGCCTGATTACGGTGTTTATGACTTTGAGAATTACCGCTACTGCGATGGTCCCGCACTGGAAATGAGCAACATGTATCCCCAGATGTACAGCCGTGTCTTCTACGATGAAATGAGTAAGCTTCAGGATAACACCGTGGTAAATCTGCTGCGCTGTGCATGGGCGGGCTCCCAAAAATACGGTAACGTTATCTGGTCCGGTGATGTGCCCAGCACCTTTGAGGCCTTTGCAGACCAGCTGCAGTGCGGTCTGAATATGGGACTTGCCGGAATTCCCTGGTGGACTACCGATATCGGCGGATTCATGACGGATGATGTGAATGACCCCGATTTCCGCCAGCTGTTAATCAGATGGTATCAGTTTGCGGTTTATTCCCCCATTCTCCGCATGCACGGCGACCGCGGCCCTTACAATATTCCCGCACTGGATGACAGAGACTGGGGCGGCGGATATCTGCACACCGGTCAGCCCAATGAGCTTTGGAGCTATGGCGAAGACAATTACGTCATCATGAAGAAGTACTATGACATTCGCATTTCCATGCATGACTATATCAAGGAGTTGTTTGAGGAAGCCCATGTAAACGGTTCGCCTCTGCTTCGCGCCATGTTCTATGAGTTCCCTGAGGATGAGAAATGCTGGGAGCTTCAGGATCAGTACATGTTCGGCAGCAAGTATCTTGCAGCTCCGATTTTCCGGTTGAACAGCTTCAAGAGGGATGTTTACCTGCCCACAGGCAAATGGAAGCTGACCTCCACCGGAGAAATTTTTGACGGCGGCTGCACCGTTACTGTGGATGCACCCATTGAATATATGCCGGTGTTTGAAAAAATGTAATTCAAAATGTATCATTTACAAACGTGCGCGTAAGGTGTACTCAAGAAAAGGCTCCACCGTTTGACTGCGTTGGAGCCTTTCCTGTTCCTATTTAGTTTCTGCCGGGGCAAACTTTCACTTATTCAAACGGGAAAACCACTCCCCAGGCTGCCCGAAGCTCATCCATCCTTTTCATGATTTCCAGGGTTTCCGCGTGTGGCATCTCTTCACACTCTGTTTTCCCTGCTTGCAAAGCACGAATGCACGCCAACACTTCATATTCATATCCGTTAATCTGGGGAGGAATTGCAACATTCCCACACGGATTACCTTCTTTGTCGTATCTTTGAATTGCAGAATAATTATTTAAATTCTCCACACGAAGCCTTCCTTCGGTTCCACAAATAGTTCCTTCATTGACAGGACCCGTCACAAATGAAGTTCTGAGATGCGCTTCTTTTCCGTCTGCGTAAGTATAATGAATCAGGTCGGTTCCATCCACTCCCGTCTCATACTTTTCGCATTCCGTCTCCACCTTCACAATCTCGTCACCAAAGTACATAGACGCAAAGGTCAGCGTATACATTCCCAAGTCCAAAAGGGCACCGCCCGCCAAAGCCGGGTCGTACATTCGTTGCTTATGAGTAAGGGGAATGGAGAATTCCGCTGTCAGACTCTGCGGTTCACCGATTGCACCATCCGCCAGCAACTTTCTGATCATATCTGCCGCCGGCAGATACCTTGTCCAAATCGCCTCTGTCAGGAAGACCTTCTTTTCTTCTGCCAGGTGAATCAGTTCCGATGCCTGTTTTGCATTTGCCGTAAAAGCTTTCTCTACCAGCACCGGCTTATCGTGCTCCACACAAAGCTTTGCATGGGCAAAATGGTGTGAATGCGGAGTTGCCACATAAATCAGCTCCACCTCCGGATCCTCCACCAGTTCCTCATAAGAGCCGTACACCTTTTTAAAGTTCCATTTTGCCGCAAATTCTTCTGCCTTTTCAAGGCTGCGGGATGCCACCGCATAAGCATTCACCTGTTCCAGTCCGTTTATTGCTTCAGCCATCGCTTTCGCAATATTACCAGCTCCAAGAATTGCCATGTTCCATTTTTTCATAGTCTCTCTCCTTCTCGATACCCGATGTTATATCCAATTTTACACCATAATTCTGTCCAACGATAGGTATGAATTCTTTAA
>JBJEJG010000203.1:0-7426 GCA_051877795.1 Acetatifactor sp.
TTTACAAATCAAAAAATCTTCAAAAACCTCTTGACTGTTTATAGTTTGTCACCTCACTGTAACAGCTGTAATACCTGAGAAGGTCTTTCATTGGCCTGCGCAAGCATGGAAGTGCCGGCCTGGGTCAGCACCTGAGCTGTCGTATACTGCGTCATTTCCTCCGCCATATCCACATCCATAATTCTGGAATAAGCCGCGGTCATATTTTCGGAGGTAATGTCAAGGCTGTTGATGGTGGACTCCAGCCTGTTCTGGTACGCGCCGAGACGTCCCCTGACACCGGATACATATTTAATGGCGCTGTCCACTCTCTCAATCGCATCCAGGGCACCCTCACCGGTACTCACATCAATATTCTCAATCTCCATATTTTGCAGAGAAATCGCAGGAATCTCCACTGCGAGAATCTGACCTTCATTTGCGCCTATCTGCAGTCTCATGGCTCCGATTCCCGTGACATCAATCTGCAATGCTTCCACCTTATCAGTAGTTGCAGCATCATCTTTTATTGTCACTGAATCCTGTCCGCCAAAATCGACTCCGGAAATGTCCAGTCTCATTTCAAAACCGGTATCTGCCTTCAAGGTCAGAATATTGTCCTTGACGGAGGCAACCGTACCTTCAGGAAAGCCATCTCCCAATTTTATATTTTCGGTATCCACCTTATAGCTTCCGTCCTCATCCTTTTCCGCAGAAATTGTCACTTCATCTATAGTGTAAACCTTGGTAGCCACCTCTTCAGAATATCCGTTTACCTTAATCCCAAGATTGTTGGTATAGCCCTTATACTCAAACTCGCCGTTTAAGAGCTTCTGCCCGTTAAACTCCGTCGTTTCCGAAATTCTGGTAATCTCTTCCTTCAGCTGGGCAACCTCTTCCTGAACTGTCTCCCTGTCCGAGTCAGACATAATTCCGTTGGCCGATTTTATAGCAAGCTCATTGATTCTTTGCAGCATTTCACTGATTTCCGTCATAGCACCGTCTGCAATTTCAATAATGGAGACACCATCACTTGCATTCTGGTTTGCCACGGAAAGCCCCTCCAGCTGAGCATTCATTCTTTTTGCCATGGCAAGCCCTGCGGGATTATCCTTTGCATGATTAATTTTCAAACCGGAAGACAGCCTTTCCAAAGACTGTGCCAGAAGGCTGTCATTGTTTGCCAGTGCATTATTGGAAAGCATTGCGGATACATTGTAATTAATTCTCATTTTTATACCCCCTGCGTGCTTTAGCACGCATATCAATCAATATTTGGAAGTTTACTTCCAAACTTTCCTACTCCTTGTTGTACTGCATGCAGGAACACCTTTGCCACGCGGTAGAGTTCAGCATTCTCCACGCTCCCGTCTCCGGTGTTTCCCACATCCTCCGGCGTCCGTATCGCAGCACTGACAATACTGATGCTGCCCACGGGCCAGTTGTTCGACGCTTCCTTTTTAAAGGTATCGGCTATTCCTTCCAGTTTCATAACCTCTTCCTTCGTCTGTCCCGAAAAAAATCCTCTCAGCTCACCCTTTTCCATGGTAAACTGCGCCTTCAGGCACTCCTCATCGGAAAGCCGGACATCGATTCGCACGGTGCCCTTCTCCTGCCCTCCCCTGTCAAAGGTCAGATGAATTCTTGTAAGCACATCTCCCACATACATGGGCAAAATATACTCTTCCCGGTCTGTCAATGAGGTCATCACCGTCAGCTGCTTGTGAATCAGCTGCATACTGCGGACATCCAGACTTGTATCGGACTCTTCCAAAGAAGCCTCTTCCACTGCTTCCTTTGCCGCCTCCACAATCTCCCGGTACTCCTCCGTAAACTCCTGTTTTTCTTCCAGCTTCTCCCACAGTCCGGTGCTTCCGCCTGCTGTACTTATATCCTCTCCTGCCGCCTGCTTTCTCCGTGCTTCTCTTCTGTCTGCTGCTGCAAAGAGATTCTCCTCATCCTGAGTCAGCGCTTCTGCAGCCAGCAGATTGTCCGCATTTGCAGGTAACTGACCTCTACCCAGCATTTCGACAATCTCATTGTCGGCTGCCGCCACTGCATTCCGATATTGCTCCAACTGCATCTGTCGATATGCCTGCTCTGTTTTCTCACTATATGACACTTCTGTCAGCAAGTCATTTGTCCTGTTCACAAATGCTCTGGCAATCTGGTCAGGAATGCTTTCACCCTTCCGAACCAACTCCGACATGACACCAAGCTCGTCCGTCGCCCTGACATCCATCGACTTAAATTTTCCGCTGCGTACTGCGGAAAGAAGATTGGAGAAATGAAGCTCTGCCTGTGCGTTCACCAGTGCGCCGACTGCCGCACCGTCAGACTTCTCAATTTGGCGCATCAGACGATAGATACCGATGTAGCTCTCCCGCTCTTCGGCGGTGACAGCCTCATTCTGTTCCAGTCCATAGAGAAAGCGGCTGTAGTTCTCCGCCTCCTCACTGTATTCCTCCGGCAGAGAATCAAAATATGTCTCCAGCTCTCCAAAGCTCTTTTCCAGAGGATTTACTCCGTCCCGGATCATTTTTAAAACTGTTGCCGGTGTGAGTTTTTCAAGCACTGTTTGTACCTGTCGGTCTGCCTCACGGACCGTGTCAAGATTCTCCACCGTCATTTCCATACGGTTATAGCCCAGAATTCTCGCTGCTCTGCGATTCTCCTCCGTCAGCTCCTGTCCCAGGTCACTCAGAATATCGTCCACATTTGCAAAGGCCTTTTTGATGCTGTCTCCCAAATCGCTCCGGGGCGCAGTCATAAGCGTCTCATAGCTCTCTCCAGCCTTTGTATAGGCCGCCTGCATCGCCTTGCCGCTCTCATGCAGCCCGCCCAGAGTTGTCTCTACTCTTCCGCTTTCGTCAATCCCGCCCAGAACCACATTTTTCTGTCCGTCCGCAAAGGTACCAAGTACCCGGGCAGGCAGACCGGGAATTTCCGCTACTACCGTATTTGCCTCACAATAGATTCGGTATTTCTGAACAGGCTCTGAGTCCTCCGGGAAATAATTTTCCGCAAGCTGCTGCTCCGCAGCCTTCAGCGCCTCCACCAGTTCCTCCATGGGCGCGGTATCGATGGAAAATCCACTCTTCAGCAGTTTGATATTTACCTCTGCCGTCATGCGGAGTCTGATTTCCTCCAGCTGTCTTCTGGCAGTGATGTCTTCTCCGAAGGCTTCCTGTGCCTCGTCACTCTGATAATAAGCCGCCAGACGGACAGCTTTCTCATAGAGAGACTCCTTCTCGCCGCCAAGCAGTCCATGTACCGGATTTTTCCCCTCTGCAACGGCTGCTGCCGCACTCTCCGCAAACTGCTCTTCGCTCACGGGAAGCTCTGTTTTTTCCAGTTCCTCCAACCGGTTCAGACTTTCCTCCGTAAGGGGAAGCCCCTTCTCCAGCAGCCATGAGGCGCGCTGTCTGTTCTCTTCATTTATTTCTCTGCCGGCCTGCTCCAGTATCTTGTCAATCTGTGCAGACAGTTCCTCTGCCTGAGCGACGTCGGCACTTCTCGCATAATATCCCTGTACATCCTCCGCATAAAAAAGCGGAACATTTCCCCCCGTTCTGCCCGCCCCACTGTTCTGCGCCAGATAAAAATTCCAAATCTCACCCTCCAGCCCATTGTCAATCAGGTAGATTGTACTGCCTTCCTCTAAAGGGCGAAGCTGGGCTGCCAGATTCCATGCATTCGTAACTGCACTTAAGTTCTCCTCTGTAAGCGGAACATCCGCTGCACGGAAGCTGTCTGTAACCGCCTGTGCCAGAGTCTGGCTTCCCAGAGCCGCCGCAAGGGTATCCATATCCAAATCATCCGTATACCCCGCAATCTTCTTTCCTGCGCGCACCAGCTCTGCCTTAATCTTATCCACAATTGTAACCGCTTCCTCCGGTTCCATGCTTCCGAAGTCAAATCCCTCCTCCTGAAGCCTGGCGTAATCCTCCTCGGACATAGTATTTGACATAAGTGTCATATAGTCCTGTTGCACTGCCACATTTGTGTTTGAAGCCTCCTGTTGTAATTCAATAAGACTTTTTCCTTTCTCCGGCTGTTTTCCGGGCACATGCATCCACTCCCGGCCACTCTCCGCGAACCAGGATTTCTGTGCGCCGATACTCCCTGTATTTCCTGCGGATGCATGGCTTCTTTCCGCGTGCTGCATCTCTGTTTCCGTTACTGATTGCTGATAAAATGAAATCTTCAAAATGAATTCTCCTGTCAGTCAAAAAGGATAAATGCCGCAATAGCATTTACCCTTTATTTCGGTAAAATATCAAATTTTCTTTACCCCGATACCCGGCATCTGTGTACAGACGGCAGTATGTCAAAATACGAATACCGCCGCACCATAGGGAGGAAGATCAAAGGAAAGGGAATATTTATGGTAATGATAAGGTACCTTCTCCGCAATTATTTCTTCGGGAATGACATTCCCCCAACCGCCGAATCTCTCTTCATCGCTGTTTAAGAGCAGTCTGTACTTTTTCTTTTTGGGGACGGGCACTCTGTAGCCCTCGCGCTTTACAGGTGTCATATTCAGCACAAATAACAAGCTGTTTCTGCCTGTGGAAGACTTGCGCACAAAGGAATAAACACTGTTTTCCGCATCGTCCGCATTCATCCACTCAAATCCGGCCCAGCTGTCATCCAGTTCATAGAGCGCCGGATATTTCCGATATAACTTCAGGAGTTCTTTCACATAATTCTGCATGCCGAGATTATTCTTTTCTCCAAGCAGGAACCAGTCAAGCTCCCTTGCCTCGCTCCACTCTCTCTCCTGCCCGAAATCCTGACCCATAAACAGCAGTTTCTTTCCGGCGTGTCCGAACATATAAGTATAGCCTGTTCTCAGGTTTGCATACTTATCAACCTGATAGCCGGGCATCTTATTTACCATGGAGCATTTTAAATGTACCACCTCATCATGAGACAGGGGTAATATGTACTTCTCGCTCTCATTATAACTCATGGCAAAAGTCATGGCATAATGATTGCCCTTTCTATAGATGGGGTCCAGCTTCATATATTCGCAGAAATCATGCATCCAGCCCATATTCCATTTGAAGGTAAAACCAAGGCTGTCTCCCCCGATTTCTCCGGTCACATTGGGCCATGCCGTTGACTCCTCTGCCACAGTAAGAAAACCCGGATAACTGCCCCTCACCACAGAATTAAGATGCTTAAAGAATTCGATTGCCTCCAGATTCTGGTTTCCGCCGTACTTATTGGGAACCCACTGACCATCCTTCTTGCCATAGTCCAGATAGAGCATGGAGGCCACAGCATCCACACGTATGCCGTCCACATGGAATTCCCTGAGCCAGTACAGCACATTGGCAATCAGGAAATTTTTTACTTCCGGTTTGCCGTAATTAAAAATCTTTGTTCCCCAGTCGGGATGCTCACCCAGACGAGGATCGGGATGTTCAAAAATGCACTGACCGTCAAAGTTCGCCAGACCATGCGCATCTGTAGCAAAGTGTGCAGGCACCCAATCCAGAATGACACCTACTCCGGCCTTGTGGAGCTCATTTACCAGATACATAAAATCCTTGGGTGTTCCGTATCGGGAGGTGGGAGCATAGTAACCCGTCACCTGATAACCCCAGGAACCATCGAAGGGGTGCTCCGCAATACCCATAAGTTCTATATGAGTATATTTCATTTCCTTCAGATACTCCACAATCCTGTCCGCAAACTGCCGGTAATTGTAAAAGCCTTCCGCCGTACCGTCAGGATGCTTCATAAAAGAACCAACATGACACTCATAGATTGCCAGCGGCTCCCTCTGTACATCCTTTTTATCACGCTGCTCCATCCACTTTGCATCCTTCCATGCAAAGCCGGAAAGGTCTGTAATGACAGATGCCGTACCGGGACGGTATTCTGCCTGATTTGCAAAGGGATCGGCCTTATACAGCTTTCTCTCATCCTGAGTGGTAATCAGAAATTTGTACATATCCCCTTCTGCCGCCCCGGGAATAAAAAGTCCCCAGATACCCACAGGCCCCAGTTTCTCCATAGGATGGGACGTCTCATCCCAACCGTTGAAGCTGCCAATAACATGCACTTCCTTTGCATTTGGTGCCCATACACCGAAATAAACTCCGTTCTTTCCCTTTTCTCTGGAAAGATGTGCGCCCAGCTTTTTGTAGATGTCATAGTGCGTTCCCTGGGAGAACAGATACTGGTCTGCCTCCGAAATAAATACCTTTTCTCTTTCTTTTGCCATGCCTGTCACGCCTTTCATGCAAAATCTTTTTCTGTGAGAATAATCATATCCTCCTCATCATACCGCTTCGCGAAAAGAATATCGAAGAAGTGCCCTGGAGTCTTTCTGTTTGCGTGATGAATGGCCTCGTCTACAATTTCCTTTACTTCCACTACCGTTACGGCATGATCAATTGTCTGTAATTCTTCTATTCTTGTATGAAGAGCCAGAATACCCAGCTCATCAATAGAATATTCCATCTCCCGTGCATACTGTCTTCCGAATGCAACCAGCGTGTCATTACTCAGAGCTTCCATATCCACTCTTGCCGTGAAGCATTCCGCAAGCTCACTGTTTGCAGCAAGGAACTTATTCATTGCCTTTTTGGTATCCTCCAGTACAATAATGATACCCAGCCTCTCCTGCTGCAATGCCTTATGCAGGGCTGCCGCTGTCTCCTTGTTGATACCCGACGCCTTCTCAACTATCAGTGCACCGCTCTTAAGTCGTTCCAGCGTCTCGTCAGGATTCTTATTGTTCAGACCCTCACCGGAAATTTTTGCCACTTTGCCGGAGAAATTACTGTCCGTCATCTGTACCTCACGAATCATATTTTTGGCAAGGGTAATCGTATCCATCCCCTCGTCACCGGTAACAATGATATTCCCCGTGTAGGCTGCCATGCTGATATTGTCGATTGCCTTAACCAGCCCCTCCCTGGCGGAACGGCTCTGGACGAAGGGTGCAAAAAGTTCCTTCTCCTCCCGGGTCAGACTTCTCACCTTCGCCTTGTCCCTTTCCACAGGAGCAGAGACGGCGGCTTCCTCGATTTCCTCCGCCTCTTCCGGCTCCTCTTCCTCAGGCTCCTCTTCTTCTGACTTCTCTTCTTCCTCGAACTCTTCTTCCTCGATTTCCTCCAATTCCTCGGTTTCAAACTCCTCTTCGGCAAGGTCTTCTGCCTCCGGTTCGACGTCCTCAGATTCTGCTTCTTCTATTTCCGTTTCTATTTCTGTATCAATCTCTTCAATTTCTTCTATTTCGGCTTCTTCAGGCTCTCCTTCTATTTCTTCTGCTTCAGCTTCCTCTGCCTCTTCAATTTCTTCTACTTCGGCTTCCTCGGCTTCTTCAGGCTCTTCTTCAATTTCTTCTACTTCGGCTTCCTCGGCCTCTTCCATTTCTTCTGCTTCGGCTTCCTCGGCTTCTTCAGGCTCTTCTTCAATTTCTTCTGCT
>JBJEJG010000204.1:0-7420 GCA_051877795.1 Acetatifactor sp.
AGCCTGTAAATACAGGAGGTTTTGTGGAAATGGAACAGTACAAGCAGGAATTTATCGAATTCATGGTAGACAGTCAGGTGCTGAAGTTTGGCGAGTTTACTTTAAAGAGCGGCAGAAAGTCTCCTTTTTTTATGAACGCGGGCGGATATGTAACAGGAAGCCAGCTGATGAGACTGGGAGAATATTATGCAAAGGCAATTCATGAAAATTACGGTGATGATTTTGACGTACTATTCGGACCGGCCTATAAAGGTATTCCCATCAGCGTTGTAACGGCAGTGGCATACAGCAAATTATACGGAAAAGAGATTCGTTACTGTTCTGATCGCAAAGAGGAAAAAGATCATGGTGCAGATAAGGGAAGCTTTTTGGGAAGTACCTTACAAGACGGAGACAGAGTTATCATGATTGAGGATGTTACAACCTCCGGCAAGTCCATGGAAGAAACCGTGCCAAAAGTAAAAGGAGCTGCAAACGTTGAGATTAAGGGATTGATGGTATCCCTGAACCGCATGGAGAAGGGACTGGGCGGAAAGGTAAGCGCGCTGGCGGAAATCAAAGAGAAATACGGCTTTGATGCACATGCGATTGTAACCATGCAGGAAGTGATAGAGCATTTGTACAACAGACCCTATAAAGGTCAGGTTTATATTGACGATACTTTAAAGGCGGCGATTGATAAATATTATGAAACATATGGTGCTTAATGAGAAAATGAGTGAAGAAAATGATATCCTGATGACAGGAGAAAAAAGACAGAAAGGGAGTAATGTAATGGAACAGAAAGTTTACAAGGTAATGAAGGGTGCGGGTGCAACCAATATTGCTGTAGGCGTTATCACACTGGTTGTGGGAATTGTATCAGGAATTCTTCTGATTGTGACTGGAGGAAGACTGATTGCAGGAAAATCAAAAATTTTATTTTAACAGTTAGGAGTTATTTCGGGCATTTCCTGAGAGTCGGTCAGACCTCTTTGGGAAGTGCCCTTTAGAGTTTTTATGAAGAAAAGAAAAGGCTACATTTTTACCAACAAAAGACATTCTGACAGAGGTATTATGTCTGTGATTCTGGGAGTCATCAGCCTTGCCTCTCTGGGAATTGTAATCTTTCAGGCATATCGGAGTGCGGGGGAGGCCGCGGTAGGCTATGGGTTTACCGGGGTCCTTGCTATGCTGTTTTCTCTGGTGGGGCTTGTGATGGGAATTGTGACGGCCAAAGACAAAAACTACTACAGGCTGTTTCCTGTGCTGGGAATTCTTCTGAATCTTGCGGCGCTTAGCGGAATCAGTTTGATATTGTATGCGGCGGCTAATCTGTAAATCCGGAATATGGCCGGAGCGGCAGCTGCGGCCGGTGATAAAATGGAGATAATATACACGAGCCGGTTCCCGGGTGGGAAGACTTATGCAGGGAAGGACTAAATATTGACATGGAAAGCAGGACAAAAAATATGGAAGAGAAAGAAAACAATGTATCGGTTCTGGAGGAACGCTACAGTCTCGCAATGGACAGAATTCGTGAGATTCCGGAAGAAACCTTTGAAAAGAAGGAACTGAAAGATTATTTTGACAAAATGGCGGAATTCTTACTGCTGTTGGATGACACCGGAAAATTTCTGGCGGAGGATGGGCTGAAAAAGGCTCCACTGGAGGAATTGCAGAAACGTAATCATGCGCTGTACGCAGACATTCTTCCCGGACATTACGAGGAAAGCTATGGCAATCCTGCTTATGCAGTGAAACAGCTCGGGGAGTACGGACAGGAACTGTCTTTCCTTTATAGTGAGCTGCGTAATACGATTGCCTACCTGTATCACGGAGAACTGGAACTGGTCGTTATTGCATTGGAACTGTTTGTGGAAATATATGCGGCCTTTACCTACGAGTGGAACGAGAATCAGGCGCTGCCTTCAAAAGAGGATATCCGCAAGACACTCTACTGGTTTGTCAGTGATTACGCAGACATACGCACAGAGCGGAGTGTCCGCCAGCTGGTATGTCCGGAAGGCTGTCTGTCGGCAGAGATTATCCGGGACAGTGATTTGAGTGACGTGAGATACCTCTATGCATACGGCAAGTATGTGGATGAAAACGAACTGGAAACCGCAAAATATCTGGCAGGTCTGCCGGAAGAGACGATTGCCACCATGGCTGACACCTATACGGAGGGGTATCGCATCGGCTTTGAGGTGACCGGCAAGGATTTGTCAAAAAAGAAGACGGCAGAAATCAGATATCACATCGGCTTTGAACGGATGATGCGCCGTGCGATAGAGAATTTTGCAAAGCTGGGACTGGCACCGGTAATCTGTGATGAACGGGTAGACGGAGGCACCGTCAATCGTCAGTATACCTATGACCACAAGGACGATAAAGCTCTTTTCTGGGATAAAAATTATATGAACCGGAGGCTGGAGGTACAGCGCACAGCTTTTGAAAAATATAGAGAGGAAGCAAGGGGCTACGCGGGGCCTGCCGTGGTGGAGACCTTCGGCGAGAAGGAATTTAACCCGGTAAATAAAAAGGAAGCCCTGAAGCTTTCCGAGGAGCAGAACAGGCTTTGGGTTGAATTCATGAGCCAGAATCGGGCGATTACCGAGGAATATATCATAGAGGAGGAACGCAGCTTTACCATCATTGCGTTTCCGGTACCGGAGGTGGGAGAGGTCTTTAAAGAACTGTTCGATGAGACCATTAAGCTCAATACCCTGGACTATATGCTTTACCGGAATGTACAGCAAAAGCTGATTGATACACTTGATACGGCGGATTACTGCGAAATCAGGGGAAGCGGAGACAACAGGACGGATTTGAAGGTGAACCTGTGGAAGCTGAAAAACCCGGAGAAAGAGACCATTTTTGAGAATTGTGTGGCTGATGTGAATATTCCTGTAGGCGAGGTGTTTACTTCTCCCGTACTGGAGGGCACAAACGGGCTTCTCCATGTGACAAAGGTATTTCTGGAAGGCCTGGAGTACAGGAATCTTGCGATTACCTTTGAGGACGGCATGATAAAAGATTATACCTGTGACAACTTTGCGTCTGAGGAAGAAAACAGGAACTTTGTGAAGGAGAATATTCTGTTCCGTCACGAGACATTGCCGTTGGGTGAATTTGCCATTGGAACAAATACCACTGCTTATGTGATGGCAAGACGGCTGAACGTGGAGGCAAAGCTTCCGATTCTGATTGCAGAAAAGACAGGACCTCATTTTGCGGTAGGTGATACCTGTTACCATGGTACTGAGGATGTGACAGTATATAATCCGGACGGAAAGGAGATTGTGGCAAAGGAGAATTCCTGTTCAAGACGCCGCAAAACCAAGCCTTCTGAGGCATATTTCAACTGTCATACGGACATTACCATTCCCTACGATGAATTGGGAGAACTGGCAGCAGTCAGAAAGGACGGCACGAGAACTGTGATTATTGAAAACGGCAGGTTTGTGCTTCCCGGAACGGAAGTATTGAATGAGGCATTCGACAGATAGAAAATTAAGTTTTTGGAATTTTCACAGTTAGAGGTTGCGTAAATCTTCGGATTTTAGTAAACTTGATATATCAACAGGATAAACATAAGGAGGACATCATGGCTAAAGCAGGTAGTATGCCGCGTGTCGGCATTGTTATGGGCAGCGATTCCGATATGCCGGTTATGGCAAAGGCTGCGGATATTTTGGAGGAGTTGGGCATCTCTTATGAGATGACGATTATCAGTGCACACAGGGAGCCGGATGTGTTCTTTGAATATGCGAAGAGTGCAGAGGAGAAGGGCTTTAAGGTAATCATTGCGGGAGCAGGCATGGCGGCGCATCTGCCGGGCATGTGTGCGGCAATTTTCCCCATGCCCGTTATCGGCATTCCCATGCATACAACTTCATTGGGAGGAAGGGATTCCCTGTACTCCATCGTACAGATGCCATCCGGCATTCCGGTGGCCACTGTGGCAATTAACGGCGGCGCAAATGCGGGACTTCTGGCAGCAAAGATTCTGGCAACCTCAGACCCTGAATTGCTTGCGAAGCTGAAGGCATACAGCGAGAAGCTGAAAAATCAGGTAGAGGCCAAGGATGCAAAACTGCAGGAGCAGGGCTATAAGGCATATCTGGAAGCTATGAAGATGTGAGAAGAACTTCTAAGTCTCAC
This sequence comes from Acetatifactor sp., assembly GCA_051877795.1. Classification (GTDB taxonomy): domain Bacteria; phylum Bacillota; class Clostridia; order Lachnospirales; family Lachnospiraceae; genus Acetatifactor. The sequence goes on from JBJEJG010000204.1 coordinate 4,147, forward strand.
ACGAGATAAAAACACAGGCCCGTGCGGCGGAAATGAGGAGAAAAATGGATTATAAAAACGCAGGAGTAGATATTGAGGCAGGATACAAGTCAGTAGAACTGATGAAGCAGTATGTAAAGGGAACGATGCGTCCCGAAGTGATGGGGGGCTTAGGCGGATTTTCCGGTGCTTTTTCCATGAATGCCATCAAGAATATGGAAAATCCCGTTCTGCTGTCGGGAACGGACGGCTGCGGGACTAAGGTGAAGCTGGCGTTTTTGCTGGATAAGCATGATACCATCGGCATTGACTGTGTGGCAATGTGTGTCAATGATGTGGCATGTGCAGGCGGCGAGCCCCTGTTCTTTCTGGATTATATAGCCTGTGGCAAAAATTATCCCGAAAAGATTGCTACTATCGTAAAGGGTGTGGCTGAGGGCTGTAAGCAGGCGGGAGCCGCTTTGATTGGCGGTGAGACTGCGGAACATCCCGGTCTGATGCCTGAGGATGAGTACGATCTGGCCGGCTTTGCTGTAGGTGTGGTAGATGAGAAGGATTTAATTACCGGCGAGCATATTAAACCCGGTGATACCTTAATCGGCATTGCGTCCTCCGGTGTTCACTCCAACGGTTTCTCTCTGGTACGCAAGGTGTTTGAAATGACGAAGGAGAGTCTGAATACTTATTATGATGAACTGGGAACAACACTTGGAGAAGCTCTGATTGCTCCCACAAAAATTTATGTAAAGGCATTGAAAGCCATTAAGGATGCAGGCGTTACTGTAAAAGGCTGCAGCCATATCACGGGTGGCGGCTTCTATGAGAACATTCCCAGAATGCTTCCCGATGGCATCAACGCTGTAGTGGAAAAAAACAGCTATGACATTCCTCCTATCTTTAAGCTTCTGCAGAAGACGGGAAATATTGAAGAAAAGATGATGTACAATACATATAACATGGGTCTCGGAATGGTTCTGGCAGTAGATTCCGCAGATGTGGATAAGACCCTTGCCGCAATCAGGGCAGCAGGTGAGACTCCTTTTGTAGTCGGACACTGTGAGGCAGGAGAAAAGGGAGTTACCTTATGCTAAGAGTGGTTGTGTGTGTATCCGGCGGCGGAACAAATTTACAGGCTATTCTGGATGCCATTGACAGTAAAAAGATTACCAACACAGAGATAATCGCGGTCATCAGTAATAACGCAGGAGCAAAGGCCCTGACCCGTGCCGCAGATCATGGAATTCCCGGTATCTGTATGTCTCCGAAGGATTTCTCAGACAGGGAAGCCTTTAACAGGGCTTTCACGGACAAGATGTGTGAGCTGAATCCTGATCTTGTTGTATTGGCGGGATTTCTGGTGAAGATTCCGGGTGAGATGGTGGCAAAGTTCGCCAACCGTATCGTGAATATTCATCCTTCTCTGATTCCTTCCTTCTGTGGTGTGGGATATTATGGGCTGAAGGTGCATGAAAAGGCGCTGGAGCGCGGCGTGAAGGTGACAGGTGCCACCGTCCACTTTGTCAACGAGGGAATGGATGAAGGCCCTATTATTGCACAGAAGGCAGTGGCGGTGGAAGAGGACGACACTCCGGAAGTTCTGCAGCGCCGTGTGATGGAGCAGGCAGAGTGGATTCTGCTTCCCCAGGCTATCGACGACATAGCGAACGGTAGAATTGAAGTTTCGAATAATAAGGTAAGACAGACGGACAAGGTCTGAAAAACAGATACGGGTTTAAGTAAACATACATAACCGGAAAAACGACAGAAAGGCATGGACAAGCATATGAAGGTTTTAATTGTGGGCGGCGGCGGACGTGAGCATGCAATCGCAGTCAGCATGAAAAAGAGCAGACGGGTGGACAAGCTTTACTGTGTGCCCGGAAATGCAGGCATTGCGCAGATTGCGGAGTGCGAGCCGGGCATAGGTGTGATGGAATTCGATAAGATTATTGCTTATGCAAAGGAAAAGGCAGTGGATCTGGTGTTTGTGGCACCGGATGACCCGTTGGTGGGCGGTCTGGTGGACGCGTTGGAGGCGGAGGGCTTCCGCGTATTCGGACCGAGAGCAAATGCGGCAATCCTGGAAGGCAGCAAGGCGTTCTCCAAGGATCTGATGAAGAAGTATCACATTCCCACAGCAGCATATGAAACCTTTGAAGACCCGGAAAAAGCGCTTGCTTATCTGGAGACGGCAAAAATGCCCATAGTGCTTAAGGCTGACGGACTTGCTCTCGGAAAGGGTGTCCTTATCTGTAACACTCCGGAGGAGGCAAAGGCCGGCGTGAAGGAAATCATGCAGGACAAGCATTTCGGCAATGCAGGGAACAGAATGGTGATTGAGGAATTTATGACGGGACGCGAGGTTTCCGTGCTTTCCTTTGTGGATGGTAAAACAATTAAACCTATGACCTCTGCTCAGGATCACAAGCGGGCAAAGGACGGCGACCAGGGACTCAATACCGGCGGCATGGGGAATTTTTCTCCCAGTCCTTTCTATACAGAGGAAGTGGATGCGTTCTGTAAAAAATATATTTATCAGCCTACGGTGGATGCCATGGCGGCAGAAGGAAGGGAGTTCAAGGGTGTTATCTTCTTTGGACTGATGCTGACACAGGATGGGCCGAAGGTGCTGGAATACAATGCCCGTTTCGGCGACCCTGAGGCACAGGTAGTGCTTTGCAGAATGAAGAATGATATTATGGATGTCATCGACGCATGTATCGACGGCACGCTTGAACAGGTGGATTTACAGTTTGAGGACAATGCGGCAGTCTGCGTGGTGCTTGCATCCGACGGCTATCCCGTGTCCTATGAGAAGGGCTTTGAAATCAAGGGTCTGGAGAACTTTGAGGGAAAAGATGATTATTACTGTTTCCATGCGGGAAGCAAGTTTGACGATAAGGGGAAAATTGTTACAAACGGTGGACGTGTTCTTGGTGTGACTGCAACAGGGGCAACTTTGAAGGAGGCTCGTACCAAGGCATATGAGGCAACAGAGTGGGTTTCCTTTGAAAATAAGTATATGCGCCATGACATCGGAAAGGCCATTGATGAAGCATAGTGCTGCCTGAATGACAGAGAATGCAGCCAGGGGAGGCGATTATATGGACAGCATACTTTTGAAGGACGAATATCATATCCCGCGTGTATGCGAAAAATGCGGTGGTGTGATGATATTTAAGGGTGTTGGCGAGTATCACTGCGAGGACTGTGGGGCGGTAGCCTATGATGACTACGGAAAGGTGAGACTCTATATTGAGGAGCACAGAGGTGCAACGGCTGCACAGATAGAGAG
>JBJEJG010000205.1:0-7351 GCA_051877795.1 Acetatifactor sp.
TTTTTTACACGATAAGGAAAGTAAGGTTAGGAGGATGAAAAATGGCTGTTTTTAGAGGAGCAGGAGTTGCTATTGTAACTCCAATGTACGAGGACGGAACTGTAAATTATGAGGAATTTGCAAGGCTGGTGGAGTTTCAGATTGAAAAGGGAACGGACGCCATCATTGTATGTGGTACAACCGGCGAGGCATCAACGCTTTCCCATGAGGAGCATCTGGATGTCATCAAATATTGTGTGGAAAAGGTTGCAGGACGAATTCCCGTAATTGCGGGTACCGGTTCTAATAGTACGGAAACTGCGATTTATCTTTCGACAGAGGCAGAGAAGTACGGAGTGGATGGACTGCTTCTGGTGAGCCCTTACTATAATAAAGCGACTCAGAATGGATTGTATGCGCATTTCAAGGCTGTTGCGGAGTCTGTGAAGATTCCTATTCTGCTGTACAATGTTCCGAGCAGAACCGGCTGTAATATCCTGCCTGAGACGGTGGTGAGACTCTGCAGGGATGTTGAGAATATTGTGGGTGTCAAAGAAGCCAGCGGCAACATCAGCCAGATTGCACACCTTGCTGCCATCTCCGGCGGATGTGTGGATATCTATTCGGGGAATGACGACCAGATTGTTCCCATTATGTCTCTGGGCGGTATCGGTGTCATCTCCGTGCTCTCCAATGTAGCTCCTGCCCAGACCCATGAAATCTGCCAGAGATTCCTGGACGGCGACGTGAAGGAAAGCTGCCGCCTACAGCTGGAGGCGCTTGATTTATGTAATGCGCTGTTCTGTGAGGTGAATCCCATTCCCGTGAAGAAAGCATTAAATCTTATGGGTTTTGCCGCGGGGCCGTTGAGAATGCCCCTGACAGAGATGGAGGAAGCAAATGCCCAGAGGCTGGAAAAAGCTATGAGGACATATGGCATATTATAGATTGTGAAAAAAATATCCCACCCTTTCCGGGGTGGGATATTTATGATATAATGTACGCGGATAGAAAACCAAGCGACGCAGAATGCGGCATTTGGTTTTCTGCGCGATAACGAGCAAACCGTCTGCGCAGCAGACAGGAAAGCACGAAGTGCGCATTTGCGAGTATGATATGACATTGTGGAGGAAAATCAGATGATAAGAGTAATCATGCACGGATGCAACGGGAAAATGGGTCAGGTAATCAGCGGACTGATTGCTGCGGACGAGACGGTGGAGCTGGTGGCCGGAGTGGATGCATGGGATGACGGGCACAATCCTTATCCCGTTTTTCATAGTATCGGGGAATGTACAGTGGAGGCAGATTGTATTATTGACTTTTCTGCAGCCGCAGCGGTGGATGGGCTGCTGGAGTACTGCACAGAGAAAAAAGTGCCCTGTGTGCTGTGTACTACAGGACTTTCCGAAGCACAGCTTGTAAGGGTGAAGGAGGCTTCCGGGAAGACGGCAATCCTGAAATCGGCCAATATGTCACTGGGAATCAATTTGCTGCTGAAGCTGGTCAAAAATGCTGCGGATGTGCTGGCAAATGCCGGTTTTGATATGGAGATTGTGGAAAAGCACCACAATTTAAAGGTAGATGCGCCCAGCGGAACAGCTCTTGCGCTGGCAGATTCCATTAATGAGGAATTGAATCATGAATATACATATGTTTATGACAGAAGCACCAGAAGAGAGAAGCGGCCGCAGAAGGAAATCGGTATCAGCGCCGTGAGAGGCGGGACAATTGTGGGAGACCATGATGTGATTTTTGCAGGGACGGATGAGGTCGTGACATTTTCCCATACAGCATATTCCAAGGCGGTATTCGGAAGAGGTGCAGTGCAGGCGGCAAAGTTTCTGGCGGGAAAGCCTGCGGGAATGTATGATATGAGCAATGTGATAGAGGATGTTTTGGGCTGATTGTCTGATAAGAAGATATAAAAGGGAGACACTTTATGGACGAGAAGGACAGACGGGTTTTAAAGGCTTTGGCAAAGCAATACAAAAATATCGCGGCAGCGTCGACAGAGATTATTAACTTGCAGTCTATCTTAAATCTTCCCAAGGGGACGGAGCATTTTCTGACAGATATTCACGGAGAGTATGAGCAATTCAATCATGTGCTGAAAAACGGTTCCGGTTCCATACGCAGAAAAATTGATGAAGAATTCGGCAGCACCATCAGCAACAGGGACAAAAAAAGTCTGGCAACCCTGATATATTATCCGGAGGAAAAACTGGAAATTGCCCAGAGGGAAGAGGAAAACATTGAGGACTGGTACAAAATTTCCCTTCACAGGCTGGTGCAGATGATTAAACGTGTCTCCTCCAAATATACCCGGTCAAAGGTGAGAAAGGCGCTCCCGAAGGATTTTGCCTATGTGATTGAAGAGCTGATTACAGAGAAGGAAGAGATTCAGGACAAGGAAGCATACTATAATGAAATCATTCATACCATCATCAGAATCGGCAGGGCACCGCAGTTTATTATAGCACTGAGCCATCTGATTCAGCGCCTTGTCATTGATCATCTTCATATAGTTGGAGATATTTATGACAGGGGGCCCGGACCCCATATTATCATGGATACACTCTGTGATTATCATTCTGTGGATGTGCAGTGGGGAAATCACGATATGGTATGGATGGGAGCTGCAAGCGGGCATCTTGCCTGTATTGCAAATGTCATCCGCATGGCGGCGCGTTACGGGAATCTGGCTACCATAGAGGACGGCTACGGCATCAACCTTCTGCCGCTTGCAACCTTCGCCATGGAGGTATACAGCAATGTCAACTGTGATGTCTTTGACATACGCTTCAACACGGATTACAACACGAAGGATTTAAGTCTTGACACCAAGATGCACAAGGCCATGGCTATTATCCAGTTTAAACTGGAGGGACAGCTTATCATGAGACATCCGGAGTTCCATATGGAAGAAAGGATGCTTTTGGATCGAATTGATTATGAGAAGGGAACCGTTAACATCTCGGGCAAGGAATACCGGATGCTTGATATGGATTTCCCGACGATAGACCCGGAAAAGCCTTTTGAACTGACAGAAGAGGAGAGCAAGGTCATGGTTCGCCTTCAGCAGGCTTTCATGAAATGTGAGAAGCTGCAGCGTCATGTGAGGTTCCTGTACGCCAAGGGAGGCATGTACAAGATTTATAACGGAAATCTTCTGTTTCATGGCTGCGTGCCAATGAATCCTGATGGCAGCTTTGCAGGAGTGGAGATATACGGACGGGAATATAAGGGAAAGGCTCTTTATGATATTCTGGAATATTATGCCAGAAGAGGCTATTATGCCAAGGATCAGGCAGAGCGCGCCGCAGGCCAGGATATGATGTGGTATATCTGGACAGGAAAAGGTTCGCCTGTATTCGGCAAGGAGAAAATGGCGACCTTTGAGGGATACTTTGTCGCGGAAGAAGAGGCGAAGCTGGAACGGAAGAACAGCTATTATCAGCTCCTTGAGCGGGAGGAGACCGTAAATCATATTCTGCAGGAATTTGGGCTGGATACAAAGGATGCCCATATCATTAACGGACATGTTCCGGTGGAACAGATTCATGGAGAGTCGCCTATTAAATGTGGCGGTAAGCTGCTGGTTATCGATGGCGGTTTTTCCAGAGCCTATCAGAAAAAGACCGGGATTGCCGGATATACGCTGGTATGTAATTCCAGAGGTCTGCGCCTTGTTGCACATGAGCCCTTTGAATCGGCAAGAGCGGCAATCATAAATGAATCCGATATTTTTTCTGACTCGATTGAGGTTGAGACATTTCAGCGCAGAAAGCTGGTGGCGGATACAGACACCGGAAAGGAAATTCAGGAAAATATCTATTATCTGGAGGAGCTGCTGGAAGCATACAGGGACGGAACCATTATGGAAGAGTAAAACAGCATTGTGCTGGGCAGGCATAAGTGCTTTCAGGCGTCACACATTCTGTGCACAGGTAGACGCCTGAAAGTCTTGCTGCAGCTTAAAAGGCAGACCGGGCTTAACGCGCGGCGCCGCCTGCGGTACCGCCGTTTACGGCAGTGCCGTTTGTGGTTCCTGTACCGGTTCCATTATTTGTGGTAGTACCGTTATTATGACCGTCACCAATCAGGTCATCGGTAATATCGGATACGCCGTTGGCAGCGTCGTCGACTACATCACTGATTGTATTTCCTGCGTCATCCAGCACGGAACCATTGTTGTTTACAGTGCCTTCGGTGGCAGTGTTATGGTTTTCGTTGGGGATGTCAGTCGTGTTATTGTTGTTTACAGTGCCAGTGTTGTTGGTGCCGTTGTTGGTGTCGTTTACAGTGCCGTTGTTATTGGTGCCGGTGGTGCCTGCATTGTTATTTGTTCCGGCATTGTTTTCAGTCTGGGAGCCGTTTCCGGCCATACTGCCGGAATTGCTGCCCTTGTTGCCGTTGGTACAGGCGGTTGCCATACACATATAAGCAAGAACCAGTCCCAACGCCAGAAGCTTTTTTGCTCCTGCAAAATGTCTTGATTTTTTCATAGTTTCCTCCATTCTGCTTAATTTGCTGATAATCAGTCCGTCATAGTGCGTTCTCATAATGCGTGGGACGGCTGATTGTCAGTAGTATGTGAAGAAAGAAAAAAAATATTCATTTTTCAAAAAATGAAAAGTATGTGCGCCTGTTCCCGGAGGGATGAGGCTTATGCGCGGAAGGCACGGGTATAAATATGGAATTCAGACCATGCATTGATATTCATAACGGAAAGGTGAAACAGATTGTGGGTGGGAGCCTGAAGGATGCAGGAAATCAGGCGAAAGAAAATTTTGTATCAAATCAGGATGCCGCTTTTTTTGCAAAGTTATACAGGGATGCCGGTCTAAAGGGAGGGCATATCATTCTGTTGAATCCGGTTGACAGTGAATTTTATGAGGAGACGAGACAACAGGCTTTTGCAGCACTTCGGGCTTATCCCGACGGGATGCAGGTCGGAGGAGGCATAACACCGGAAAATGCCGCCGGTTTTCTGGAGGCGGGCGCTTCTCATGTGATTGTGACATCCTATGTGTTCCGGGATGGTAAAATTCATTATGATCGTTTGAAAAAAATGGTGGCGGCAGTGGGAAGGGAGCATCTTGTACTGGATCTCAGCTGCAAAAGAACAGAGAGGGGTTATCTTGTGGTGACGGACAGATGGCAGAAGCTTACGGAGGAGCGTGTGGATGAAACGCTTCTGGAAAGACTCTCCGACTTCTGTGACGAATTCCTTGTTCATGCGGTTGATGTGGAGGGAAAAGCGGAAGGTATAGAACAGGGACTTGTTGAACTGCTGGGATGCTGGGGAAAGAAGCCCATGACTTATGCGGGAGGCGTTCACAGCTATGAAGATTTAAGGCTGCTGCAGCAGATTGGACAGGAGCATCTGAACGTGACAATCGGAAGCGCCCTCGACCTTTTCGGAGGCAGAATGCAGTGGGAGAGAGTTTTGGAAATCTGCAGGAAAGCCATATGATTGTATGTTTTGCACAAAAAAAATATTGCAAATTTATGCAGGCTGGGAAAATCTTAATTTTTCTTTGGAAAAATGTTACAAAAATGTTAAATCCTCGTTGATGTGAAAGGTTCCTTATGGTAAAATATCTTTATTCGTGTTTTGCCGGAGGTGACTTTTTATGAAGCGTGTAAGACATAAGCGTAAGAGCCGCCATATGCTTCTAGTGACATCGGATGCGGTGGATGCGGGAGTGAAACAGTATCGTCTTCATCCCGGGCTCCTGTATGGAATGTTGCTTCTTCTCTGCATTGCAATAGGTGTCCTGATTGGCTATTTTGTTTACGAGCAGGATGCCATGATGGAGAAAGAGACGGAGTCGATGAAACAACAGGAAGCGATTGCGCTGCTGGAGCAGGAGAAAGCGGAACTGGAAACACAGGTTGCGTCACTGAATGAGACAGTGCAGATTTTGAGTGATACGGTAAATCAAAAGACACAGAGCGAAAACCAGTTGTCAGAGCAGCTGGAAAAGCAGACTACGCCGACAGAGTTTCCTCTGACGGGCTCGGCTTCCATGGAAGAGGTTACAGAAGGAGACCCCATGTGTATCTTTACTGCTGCAGCCGGAGCTATGGTTGTGTCTACAGCCAGCGGAACGGTGGTAGCGGTCAACGATGACAGTGAATATGGGCATAATATCTGGATTGACCATGGAAATGGCTATGTGACCATATACAGAAATCAGGGTGACGTGAAAGTAAAACAGGGTGAGGAAGTGACCCAGGGGACAACATTGTTTCTGATTAGCGATGAAAACAGTAAGCTGGGTTATCAGATGATGAAGGACGGAGCGTATATCAATCCCATGGATATGCTTGTCATCAGCGGTTAAATACATTGAGGAGGTCAATAGTGACATGAAAAAGAAAGATGTTGTGATTACTACCATTATTGGAAAAGGCGCAGAGTGCAACGGCGATTTTGCGGCTGAAGGCTCTGTCAGAATTGATGGCTGTGTCAATGGTAATGTGACAGTTACGGGAACTCTGATTGTAGGAGCGGCAGGCACTGTCAATGGGGATGTTTCTGCCGCAGCAGCTGTTATCGGCGGCGAGGTGGATGGAAATATAACTGCGCCGGAAAAGGTGGAGTTGACTGTGACAGCAAAGGTGATTGGTGATATTACCACCGGAACGATTGTTATAGATGAAAAAGCGATTTTTCAGGGAAAATGCGATATGAATCAGGATGTGTCCGCCAGAAGACCAAGACCAAGCGGACGGACAATGAGAGCCAACAAGAAATCGGCCAAGGCTGCAATCGCGGAGGCCCTGAAAGAAGTGGAAGCGGAGAATAGCGCTGAAGCTGCTGCAGAGGCAGCTGAAGAGCAGTAAAGGGCAATAGTTAAGGCACCAGAGTTTTGCTTTGGTGCCTTTTTTGTCTATTTTTCTTCTCTTTTTTCGGTGAGCAGGTTCATCCTGCCAAACACCATATCATAGCCGTCATTTCCGTAATTTAAAGAGCGGTTTACACGGCTGATGGTAGCAGTGGAAGCACCTGTTTTTTCTGCGATTTCAAGGTAGGTCTTGTGGCTTTTCAGCATGGCAGCCACCTCGAAACGCTGCGACAGGGAGAGCAGTTCGTTTACAGTGCACAAATCTTCAAAAAAGCTGTAGCATTCATCGCGGTTTTCCAGGCAAAGGATAGCATCAAAAAGGGAATCTACGGCTTCTGTCTTAATTTTTTTATTCATTTTCTCAATACCTCTCTTATCACTTTTGCGCTGTGAAGTTTTACAGCCTGACTGAGGATATTTTATCATACTAAAGTTGTAAAGTAAAGGGATGAAAAGGAAAAATAAGATGAACTTTCTTAAAAGAAACAGTTGTCATGTAGTATTGAATACTATAT
>JBJEJG010000206.1:0-7348 GCA_051877795.1 Acetatifactor sp.
AAATCTCATTTACAAAGATGGGAGAAAGCCCCATGGAAGGCTCATCCATCAAAATCAATTTCGGGTGGGACATAAGCGCTCTGCCCATGGCAAGCATCTGCTGTTCACCGCCGCTCAAAGTACCTGCCAGCTGATTCTGTCGCTCTTCCAGTCTGGGAAAGCGCTCAAACACTGTCTTCAGAGTCTGCTGAAGCTCATCCTTATCTTTTCTGGTATAGGCTCCCAATTTCAGATTCTGAAGTACGGAAAGCTGGGCAAAAACACGCCTGCCTTCCGGGACATGTGCCATACCCATGGACACAATCTTGTGCCCGGGAGTTTTTACAATATCTGTTCCCTCAAAGGTAACACTTCCCTCCTTGGGCGAAATCAGCCCCGATATCGTATGCAGAATCGTCGTCTTTCCAGCACCGTTTGCACCAATCAGAGCGATAATCTCCCCTTCTTCCACATGAAAGGAAACTCCTTTAATGGCCTGAATCATACCGTAATATACTTTTAAATCTTTTACTTCCAGCATGGACATATCTATACCTCTCTCCTGTTCCCGCAATCCGCGTGAGACGATTTTTATTCGCCGAGATACGCCTTAATCACTTCAGGATTATTCAGCACATCCGCAGTCTTTCCCTGACAGAGAATCCGACCAAAGTTCAGAACCGTGAGTTCCTCACAAATTCCGCTTACAAGCCGCATATCGTGCTCAATCAAAAGAATTGTCATGTCAAAATGTTCACGCACAAATCCGATGGTATCCATCAGTTCCTGTGTCTCGTTTGGATTCATTCCCGCCGCAGGCTCATCCAGAAGGAGCAGTTTTGGTTTAGTGGCAAGTGCTCTGGCAATCTCCAGCTTACGCTGTTTACCGTAAGGCAGGTTAGATGCCAGCGTCTCCGCTTCACCATCCAGATCAAACACCTTCAGAAGCTCCAGAGCCTCCTCCTGCATCTGTTTTTCCACAGCACGATATTTCGGCAGACGCAAAATACCTTCCAGCGTACTGTAGTGCAAATGGTTATGCAGTCCGACCTTGACATTATCTGCCACAGACAGCTCCTTAAATAAGCGAATATTCTGGAACGTTCTGGCAATACCTGCACGGTTGATGTCAATCGTCTTTTTTCCGGTAATATCCTGACCGTCCAGACTGATAATCCCCTCATCCGGTTTGTAGACACCGGTCAACAGGTTAAACACTGTCGTTTTACCGGCACCATTTGGTCCAATCAGACCATAGAGACAGCCCTTTTTGATTTCAACATTAAAATCATCAACCGCTCTTAAGCCGCCAAAGGAAATGCCTAAGTTTTTTACCTCTAATAATGCCATAACTTAAGCCTCCTTTCCCTTTGTCTTTAATGTTTTCCTGCTCTTCAGCTTATAGGTCATCTTTTCACGCCACTGAATACATGCCGGTGCCCAGTTAAAGAGCATCATGACAATCAGTACAACTGCATATATCAGCATACGGTAATCATTCAGACCTCTGAGCAGTTCAGGCAGCAAAGTAAGAACCACTGCAGAAATAATGGAACCTCTGATATTGCCAATGCCTCCCAAAACGACAAATACCAATATCATAATGGACATATTATAGCCAAAGTTTTTAGGAAGTGCAGTCAGCGTGGAAAGATTATGTGCATAGAGTACACCTGCCAAACCGGCCAAAGCCGCCGAAAGTGAAAATGCCATCAGCTTATACTTTGTGATATTGATTCCTACAGATTCTGCCGCAATCGTGTTGTCCCGAATTGCCATAATGGCTCGTCCGTCTCTGGAGTGAATCAGATTCAGCACAATGAACAGAGTAAGCAAAAGCAGGACAATTCCAATGGTAAAATTAGAATCATGCGGCGTCCCGGTAATACCCTGGGCCCCCTGTATAATAACCGTTCCATTCTCGCTTAAGTTCAACTCAAGAGAGCTCTTGGTGGAAAAGTGAAATCCGTTTTCATCAATTCCCACATAGAGAATATTTACCAGATTCTTAATAATTTCTCCGAAGGCCAGTGTCACAATTGCAAGATAATCTCCCTTCAGACGCAGTACCGGAATTCCAATCAGGATACCGAAAAGACCCGCACTGAGAGCGCCGATAATAATTGCCAGTGTAAACCTGACTCCGGCGATGGGAATCACGTCCTGCATACACTTGGAGAAAAAAGCGCTGGAAAATGCGCCCACACACATAAAACCTGCATGTCCAAGGCTCAGCTCCCCCAGAATGCCTACCGTCAGATTCAGAGACACCGCAAGGATTGCATAAACACAAAGAGGAACCAACAACCCCTTCAACAGATTCGATAAAACACCTGCCGACATCAAAATTTCTATGAGAATATATGCAATGATAACCATCCCAAAGGTAATGAGATTGCTTTTTAAAGTCTTATTGCTCTTCAGTTTTGTCATGAAAGCTGTCTGCATACTTTTCACCCACTCCCTTATACCTTTTCCTGAATGTTTCTGCCGAGAATACCGGTAGGCTTAATCAGCAGAACAATTATCAATACCGCAAACACAATGGCATCCGCAACCTGAGAGGAAATATAGGCTTTTGCAAATATCTCAATAATTCCAAGCAGAATACCGCCGAGAAAGGCTCCGGGAATAGAACCGATTCCGCCAAACACAGCAGCCACAAATGCCTTGATACCGGGCATGGAGCCGGTATAAGGATTCAGTGACGGATAGGCGGAACAGAGAAGCACACCCGCAATGGCCGCAAGTGCGGAGCCGATGGCAAATGTCAGCGCAATGGTACCGTTTACATTGATTCCCATAAGCTGGGCTGCTCCCTTGTCCTCGGAAACCGCAAGCATGGCCTGACCGGCCTTTGTCTTATGAATAAAAAGCATCAGACATATCATAATGGCAATACAGGAAAGAATTGTCACAATAGTCTCACCGGTCACGGAGATTGCACCTCCTGCCAGTTCCAATGCAGGAACAGAAACCACAGAAGCAAAAGCCTTTGTATTTGCTCCGAAAATCAGCAAAGCAATATTCTGAAGCAAATAGCTGACACCGATTGCCGTAATCAATACTGCAAGGGGTGACGCAGCCTTTCTCAAAGGCTTGTAGGCAACCCTTTCTATTCCCATTCCCAACAGGGTACAAAGTACCACTGCGGCAAGAACACCCACTGCCGGAGGCAGCCCCAGTGTACTGCAAATGGTATATGTAGTAAATGCACCAATCATGATGACATCTCCGTGTGCAAAGTTCAGCATTTTTGCAATACCGTATACCATGGTATAGCCCAATGCAATCAATGCATATACACTTCCAAGACTGATTCCGCTAATCAAATATTTTATAAAGCTCATAAATACCTCCCTCGCCGTTTGGTTCACTCGTTAACTGGCGCAAACTTCCTTCGGAAGTTCGAAAAACAAATGTCTGCTTTGCAGCCGCTTATTTTTCTTTTGTGCTCATTATATCAGACGCATACCATTCGGGCAACAAATAACTTTAAGACTCTGCACCTTGCTTTTACAGACTCTTAAAGGCATCTGCAGGTTCTCTCTTTCTTCTAAAAAATTCAGGGGCTGCCCCTAATAGGCAACCCCCGTTGGTTACACTAAGAATTACATTGCCTTATATGCACCATTTTCAATGATAACTGCCTTAGGAGCCTTGTTGGGCTCTCCTGCAGCATCCCATACAATGCCCTCACCGGTCAGGCCGTCAATGGAAATCTCAACGAAAGCACCCTTCAGACCTTCACAGATATCAGATACGCTGTCGGAAGGCTTTACACCACTCTTCTCAATTGCAGCCTTCAGAGCATAGACACCATCATACGCATCTGCTGCAAACTGGTTGGGAATCTCGCCGAACTTTTCCTGATAAGCAGCCACAAACTTAACAGTCAGGTCATCGGTTGCATCTGCTGCAAAAGGAGTCAGCAGCATAACGCCCTCAGCCAGATTCTTATCAAAGTTATCAACACCGGTCAGGATACCATCCATACCGTCCACGCCAAAGAACTTAGGCGCATATCCCATACCGTTTGCCTGAGTCAGAATCAGAGATGCCTCCTGATAATAGATAGGCAGGAAAATCAACTCTGCACCTGCATCCTGTGCCTTCTGAAGCTGGACTGAAAAATCAGTCTTGCTGTCGGCGGTAAATGCTTCTTCGGAAACAATTTCAAAAGGCTGGCTTGCAGCACCGCTTACAAAGCTCTCATAAATACCTGTGGAATAAGTATCTGAACTGTCATAGATAATCGCAACCTTGGAAGCAAGGCCGTTCTCACCGATGTACTGTGCGGATGCGGCACCCTGTGCAGGATCGGAGAAGCATACACGGAAGTTATTGTCATACTGTGTACATGCAACAGCAGATCCGGAAGGAGTCAGCTGGAACATGTTGTCTTCCTTTGTCTTATCAGTTACTGCAATACAACAGCCGCTGGTAACAGAACCAAGAATAATCTGTGCGCCCCAGTCCTTTAAGGTATTGTATGCATTGACAGATTTCTCCGCATCCAGCTCATCATCCTGGAAATTCAGTTCCAGCTTATAACCGTTTACACCGCCTGCAGCATTGATCTCATCTACAGCCAGCTGTGCAGCATTCTGTACGGCAAGTCCGTATGCAGCAGCACCACCGGTGGTAGGTCCGATGCCGCCAATCTTAAATGCATCAGCTGAACTGCCACTTGTACTTGCGTCAGAGCCGCAGCCTGCCATGGACAGAACCATTGCGGAAGCTAAAGCAACACTGACAAATTTGTTGAATTTCTTCATAATGTTTTCCTCCTTTACTTTGACATAAACCTTTTGTCGCTTATGCCGTGATAATTGTATACAAGTATAATTATCATTTTTTCATCATACGCTAATGCCTTTTCTTTGTCAAGAAAGAATTAATTTTTTCTAAAAAATCAAGCATAAAAAATTTCAGTTTGCGGACAATAATGACAGCCGGTCCAAAAGCCGTGCAAACTTTGCATTATGGAGGCTGAAGATATGGGAAATAAATATCTGGACGGAACTGCACTCACCATTGTCATCATCGGTGCTGTCAACTGGCTGCTGATTGGTTTATTTCGCTTCGATTTTGTAGCACTTCTCTTTGGCGAAATGTCCTGGCTTTCCAGAGTGGTATACACTCTCGTCGGAATCTGCGGGCTTTATCTGATCAGCTTCTACATGCATCTTGGCAGCAATGATGCGGCCTGACAAAAGGAGCCAATTTCTGTCTGCGCAAAAAAGCCCCGGATACATCCAGTAGTATCCGAGGCTTCTTACATATCAGCGACTCTTTTACAGACTCTTTATATCAACTTGTTTTCCGTCTCGCCAGATACGTTCCAGGTCGTACAAAAGCCTGTTCTCCTTGTCAAAAATATGCACGATAATGTCTCCGAAATCCAGCAGAATCCAGTTTGCGGTATCATATCCTTCAATCTGCTTCGCCGGCATTCCCTCTCTGCCCAGTTTTTCCTCCACATTATCGGAGAGCGCCTGAATCTGGCTGCGGTTGCTTCCGCCTGCAATAATAAAATAATCCGCAATCACAGATACCTCGCTGATGTCAATCACACGAACATCCTCTGCCTTCTTATCCTCCAGTGCTGCTATGGCAAGCTTCGCCATTTCAAGTGAATTGTTTTTTTCCATACTGCCTCCCTTTTTCTATCCTTTATTCTCAACTGCCGTTTTGTAAAAGCTTAAGGTAACCTCCGTTGCCGGATCAATTTCACCGCTGCCTCCGTTTAAGTAATGTACCGTATCCTCCAGAATGCGAAGCATTGCCCTGTCAATATCCATAAAGGCAAGCTGACGGATTTCCTGCAGATTCGGAGCCTGTTTTCTTCCGGGTTCAATATAGTCTGCCACAAAAACAATTTTTTCAAGCAGACTCATATTCTCCCTGCCGGTAGTATGATACCGAATCGCATTGAGAACATCCTGATTCCTCACGCCGTACTTTTTTTCAGCAAGATAAGCTCCTACCTTGGCATGCAGCAGAAAAGGGTTCCGACGTTCCACTTCCGTCACAGAAATCCGGTGCTTTTCACAGATTGATAACCTCTTTTCGTCAGAAAGGCATTTTGCACAGTCATGGAGCATTCCTGCCATCTGTGCTTCCTTCAGCGGGGCATTGTACCTCATTGCCAATGCTGTTGCCGTATATGCCACACCCAGAGTATGCTCATACCGCCTACTGTCCTGAACCTTCTTCATTGCCTTGCTCAGTTGTCTCATGCTGTCTGTCTTCTTCATCTCGATAAAATCCCTTTTCTTCTATATAGGCGAGCGTCTCCCGGGGTACCATATACCTGACGCTCTTTCCCCTCCGAATCCGCTCCCTGATTTCCGTAGAAGTCACGGACATCCGTACAAAGGGCATCAAAATAATATTACCGCCGAACTTTTCCAGCAGATACCTCCGCTTTTCCTCCATCTCTTTCATGGAAGCATCATTCCGCACTGCCGCCACCAGAGTACAGGTTCCGAAAATTTTCTCAGGATGCCTCCAGTTCTCTATGGCAAAAAGGCAGTCTGCTCCGACAATAAAGAAAATTTCCGTATTGGGATTCTGTTTTTTTAGCAGTTCCAAAGTTTCATAGGTATAAGTATATCCTTCTCTCCTGATTTCAATGTCAAGACAGCGAAACCTTGCATTGTCTCTTGTCGCTAGCTCTGCCATATGCAGCCGCTCATGCCCGGGCAGAATGCTTCTTCCTGCCTTCATATATGAAACACCTGTGGGAACTACCCAGACCTCTTCCAGTCCGGCTTCCTCCATGGCCCATTCAGCCAACATCAAATGCCCCACATGAATGGGGTCGAAGGTACCTCCCATAATACCTATTTTCCGCATATCATTACGCCTTGAAGGAGCTCTTTGCATCGGGAAGCACTATCCTCGGCTTATCCTTGTCAGGCTTATAGAGAACGAATTTTTTACCGATGACCTGTACCACCTGCGAATGGGTTCTCTCTGCCACCATCCCGGCAATCTCATTGGGATCATCCGCACAATTTTTCAGCACCGCAACCTTTATCAGCTCGTTTTTGTTGAAGGCCTCTCCGATAGCTTCCGTCAGTTCCGGTGTCAGGCTTGATTTTCCCACCTGAAAAATCGGATTCAGATTGCTGGCCAGACTTTTTAAATAGGCTCTCTGCTTACTTGTCATATTCCCTCTCATTCTGCCGCCCTCCGGCAGCTTCAAAACTTATTTATAATAATCGAACGCCAATCCATACATACGCACAGTATCACCGTCCTGAATGCCAAGTGCCTCCAGTTGCTCCAGAATACCGGTATCCTTCAGGAAATTCTGGAAGAAGGTAAAGCCCTTCTCACTGTCCAGATTGGTATAACCGAG
>JBJEJG010000207.1:0-35113 GCA_051877795.1 Acetatifactor sp.
CGCACGGTGGTGTGAGAGGTCGGGGATTTAATCAAAATCCCCTCCTACTCGATTGTCCCAATCCTTTGATTGTCCGTATGAATTAAAAAAATCAGAATAATTACTGTAATTTGGAAAAAATTACAAATTTTTAAAGAAAATTATAAAAATGTGTTGACAAATATTGGGATATGCTGTAATATAAAATCAACAAAAGAAAAGAGAAAACAAAAACAAAAATCTTCCATTAAGGTACAAATGAATAAGGAACAAAAGAAGAACCTGTAGTGTAAGTACACAGAAGAAAAAGTGACAAGTTACTGAAGAAAAAATTCAGAATGTTACAGTACCCAAGTACAAAAGAAAAAGTGGAAAAGCACGAAAGATGAAATGGAAGAAAAGACAACAGAATAAGAAAGAGAGGTAGGGTCCTTTGGATTACGAAGTCTGAGAGAGCGTATTGATTGAAATGGAATCAATACGCTCTCTCATTTTTTTGTAAAAAGAAAACATTTCCTGTAGAAAAAGGAATGGATATAGGTTATTATGAAAAGAAAGGAAAACAGGTATGGAAAGGTACGGAATTTAAAATGGATGAAAAGCAGCAGGAAAAGCGGGAAGCGAGAAGAAAGAGAAGAATCAGAAACCAGATAATTTCCTATACGGTTCTGGGAGCCATGGTGCTACTGATTGCGGCCGGTGTTATATTGGGCGTGAGGGCGTTTACGGCAGATAAAGACCGGCAGCAGGAAGCGATAGAGAGCAGCCAGGCTGCAATTGATAACATACTCAGCTCTGAGGAAGTGATACAGACTCCGGAGCCATCACCTGAGGTGGTGGAACTGACGCCGGAGCAGAAGCTTGACGGAATCGTGGACGAGGGAATCAGTGTGATGCCGCTGGAGGACAAGGTGGCAGGTCTGTTTATCGTGACTCCGGAGGCTATCACAGGTGTATCAACCGCGGTAAAGGCCGGCGAAGGAACTCAGAAGGCGCTGACCCAGTATGCGGTGGGCGGTATCGTTTATTTCAGTAAGAATATACAGTCTGAAGAGCAGATTAAGGAAATGCTGGACAATACACAGTTATACACCAAGTATCCGATTTTCCTGGCAGTTGATGAGGAGGGAGGAAGTGTGGCGCGCGTGGCGGACGCAGGCATAGGTCCGAAGGTAGACTCCGCAAAAACTATCGGGGAAACCGGCGGCGTGCCGGCGGCTTATCAGGCGGGACAGACCATCGGAAGCACTTTAAAGGGTCTTGGATTTAATCTTGATTTTGCTCCGGTGGCAGATCTGGCAAATGTGGAAAACAGTATTATGGCGGATCGCTCTTTTGGCTCTGACGCGCAAAGCGTAGGTGAAATGGCAGGTTCTGTGGTGCTGGGTCTGAAAGAACAGGGGGTTGCCTCCTGTCTGAAGCATTTCCCGGGCATGGGCGGCACTGCGGATGACCCTCATAATGGATTATCCACAATAGACAGGACGGAAGAGCAGTTCAGAAGTGAGGAATTCGTGGCCTTCCAGGCAGGGATTGATGCGGGAGCCGATATGGTTATGATTACTACGGCAGCTGCGCCGGGCATCACGGGTGACAGTGAGCCCTGTGTCTTTTCCGAAAAGCTTGTAACGGATATTCTTCGCAGAGAGATGGGCTTCGACGGTGTCATCATTACGGATGCGTTGAATATGAGTTCCATTTCTGATTATTATGGTGCGGAGGAAGCGGCTATCATGGCAATCCGTGCCGGGTGTGATATGATTCTGATGCCGGAGGATTTCGAGGCGGCATATAACGGTGTTTTACAGGCGGTGCGTGACGGGAAGATTTCCGAGGAACGTATTAATGACTCTCTGAAAAGAATCTACAGAATTAAGTATGCCGACAAGTATGGCGGACAGATAGAGCAGTAGGCTGAGCAATAGGAGAAACAACGGTGCGCAACATTCGGAAACGAATGTTGCGCACATTTTTGCGCTTTTGAATAATTGTTGTGCTTTTTGACGGATTCTATTTTGGATATACAGTGCATTGACTACAAAAAGAACAAGGAATATAATGTAAACATAGTAAGAAATAACAAAAAAGCACAAAAACAGAAGAGCAACAGTGTGCGCGACAGATTGCGCAACAAGGAAGGAGAAACCGTGAGCAGTAAAGTGGCAGTCAAGAAAAAAGGCGGAGTAAAGGGTTTTTTTAAGAAGGTCTATAAATACCGTGCATTTCTGTTGATGCTCCTGCCGGCAGTGATTTACACACTGATTTTTGCATATTACCCCATGACCGGTATTGTACTTGCATTTAAAAAGTATACCTACGCCGGAGGTATCTGGGGAAGCGCATGGAACGGTCTGAAGAACTTCAAGTTCTTCTTCCAGTCCGGACAGGCGGGGTTGGTAACCAGAAACACGGTGCTGTATAATGTGGCATTCATTATTATAAACACAGTAACGCAGATTGCGGTGGCAATTCTGCTGACGGAGATACATAATAAGTACTACCGCAAGGTGACACAATCCATTATGTTTCTGCCCTACTTCATTTCCTGGGTTATTGTAGGCGTTATGGCATTTAACATTTTCAGTTCCGATTACGGTTTCATGAACAGACTGATTGTGGCGCTGGGCGGAGAGAAAATCACCTTTTACACAAAGCCGGAGGCATGGCCTTTCATCCTTGTGTTCTTCAATTTATGGAAGGGAGTCGGATACGGTTCCGTTATGTATCTGGCGGCGATTATGGGAATTGATACTTCGATTTACGAAGCGGCTGCAATCGACGGGGCGAATGTGTTCCAGAGAATCTTCAAGGTGACGATTCCCATGATTATGCCAACTACCATTATCCTGTTCCTTTTGTCCGTCGGCGGTATCTTCAAGGGCAATTTTGACATGTTCTACAACCTGGTAGGAAACAACGGACTTTTGTACAACTATACGGATGTTATCGATACACTGACCTTCAGGGCATTGATTACGAACAATGACTTTGGTATGTCGGCGGCAATCGGTCTCTTCCAGTCGGTACTCTGCTTTATTACGGTAGTACTTGTCAATAAGCTGGTAGGTAAGTATGACCGGGATTATACCTTATTCTAAGAAAGGAGAAGAAAAAATGGCAGCAAGAACAAATCATTTGGGCAAAGTAAAGCGTGGCGGAGATGTCATTGCACTGAATATTATTGCTTATACCTTTTGCGGATTGATGGCGCTTATCTGTCTGGTTCCGTTTCTGATGATTCTGGCCGGTTCCTTCTCCTCGGAGGCAGCTATCCTGAAAAACGGCTTCAGCCTGTTTCCTCAGGATTTTTCATTGGAGGCTTATAAGACGGTATTCAAGGAGCCAATGGTTGTGGTCAGGGCTTATGCGACCACTATCGGCCTGACAATCATCGGAACGCTGCTCGGACTGGCATTGCAGACAATGACGGCTTATGTGCTGGCAAGAAAAGAGTTTGAGTGGAGAAATGCATTTTCTTTCTTCTTCTACTTTACAACTTTGTTCAGCGGCGGTCTGGTTCCCTACTATTTGTTAATCAGACAGACTCTCCATCTTGCAGATTCTTATCTGGCGCTGCTCCTGCCGTTGCTGTTCAGCGTATATAATCTGCTGATTATGAAGAGCTATATTCTGGGCATACCGGAATCTCTGATAGATGCGGCAAAGATTGACGGCTGCGGAGAGTTCAGAACATTAGTACAGGTAGTTCTGCCTCTGATTAAACCGGCGCTTGCAACGGTAGGCCTGTTTATTGCACTGGCATACTGGAACGACTGGTACAACGCAATGCTGTACATCAAGACTCCGGAGAAATATCCTTTGCAATACTTCCTGTACCAGAAGATAAATGATATTGAAGGTTACAAGAAGCTGATTGCAAACGGAACGGTCAGCGGTGCGGTGGTAAGCTCCGTATCCCTGCCTACGCAGACATTGAAGATGGCTCTGACCATCGTTGTAACCGGTCCCATTGTTCTGGCTTATCCCTTTGTGCAGAAGTACTTTGTACAGGGTATTACAATCGGTGCCGTCAAAGGCTAACAGGATACGGAGCAATTCTTCACGGGATGCAGAAGGATGTAAATAATAACCATGGATATAATGTAACTTCATTATATATACATTTAAGGAGGTTTCTATGAAAAAGAACATGAAAAAAGCAGCAGCACTTACATTAAGTGCAGTAATGGCAGCCGGACTTCTGACCGGATGCGGTTCCTCAGACAGCGGTGCTTCCGCGAACTCCACTGCAAAGGACACTACGACAGGCAGCAGTGCGGCACAGTCCGGCAGCGAGAATGCAGGTGGAATTGATCTTTCCGAGCACGTTGACCTGACAATGTATCTGTTGGGTGACAGAAGCGCAGACTTTGATGAGGTTTACGGCGAGATTAACAAGATTCTGGAGGAGAAGCTGAACTGCTCCATCAACGTGGAGTTTCTTTCCTGGGGTGAGCATGATACCAAGTACTCCCTTCTGTTCTCCGGCGGTGAGGATTTCGACTTAATCTTTACTGCATCCAGCTGGGCTCACTATGAGCAGACAGTAGCTCTGGGTGGTTTCTACGAGATGACCGAGGATTTCATTAAAACTTACGCTCCTGAAATTTGGGAGACGGTTCCCGATCTTGCATGGAGCCAGGCAAAGATTGACGGCAAGATTTACATGGTACCCAACTATCAGAACGAGTTCGGTCAGGATGTTCTGGCTGTCCGCGGTGACTTGATGGAAGAGTATGGCATCAGCCAGATTACCAACTGGGATGAGCTGGTTGCATTCTACAAGGCTTGTGCTGAACATGGCATGTATGCAAGCCAGGGCGGTCCCTGGTACCAGTACTTCCAGGCACAGGGCCTGACCACTACCGGTGGTGCACCGAAGTCCGGCGAACTGGTTCTGTATAACACACAGGATCCTTCCGATTTGAGCTTTACCTACCTGCTTGACTGGGATGGCTTTACCGATTACTGCAAACAGATGAAGGAACTGGCTGACCTTGGCTGCTGGTCTCCTGACGTTCTGAATTCAAACGATGAGAGACAGACAGGACTTCTTACCGGAAGAACTGCAGGCATGATCTGGAACCTTGGAAGCTGCACAACCTATGCAAAGCAGGCTAACGCAGAGAATCCTGACTGGAACGTAACTCTGGTTGACCCTGTTTCCTCTCAGCCTAAGAAGGTAAACTCCTACATCAACAATGGTGTGGCTATCAACGTAAACAGCAAGAATCCTGAGAGAGCAATGATGGTACTGAATGAGCTTTACACCAATCCTACCATTAACGATATGACCAGATTCGGTATTGAGGGTAAGCACTGGGAGGCAGTTGGCGATGACCAGTACAAGGTAATTGACGAGAGCAACTTCGGTGTTGACTCTAACTGTAACTGGGGATGGATGAATGAAACCATCAAGAGAACCGAGTACATCGAGAACAGAACCGCTCTGGATGACACTCATGATGAGATGCTTGATGCTTGGAACAACAATGTGAAGGGTGAGCATCCTTACGATGGCTTTAACTTCGATTCCACCAATGTGACAACGCAGATGGCAGCAGTAGATGCCGCACTGGCAACCTACTATGATCCTCTTGTAAATGGTCTGGTAGATGATGTAGATGCAACTCTGGAGCAGTTCAGAGCAGCGATGGAAAGCGCAGGTATCCGCGATATCCTCGCTGAGATGGAGTCTCAGGCTGCAGCATATGTTGCAAACAGATAACGCAGAGCATTGAATGACGGGAACCGCCGCGTGAAGCGGTGGTTCCCTTTTTTTGAAAGGATTGACCTTATGACACTGGATGAGATGGCGAAAAGCCTGGGAGTATCGAAAAGCACCGTTTCCAGAGCCTTGTCCGGCAAGGGCAGGATTGGAGTGGACACAAGAGAACGTATACAGGAATTTGCCAGATTGCAGAACGGAAGCCAAAACAGCATACAGGCAAAGACAAAAGCAACAAGAAATCTGGGTGTGATTCTTCCGGCTGACGTATACTCAAACGGAGGCCCGTATTTTCAGGAATGTATTCTGGGTATCTGCGAGACGGCGACTTTTCTGGATTATGATGTACTGATTGCCACCGGTTCAGCCAACGATGTGTCCGGCATCAAAACGCTGGTGGAGAAGGAAAAGGTGGACGCTGTTATTCTGACCAGAAGCATGGAGGATGACAAAGGGCTGCAGTACCTGACGAAAATCGGTTTTCCGGTTGGACTGACGGGAATCTGCGGATGTGAGGATGTTATCCAGGTTGATACGGACAATGAGGCGGCAGCGGAGAGCCTGACTTCTTTGCTGGTATCAAGAGGCTATCGTAAGCTTGCTCTCGTTATCGACGATATGGACTACATGGTAAATAAAAGCAGATACAGAGGATTTTGCAATGCTCTTCGCAAAAACGGCATTTCACCGGAGAAGCAGAAGGTGATATCCGGCCCTCTGAAGGTGGATATGCTGGACTCTATTTTAAATGATTTGATTTTGCAAAGAACAGAGTGCATTATCTGCGGCGATGACATTATCTGTACCCGGGTCATGTCGTCTCTGCAGGCGGAAGGGTACCGGATTCCCAAGGATGTGGCTGTGGCGTCCTTGTATAACAGTCCCAATCTTGACTGCTTTTCACCCGCGGTCACTACGGTGAATGTATCAGCGAAGCAGGTGGGAAACATGATTAGCAAGCAGGTCATCAATTTCCTGGAGGGAAGGGAATACCGGAAAAAAACAATGATGGACTACGAGATTCTGGTGAGAAAATCCGCCAGCGGAAAACAGGAAGAGTAGAGGTAAGAAAATGCTTGATTTTTATAAGGGAATGGACATTTCCTTTCTGCCGCAGTGTCTGGATGAAGGTATGCAGG
Organism: Acetatifactor sp.; assembly: GCA_051877795.1. Taxonomy (GTDB): domain Bacteria; phylum Bacillota; class Clostridia; order Lachnospirales; family Lachnospiraceae; genus Acetatifactor. Next base: position 6,847 of record JBJEJG010000207.1, read on the forward strand.
TGCGCGACATGGACGGGAAGCCCACAGAGCCCTTCACACTTTTAAAAAAATATGGTGTCAATGCCATCAGACTGAGAATCTGGAACAATCCTGAGAACGTAGAGGAAGCAAAGGGATATTGCAGTCTGGACCATACCTTACAGATGGCAAAGAAAATAGCGGCAAACGGCATGAGTTTTTTGCTGGATTTTCATTATTCCGACTTCTGGGCTGATCCTGCACATCAGAAAAAGCCTTTAAGCTGGGAAAATCTGAGTCGTGAGCAGCTGGAGGAGGCGGTGTATGCTTATACACGGGACACGCTGCTCGCATTTGAAAGCCAGGGAACACTGCCGGATATGGTGCAGATTGGAAATGAAATCAGGAGCGGACTTTTGTTTCCGGAAGGGGAACTGCCGGATTATGAGGGCATGGTGCGTCTGATTAACGCAGGGATTCGTGGAGCCAGAGAGGTGGCAGGTCCTGACCGTATGCAGGTGATGATTCATCTGGACCAGGGCGGCAGATATGACTGGCTGCACAGGTGGTTTGAAGGTGCCCTTGCAAACGGCCTTTCGGACTTTGATGTAATTGGACTGTCCTATTATCCGTTCTGGCACGGAACCTACCTGGATTTGCGTGATTCCATGAGCCGGCTTCTGGAGGATTACCATAAGCCGATTATCATTGCTGAGACGGCATATGCCTGGAGGGAAAGCAAAAAGGGCTTTATTGATGAGGAGCAGATTCGCATTGGGGGTCTGCCTGCGAGCCCCGGGGGACAGCTCAAGGAATTACAGGCTGTGATGCATCTGCTGGCAGAACTGCCGGACAACATGGGAAGAGGCATTTATTATTGGGAACCTCTCTGCGTGCCGGGAGAAAAGGGCGGCTGGGAAGAGAACATGGGTCTTCTGGACTGTGAAGGAAAAGTGATGGAAGGAATCAGAGCTTTTTCGCAGAACAGGAGTGACATGGAACAGATTCCCGAGGGCTTTGAAGAACTGCTGGAGCGTGTAAAACGTGCAGATACCCGAAACCAGGAATATACGGGAGAAAATCTGTTGGAAAACGGCGATTTTTTTGACTTTGAAAAGGGTTGGCGGATGGAAAAATCCGAGGAACTGGTGACTGTGGGCTTTGAGGAAGGAGAGCCGGGCAGCACTTCTAAAACCCTGAAGGTGGAAAGCCCTAAAAACTTTACCTTTCTGGTGGAGAGGACGGCGGAGCTTCCTGAAGCCGGTGTATATCTGCTGACTGTGGAGACAAAGGGTGTGGACACCACGGGAGTGGACATACGGCTTTTTGCGGAAGGGTCAGGTGAAGGAGAAAGCTTTATCCACCCTACGGAGCAGTGGACAGTGCAGAGACTTGTTATCAGCGGATGCCGGCCTGGGAGCATCAAGGTGGGAATACGGATTTCCTCTCCCACTATCTATCTTTGCATGAGAAATTTCAGACTGACAAAGAGCGCATAGCTGCGTTTTTCATAAAAATATATTTGTGTGCGTTACGGAGAGAACACTGATTGGAGGAATATGAGCACTGAGTACAGTTATAACAATCGTTATTTAATGAAGGACGGAAAGCCCTGGTTTCCGGTGATGGGAGAAATGCACTTTACCAGATACAGAGAAGACCTCTGGGAGGAATCTCTGCGCAAGATGAAGGCGGGCGGTGTGACGATAGTGTCCACTTATCTGATTTGGATTCATCATGAGGAGCAGGAGGGTATTTTTGATTTCTCAGGATGCAGAGATTTGAGAAAATATCTGGAAGCCTGCAGGAAGGTGGGATTGAAGGTATTCCTGCGTCTTGGCCCATGGGTTCACGGCGAGGTGCGGAACGGCGGATTCCCTGACTGGGTGGTAGAGCTTGGCAGGAACGGTGTTGATTTAAGAAGTAATGACGAAACGTATATGGCCTGTGTGAGACGGTACTGGGAGCAGATATTTGAACAGTCCAGGGGCTTCTTTGACAAGGACGGCGGGCCTGTCATCGGGGTTCAGCTGGAAAACGAGTACGGTCATGTGGGCGGACACAGAGGCGAGAAGGGTGAAGCGCATATGCGTGCACTGATGGCGCTTGCAAAGGAGCTTGGCTTCGAGGTTCCTCTGTATACGGCAACCGGCTGGGGCGGAGCTTGTATCGGAGACTGTATTCCTGTTATGGGCGGCTACTGTGAGGCACCCTGGGATCAGAGTATTGTGGAGCTTTCTGCTAATACAAATTATGTTATCAGCCATGTGCGGAACGATGCATTGATTGCCTGTGATCATCACGTGGAGGATGCCGTTACCTTTGATGAGTCGAAATTCCCTTACCTGACCGCGGAACTGGGCGGAGGACTTCAGGTGACTAGCCACAGACGGCCTGTGGCGGAGGGGCCGGATATCGGGGCTATGACAACTACGAAGCTTGCCAGCGGTGTGGCGCTTCTGGGCTATTATATGTATCACGGCGGCAGCAATCCCAAGGGTAAGCTCTCCACCTTACAGGAGAGCAGAGCAACAGGCTATGTCAATGATCTGCCTGAAATCAATTATGATTTTAATGCACCCATCAGACAGTACGGTACAATATCAGATAATTATAAGGAGATTAAACTTTTATCTCTTTTCCTGAAAGATTTCGGAGAAGATATTGCGGCGCTGCCGGCTGAAATCTTTGACGAAACCATCAAGCCGGAGGATATGCATTCGCTGCGAAGCTCCTGCCGACATGATGATACGCATGGTTATGTGTTCTTCAATAACTATCAGAGGCATCGTACCATGGAGGCACATCGGGAGGTTGTTTTTGAAGGGATGTGTGCGGGAGAAAAGGTAGTATTTCCGGCGGTTGACTTAGAGAGCGGAGCATACGGCTTTTTCCCTTATCATATGAAGCTCGGTAAGGCGACTCTGACCTCTGCTCTGGCAACGCCTCTGTGCAGATTACAGGGTGGTAACGAGGATACCTTCGTATTCTACGGTGATTATGACCCCCATTATGCCTGGGAGAATGGAATAACAGCTGATATCATTCATCTGACAAGAGAGCAGGCGCTGAATGCCTGGAAAATAACTCTGGACAGGGATTATCTGGTATTGAGTGATAATTATGTCTGGGAGGAAAACGGTGTGCCGGTAGTCACGGGAGAAGCATCCACTCGCATACTGACCTGGCCGGAGCTGCCGGATGTGCCTGAAGGCTTTGAGAAGAAGGGCGAAGAGGGCCGTTTGACCGTATATGAGAGAATATGCAGCTCAGAGACTGCTACAGCGACTGTCAGAAGGCTTTCCGAGACGGCGGAAAGCGCGTCCTATGAAATCACGGTTGCTTATCCGGAGGGCTTTGACAAAACGGCAAGGCAAAGGGGACGTGACAGCCTGCTCTGGATCTCCTATGCAGGCTTTGGCATGGATATATTCATGAACGGAGAGAAGATAAACGACCATTTCTATACCGGTCAGAAGGTGCCCATCAGTCTGGGATACTTTGATTTCCCGGAGAAGCTTACCGTGGTGGTAAAGGCGCTGCACAAGGATGACTGGGTGTTTATTGAAAAGTGGCCCAAACTGCAGGACGGAAGAGCCTGCAGCCTTGAGTCCGTGGAAATACAGGAGGAATATCGCTGATAAGTTAAAAGACTGTTGCAAAAGCAGACGGGGAGGCTGCCGGAGCAACAGTCTTTTTTGGTGCATGCATCGTGTGTGTGTCCACTTTTTGTCATTGCATTTTTATGCACATGGTGTTATATTATTTGCATATATTTTAAAGGATGCGCCATAGGAGCGTGTCAGGGAGGAGAAGATTATGAAAAAAATTTTTGCAGTTGCGATGACTGCGGTCATGATGGCAGCAATGCTGACAGGCTGTGGCAAGGAGGAGACAGGTGCCGGTTCAGGGAAAGGCGTTAAGGTTGTAGAAGTAGAGCTTACCAGTGAGGAATATGCCTTCGGCGTAGATAAGACTCAGCCGGAACTGCTGGAATCCGTAAACACCTTTATTAAGGAAATTCAGGAGAACGGAACCTTTGATGAAATCTGTAATAAGTATTTCGGTGACGGCACCCCTGAAGTAGTAACCTCTGCGACCTATGATGAGAGCAAGGATCAACTGGTGGTTGCTACCAATGCGGCATTCGAGCCTTTTGAGTATACGGCAGGTGAAAATAACACCTATTATGGAATTGATATGGAAATTGCGGCAGCTCTTGCAGAGTATCTCGGCAAGGAGCTTGTTATCCAGAATATGGATTTCGATGCGGTATGTCTGTCCGTAGGTCAGCAGAAGTGTGATATTGCCATGGCCGGACTGACCATTAAGCCTGACCGCGAGGAGTATGTAAACTTCTCTGATTCTTATTACAGCGCATCCCAGAAGCTGATTACGCTGGCTTCCGATACGGAGTTTGATGCATGTGCTGATGCTGCAGCTGTGGAAGCAATTCTGAACCAGAAGGACAGCAGCGTAAAGATTGGTGTCCAGACAGGCACAACAGGCCAGTTCTATGTGGAAGGTGACGCTGACTGGGGATTTGACGGCTTCGGCGTAACGGCAGTAGGCTACAAGAACGGTTCCCTGGCAGTACAGGATTTGATTAACGGCAATTTACAGTATGTTATCATTGATTCTGCACCTGCAGCCTGCATTACCGAGGCAATCAACCAGATGCAGTAGAATAGAGGTTTCAATGGGTAATTTTGAGCAGAAGGTAAATAAGTTTATACAGATTTTTATCGAACAGAACGGCTATACGAGAGTTCTGGAGGGCTTAAAGAACACGCTGATTATTGCTGTTCTGGGTCTGCTCATCGGTATTTTAATCGGTACGCTGATTGCCACGGTGAGAGTGATTCCCAAGTACAAGGTACTGCCCCGTATACTGAATGGTATCTGCAGCTTTTATGTTGGACTGTTTCGTGGTACGCCCATGGTGGTTCAGCTGCTGGTATTCTACTATGTACTGCTTCCTCTGCTGGGCATCCGGCTGACGGGCGTTCAGGTATCAATCCTGGTATTCGGCTTAAACAGCGGTGCATATATTTCCGAGAGCATGAGAAGCGGTATCCTTTCCGTGGACCCCGGACAGATGGAGGCGGGGCGTGCCGTGGGCTTAAGCTTTGGCACGACCATGATGAAGATTGTGATTCCCCAGGCTGTTAAAAACATTCTGCCCACATTGGGCAATGAATTTATTGCACTGGTAAAGGAAACCTCCGTTGTCAGCTTTGTAGGGGCAACCGACCTTTATGTGGCCTTTAACTATATTGGAAGCAACAGCTATGAATTCATGGTTCCTTATCTTGTGATGGCAATGATATACATCCTGCTGGTGCTGATTATCAGCGCAGGAATCAAACTGATGGAAAGGAGCCTGAGGAAAAGTGATAGACGTCATTAATTTGGAAAAGCACTTCGGTGAGACAGAGGTTCTCCGCGGAATCAATGTTACCATCGAGAAAGGCGACATCGTGGTAGTCATCGGTCCTTCCGGTTCCGGAAAAAGCACCTTTCTGCGCTGCCTGAATTGTATGGAGGATCCTACAGGCGGACAGATTATCTTTAACGGTGTGGACATTGCCGACATGAAGGTGAACATCAATGTTCACAGACGGCATATGGGCATGGTGTTCCAGCATTTTAATCTGTTCAGCAATAAGACAGTGATAGATAATATCATGCTGGCTCCGGTATATTTGCAGTGTCGTGACCTGCGCCGGGCAAAGAGAAAGAATTTCTGTACCAGAACAGCCAATGTATTCAGAAAAGAAGAAAAGAAAAAAGAGCTGCTTCCCATTGCGTCGGGTAAGGCTGAGATAAAGCAGGCGGCAAGAGAGAATGCCCTGTCCCTGTTAAAGAGGATAGGTCTGGAGGATAAGGCGCAGGTTTATCCGTCCACGCTTTCCGGCGGTCAGAAGCAGAGAGTGGCGATTGTACGCTCTCTGGCAATGAATCCGGATGTGATACTGTTTGACGAGCCGACCAGTGCCCTTGACCCGGAGATGGTGGGAGAGGTTCTGGATTTGATGAAGGATCTGGCAAAGGAAGGCATGACGATGATTATCGTCACTCATGAGATGGGCTTTGCACGAGAAGTTGCCAACAAGGTATTTTTCATGGATGAGGGTCAGATTCTGGAGAGCGGTTCACCGGAGCAGATATTCGGAAATCCGCAGAATCCCAGACTGAGAGAGTTCTTATCCAAGGTATTATAAATTTATCCCCTTTTTATAGAAAAAGCTGTGTGATATGATATAGACGTAGCAAAAACCAGGCGACGCAGAATGCGGCATTTGGTTTTTGCCGCGATAACGAGTAAGGAACAGTAACTTTTTCGAAGAAAAGGGGTATTTTTATGGATTTTTGTATCGGCGTGGAGCATCCCTGCAGAGTTATTTTAAGCGAAGCGGAATCTGAGGCGGTAAAAATTGCTGCGAAAAACTTAAAAGAGGATTTAAGAAAAGTTTTCGGCAGCAGATTTCGGGAGAAATCAGAGGGAAAGGGATGCACCGAGATTATCATTCGGACATTAGGCTGTGTAGATGAGGGAGAAGAGAATGCTTCCGGGCAAAGAGAGCAGTCTGAGGATAGAGATATTTCTTTGCATAAGGAGGCATACAGCCTTGCTGTCCGGGACGGCTTTCTGTATATCACGGGGAGCGACAGGCGGGGTACTGTTTATGGTATTTATGAGTTCTGTGAGATGCTTGGTGTTTCACCATGGTATTTCTGGGGGGATGTGCCTGTAAAGAAAAAAGAGGTATTTGTTTTAGAGGAAGGATTTGAGAAGAGTGATTATCCTTCCGTGGAATACCGCGGTATCTTTATCAATGATGAGGAGGAACTGGAGGCCTGGGTCAAAAACCGTATGGGTGAGGAGACCATCGGTGTAAAAACCTATGAGAAAGTCTTTGAGCTTCTGCTCAGACTAAAAGGAAACTATATCTGGCCCGCCATGCATGTGAACTCCTTTAATGTAAAGCAGGAGAATGGCGCACTGGCAGAAAAAATGGGAATTGTGGTGGGCACCTCTCACTGCGACATGCTTATGCGTTCCAACAACCGGGAATGGCGTCCGTGGCTTGCAAAAAAGGGCTATGAGAATGTGGAGTACGATTATTCCCTTCCGGGCAGGAACCGGGAGATTTTACAGGAATACTGGCGGGAGAGCGTGGAACAGAATAAGGATTTTGAGGTCTGTTACACGCTCGGCATGCGCGGCATTCATGATTCCGGCTTTGAAACCCGTGGGCTTTCAGGGCTTTCGGGAGAACCCCTGAAAGAGGCAAAAATCGCGTTGCTCCAAGAGATAATAGAGGATCAAAGAGAAATCCTTCACAAGACTTTGGGAAGAGATACGCTGATGACCTTCGTGCCCTATAAAGAGGTGCTGCCTCTGTACGACGGAGGCTTAAAGGTGCCGGAGGATATTACCCTTGTCTGGTCGAACGACAATTACGGTTATATCAGAAGATACCCTTCCGAACAGGAAAAGAAACGCAGAGGCGGAAACGGTATCTATTACCATAATTCCTATTGGGCGCCGCCCGGAATGAGCTATGTATTTCTGTGCTCCATTCCGCTTGCTCATACAGCGAATGAACTGCGCAAGGCATATGCGGAGGGAATCAGAAAGCTCTGGATCATCAATACAGGTGCCATGAAGCCTCTGGAACAGGAAATTGAATTTTTCCTGCGGCTTGCGTGGGAAATTGGAAAAGAGAATGCGCTGACAGAGGATGTGGATGCCTATGCGGCGGACTGGATTGACCGCAATTTCTCCGGTGGAATCGGAAAGGAAACCGCAGGGCTTTTGAACGATTTTTCCCAACTGACAAATGTCCGGAAGCTGGAAATGATGGATCAAAATGCCTTTTCCCAGACAGCCTACGGGGATGAAGCGGTGGTGCGGATTCACGAGTATGAAAGACTGTTTGCGGAGGGAAACAGGCTCTATGAAGGTCTTCCCGAGGAGGAAAAGCCTGCTTTTTTTGAGCTGGTTCTCATGCGTATCCATGCGGCCTACTTTACGAATCTGGCCTATTATTACGGAGACAGAAGCACTCTGGTAAACAGACAGGGTAAGGTGCAGGCCGCTGCTCTGTATGTGAAAAAGGCACGGCTCCTGGAGGATGCCCGCAGAAGAATGGTTGTGTACTACAATAAGCGGCTGCTTGGGGGAAAGTGGGACGGAATCATCAACCCGGAGGGGTTTCCACCGCCGCGTGCTGCCATGATGCCTGTGTGCACGCCGCCGCTTTCAGCCGGAGAGCCGGGAATGTGTATTCAGCTCTGGAATGAGGAGGATAGGCTTACCTTTGCATGCCCCGGAACAAAATGGATTGAAATCGGAAATACGGGGACAGGTACAATTGATTTTGAGATTCAGGCGCCGGAGTGGGTGAAATTATCACAGAGGACGGGCAGTACCGGGACAGAGGTGCGGGTACTGGTGACAGCACAGCCTTCGGAGGAAGAGAGACATGGAACGCTTCTGATTACGGAAAGACATACGGGAGACATGGCGGAAATTCCGGTGGAGATAAAGCGGATGCCGATTTTTCCGGTGCCCTGTGAGGAGGACGGCGTCGTTTTCGTGAGAGCAGATTCGGCGGATTTCCTGCCCGGAGACTTTAAAAAAGTAAAGCGGCTCGGAAGAGGCGGCGGTGACTTGATTGAGGTGTGCGGAGAAGAGGGAACGCCGCTGGATTATCCGGTCAATTTTACTTCATCGGGAGAATTTCTGCTGGAGCTTCACCGGTTTCCGTCGCTTGATTCGGTGGGGCGTATCCGTATCGGCGTCTCCGTGGACGGTGGGCAGATGCAGATTGCGGAATCAGAGAGCAGGGATGAGCACCTCGGCAACTGGCAGAACAATGTGCGCAACAATGTGGACAGACTTTTGGTGCAGCTTCCCTTTCTGGAAGCGGGGGTACATACCATTTCCTTCCATGCAGTAGATAAGTATTTTGCTTTCAGCGGGTTTGCTGTCTATACAAGGGAGCGTAAGGAAAATAACATGGTGGGGGCTGCCTTCTTTGGAAGTCAGCGCCTGCCTCTGGAATTTGATGCTGAGAGGTTTGCAGAGGATTTTTACGGAAAAATCGACCTTTGTCCGAGACCGGTGGAGTATGCAAGACCGGAGGGGGAGTATGATACGTTGGTAGCGTCCGACCTGGTGAAACAGGATGAGGAGTATGCTGATACAGTAACGCCGGAATACTATCTGACACAGGGAAGGACTCTTTTTGCGGAGGAGAAGACCGGCTGCATCAGGATTGACGCTGCAACGGCTCTTGCAAATACGCCCTGTGCGTATGCTGAAGGAGACGGCTGGACCTATTGCGGCAGTGAGTCCTATGGACGGAGCGGTCTTGCCATGTATATTCCGTCGGATTATATTCCGATGGATACGGGGAATTGTGAACCGCTCCGACCTTCTCTGCACTATCGCATCAACTGCAGCGGCGGTAACTATACACTCTGGCTGCTCTCCAAATTTGACAGAAAGGAAGAGTCATACTTTGGCGTGGGCGTTGACGGGAAGGTATTGCCGGAGGAAGGGTTGTACAACAAGGGCTGTCTCTGGAGATATGAGGCAGAGCAGATTTACAGATGGGTTCCATTGGCTAATTTAACGCTGACGGAGGGGGAACACGGGATTTCCCTGTACTGCCCGGGAACAGGCTTACGGTTTGACAGGATATATCTGACGAAGGGAGAAGAGCTTCCGCCAATGGACTTAGAGTGGAAACGGTGATAACAAAAGGGCGGTTTCCCCTAGCAGGGGAACCGCCTTTCCAGTTCATCCAGAGCTTCTTCCGGACAATGTCTTGTATTGAAGGCAATATCTGTAGTGGCCTGCGTCATGACAAACAGCCGCCTGGGCCGCTTCAAAAAGCCGATAAATTTGCACAGGCAGAAGAGTGCGATCAGGAACAGGAAAACTGTAATACCGGAGAAAATGACAAGATTCCGGCGGAGGGTTGTTTCGCGTTCCGCAATTTCCGCCTGAAGCGCATCGTAATCCCTATGCAGATCTTCACCACTTTCCAGAAAAGCGGTAAGCTCCGTCTGTCTGACCTCAAGGTCAGTCAGCTGCGCTGTCAGTTCGTCGAGCGCAAGCTCGGCTTCCTCAATCCTGTCATCATAGGAGGAAGACATGGAGTCCACATCAATGCCCAGCGTTTTCAGGTAAGAAGGATTGTTTTCCAGATAAAGCGCCGCAATGCGGTTCATGGAGGCTTCCTTTCCGCGCAGCTCGTACCCCATACCGCCGAAAGCATTATCAGAGCCGTAATATTCTGCCATATCATAGCAGGGGAGTCCGGGAGCAATCGTGTCCATGAGTTTTTTGTAGGCTTTGTAGAAGGCTCTTTCGTCTACCAGCTGGTTCCAGTCAAGCTCAAAATCTTTTGCCGACAAACCGTAATCCAGCCAGACAGGACTGCTGGAATAATAATAATCATCTGCATTTTCCCAGAAGGAATCATAATCTTCGGATGCCCATCCGGGGACGCTCATGTCTGCAGGATTGGGGCTTCCGCCGTAGGCTGTGACAAATACGGCCCCGTTGACCGCATAGTCCTGCAGATAGAGTACAAAGTCCAGAAAATCTGCTGCGGTGATGTAAATTCGCCCGTCCCTGCTTAAGTGATCATAGAGACTGTAGTCGTAGCAGGTCCACCAGAAGGTATTATAATCCCCCAGGCCGGATGAAAATTTTTCATTCTCATTCCCGTAATTGTCGTAGACCCATAAATCCTCTTCAATATATGTATTGAAGCCCTTCTCCACGGAATAGGTATAGTAGGGGTAGAGCCAGCTGTCGATGTGTTCGTCTGCCTTGAACGCAGCAAGCAGGTCAGTGATATACTGTTCCCAGGCTGTTTTGAAAAAGTCACTTTCCAGCAAATTCTGAACGCTGAATTCTTCACTTTCTGTAGCAGCCTTCAGAACCTCTTCCCGGCGTCCGTTCCGGTATTGGGCGAGAAGCTCTTCAAGCTCCCGGATTTCCTCTGTAACAGAATCCCGTTCCGCATCCAGGGAAGCCTGTTCGTCAGCACCGCCTCCCTCCAGCCGTTTCAGGGATTTCTCCAGTTCCGCAATTTTCGTGGCACGGTAGGGAGTGTTCAGGTCATTCCATGTGTTCCGGGTAAGGAAGCCTCCGGCCAGACAGCCGCATGTGAAGACAATAAAAAGCAGGAGGAAGGCTGCAATACGTCTCCCGTATCTGTCGTGCCGCCGGGATACAGAGGTAACAGAAGAGAAGGGAACGGTAACCAGTCCGGTCTTCCTTTTGAATTTCTGACGTTTGGTCTTCTTGGTATAGTATTTGCCGTCAATGGTGAGCCGGGAGGAATCTGCGAAAATTTTACCCTTACGGAGAATCAGCTTTTCGGCAGAAGGAATGACAGGGGCAGGCTCAGGCTCTGTGCCGCATTTTTCGGCGGGAACCGTAATTTCTGTGGTAGTTTCGGTTTCCGTGGGAAATGTGGTTTCCGAGGGAGTCCCGGTTTCCGTTGCCATGCCGCACCGGCTGCAGAAAAGGGCTTCTTCCGGCAGTTCCTTACCGCAATTCTTGCAAATCATAGAATTACCTCTCTTTCGTATACAAATACAACAAGAGCCCCTGATTTCTCAGGAGCTCCACAGAAGAGCGATAGACGGGACTCGAACCCGCGATTTCCACCTTGGCAAGGTGGCGCTCTACCAACTGAGCCACTATCGCATTTGTTCAACGTGTTGCGAACAAATAGTATTTTACTATATGGAGCTTCTGTTGTCAATAAAAAAATAAAAATTATAGCAGCAGTTTCCGCCGGAGCCATCCCGAAAATCTTTTTTCAATCAGTTCGTGGCATAGCAGGCTTAAGGTTACGCTGATTGCCAGAGCCAGCGCTACACCCGCCAGGGAAAAAGGTGTGAAGCTGCCGAAGTCGAAAATCATTCTGTCCAGAAAGGTGACGGGATAGTAGTGGAGCAGGTACAGGGAGAAGCTGATATCCCCCAGCTTTACAAGAGCGTCAGGCATCTTTACATAAAACTCCAGCAGGAAAAAGGCGAGCACCAGCGCGGCAGCCGGAAGCCCCCAGACGAGAGGCCTGCGGAAGCCCAGGATGTTGATAGTGGGCTTTGTGATGAGGAGTCCCGGAAAGATTCCGACCACAGCCACAACGGAAAGAGGCAGACAAAACCGGGGAAGCCTTTCTTTTTCCCGGAGCCTGTAAAGCCCCCATGACGCATAATAGCAGAGTATGCCAAAAACAAATTCCAGCATTACCGGATTTCCGTAAAAAGAGAGAATATCGGAGGAAACAGGTAAAAATTGTGCGACAAGAACTACGCCTGCCAGCAATACGCTGCAGATGAGCCCCCTGAATCTGCGGCTTATGCGCAGAGATATTCCGAAAAGTACATAGAAGAAGATTTCACAGTTGACGGTCCAACCGATTCTCATCAGAGGCTGTATGACGCCGTCTCCGATGTCAAAGGGGATAAACAGCAGGCTTTTTACCAGATATTCCGCTTTTGCCGAACTGACGGCGAACATATCGGGAAAGAGCAGAAGCAGAAAATAGGTAAGCAGCGTCATCAGCCAGTACAGGGGAAGAATCCGGATGAGACGCTTTGAAAAAAAGTGCTCCGTACTTTTGTGGGTGGAGAACATAATCATAAAACCGCTGATACAGAAAAAGATGTCCACGCCAAAAGCACCGCAGTTTAAAAAGCGCACATGCTCCAGTACGATGAAGAGGGCGGTAATTCCCCGCAATGCCTGTATGTTTTTGAAATGTCTGTCGTGGAAACCGATATGCTCCATTCTGCTCCTGCCTTAATTGTTCTGCTTTGATTTGCCTGTTTTCATCTTACCATTATTTCCTGTTTTTGAAAACATGAGAAATCTTAATTTTATCTTGCGGTTCCCATGCAAACATAATAAAATAAAAGGTAATATGGCAGGAAAGGCAGGTGGCAGTGATGAAACAGAAGACAGAAAATAATAGCTACTGGACGGATATTCTGGAGAATCAGATTCTGACCACCGGTGACGTGGTTTTGGAGGATGTGGAGAATGCCTTTGCCCATATCACAGAAGAAGCCGACAGGGGATTATTCGGACTCTGTAACTACTATATGGCGTTTTACTGTATCCGCAGCGGAAAGGTGGATGAATGTCTGGAGTATCTCAATGAGAGCATTCGCTGTATGGTGGGAACGCCTCAGGATAAGAATGTATCCCGGTGCTACAATATGCTGGGTGTGATTGCCCGTGGACAGAACAATCTTCTTCTGGCATCGGAACAGTATAATAAGGCACTGGATTATTCTGATAAATATCATGATTCCTATATGCGCAATATTGTGGGGTGCAATCTGGCGGATATATACTATCGAATCGGTTCTTACGACAAGGCCTTCTGGTGGAACCGGGAGAGCATGAGGGAGTATGAGAAGTCAGGGGATGATACTGCCAACGGAGCGAAGAATTATATGATGCTTCTGTCATGCTACGGCTACTGCCTTGCCATGTGCGGCAGGCTGAAGGAGGCAGAGGAGGTATCTGAGAAGCTGGAACAGATGAAGTCGGGAAAGTATGGAGAGCAGTTCCCGGTGCTTTGTGCCTATACCTTCTATGCATTGTTGTATTACAAGGAAAAACGGGAGGAAATTGCCACAGCCTGCTTGAATGTTGCGGTGCAGTCTGTGCTCAGTGAGAGTAAAATCGCCCCGCATGTGGACAATATTCAGAACCTGCTGGAGCTGCTGATTTTGATGGAAAAGTATGGCTATCTGGGGGTGCTTTTAGACTATCTTGAGCCGCTGGCAAGGGCGGAGGGTAACGAGGGATTTCTTCTGCAGATTCTGGCATATCAGTTGAAATACTGCGGGGATAAAATGACTGAGGAACAGTATCTGGAACGGACGAAAAGCTTTTTCCACATTAAAGGGGAATATGAGGAGCGGGAAAACAGTATGATTCTGCGTATGATGGAGATGCGGAAGCGACTGCTTCAGATAGAGGGGACACAGCAGGAGCTGGAGAAGGAGAACGTAAAGCTGCGCTATCAGGCAGACCATGACGAGCTTTCGGGGCTGTACAATAAGGGGAGACTGAACCGGTATGCGGAGGAGGTCTTTGATTTAGCCCGGAAAAAAGGCCTTGCTCTGAGCGTTATTTTTGTGGATATTGATTATTTCAAGCAGATGAATGATCATTACGGTCACAGCAGGGGAGATGACTGTGTCCGTGTCGTGGCAGAGAGTATCAGTCAATCTATGCCGGAGGATTTTGCGGCCAGATACGGTGGGGATGAATTTGTGGTGATTGCCCTGAACCGCACGGAGGAGTATGTGCGGGAGTGTGGGGAGAAAATTATCCAAAAGGTGCGTGCACAGCGTATCCCGAACGAAGATTCTGCTGTGGCTGACATACTGACGGTGACGGTGGGAATTGCCCATGCGGTTCCGACCAGAACAAACAAAATCTGGGATTTTATGTCAGCGGCGGACGAGACGCTGTATCAGCAGAAGCAGGAAAAGAGAGGCTGCATGCGTTTCTGCGGCAGAGTAGGAGTGGATGATGGAAGCAAGGCAATATAGCAGTAAGGAGCTTATCGGAAGGTTTATTCCTTATTTTAAGAAGTATAAGGGGACGCTGGTACTGGATTTGTTCTGCGCGGCGCTGACAACAGTTTGTGAACTGGTGCTGCCTCTGATTATGCGGTATATTACAAACGAGGGTATCAGGGATCTGGCCTCTCTGTCCGTAAAGACAATCGGGGGACTGGGGCTTCTTTATCTTTTGCTGCGCATCATGGATTGCGTTGCGGCATATTATATGGCAGATATGGGGCATGTCATGGGAGCCAGAATTGAGACGGATATGCGCAGGGATGCCTACGGACACCTGCAGAAGCTGTCGGACACCTATTATAACAATACGAAGGTGGGACAGATTATGGGGCGCATCACCAATGATTTGTTTGATGTGACCGAGTTTGCCCATCACTGCCCTGAGGAGTTTTTTATTGCGGGTATCAAGACGGTGATTTCCTTCCTGATTCTGGCGGGCATCAATCTGCCCCTCACCATATTGATTTTCTTTTGCGTTCCCCTGATGCTGATTGTCTGCATGACCTTAAACCGCAGGATGAAGGAGGCCTTCAGAAAACAGAGGAATCAGATTGGTGAGCTGAATGCACGGATTGAGGACAGCCTTCTGGGACATAAGGTGGTAAAGGCCTTCACCAACGAGGAGATTGAACAGGATAAGTTTGAAACGGACAACGGGATTTTCCTGGAGACTAAAAAGCTGGGATACCGTTATATGGCAGCCTTTCAGATTTCGGTTCGTGCCTTTGACGGGCTTATGTATCTGCTCGTTCTTGTGGCGGGCGGAAGCTTTATGATAAAGGGCATGATTGCGCCCGGAGACCTTGTGGCTTATATGCTTTATGTGTCTACTCTGATTGCGACGGTGCGCCGCATCATTGAGTTTGCGGAACAGTTTCAGAGGGGCATGACCGGTATAGAAAGATTTCTGCAGATTATGGACGCGGACATTGAGATTTTCGATGAGCCGGATGCGGTGGAACTGAAAAATCCCAGGGGAAATATCGTATTCAAAAATGTGAGCTTCGAGTACCCGGATGACCACAATCAGGTGTTTCATCATCTGAATCTGGAAATCCATTCGGGCGAGAAGGTGGCGATTGTCGGTCCTTCCGGCGGCGGAAAGACGACCCTCTGCAACCTGATTCCCAGATTTTATGATGTATCTGAGGGGCAAATTACACTGGACGGTGAGGATATCAAGCATTTTACGCTGAAGAGCCTCCGCAGCAATATTGGCATTGTCCAGCAGGATGTGTATTTGTTTTCCGGTACTATTTTTGAAAACATTTCCTACGGCAGACCCGGAGCCTCCAGAGCTGAGGTGGAGGAGGCTGCAAAGAGGGCCGGTGCCCATGAGTTCATTCTGGGGTTGAAGGACGGCTATGATACCTATGTGGGAGAGAGGGGCGTCAAGCTTTCCGGCGGACAGAAGCAGCGCATCAGTATAGCCAGAGTATTTCTGAAGAATCCTCCGATTATTATTCTCGACGAGGCTACAAGTGCTCTTGACAATGAGAGTGAGTTTGAGGTGGCAAAATCTCTGGCAAAGCTGTCAGAGGGCAGAACTACCCTGACCATTGCACACAGACTCTCCAGCATCAGAAATTCCGACAGAATTCTGGTGCTTACGGAGGATGGCATTGCGGAGGAAGGAAATCACGATACCCTGATAGAGAAAAAAGGTATTTATTATCACTTTTACGAGACGGCAAACGCCTTGAAATAAGCGGAGTACATTGTCGGAGAATCCGGCGGAACGGAGGTTGACTATGAAACTTATCTTTATCGGTGCCGACCATGAGGTGACGGGAAGCTGTCATTATCTGGAAGTGGCGGGAAAGCATATGCTGGTGGATTACGGCATGGAGCAGGGGGTGAATGTGTTCGAAAACGCACCCCTGCCTGTCAGCGAATCCAGAATAGATTATGTGTTTCTGACGCACGCCCATGTAGACCACTCCGGTCTGCTGCCTCTTTTGTATGCCAGAGGCTTCAGAGGGCAGATTTTTACGACGGACGCCACGGCGGATTTGTGCAGCATCATGCTCCGTGACTGTGCTCACATTCAGACCATGGAGGCGGAGTGGAAAAACAGGAAGGCGAAAAGAAGCCAGTCTGTTGCGGCTGCGGAGCCTCTTTATACCATGGAGGACGCAGAGGGAGTAATCAAGAGGATTGTCCCCTGCCACTATGACAGGGAAATCCAGATTTGCGACGGGGTCCGGGTCAGGTTTACGGACATCGGACATCTGCTTGGCTCTGCCAGCATTGAAATGTGGCTGACGGAGGAGGGGCAGACAAAGAAAATCGTTTTTTCCGGAGATATAGGGAATAAAAACCAGCCGTTATTAAAAGACCCCGCTCTGACAAAGAGTGCGGATTATGTGGTGATGGAATCCACCTACGGCGACAGGCTTCACAGCGCGGAACGTCCCGATTATGTGGGAGAACTGGCGGCAGTTTTAAAGGAAACCTTTGACAGAGGCGGAAACGTCGTGATTCCCTCTTTTGCGGTCGGACGTACGCAGGAGCTGCTTTATTTCCTGAGAAAAATCAAGGTGGAGCGTCTGGTGGAGGGGCATGAGAATTTCCCGGTGTATGTGGACAGTCCCCTTGCGGTGGAGGCAACGGGCATCTTCCAGGACAACAGGTGGGAATGCTTCGATGAGGAGGCCATGGAACTGGTGCGGGAGGGTATCAATCCCATTGCCTTTGCAGGCCTGAAGCTGGCTATCACCAGTGATGAGTCAAAGGAGATTAATTTTATCGATACGCCGAAGGTTATTATCTCTGCATCGGGTATGTGCGAGGCAGGCCGTATCAGGCACCATTTAAAGCATAACCTCTGGAGAGAGGAATGCACGATTCTGTTTGTGGGCTATCAGGCAGTGGGAACTTTGGGCAGAATCCTGATTGAAGGCGCGGACGAGGTGCGTCTTTTCGGAGAACCGATTCAGGTGAGGGCGCAGATTAAGCAGCTGGCAGGCATGAGCGGTCACGCAGACAAGAATGGTCTGATTGAGTGGATTTCGGGCTTTGAGGAAAAGCCCAGAAAGGTTTTTGTGGTACATGGCGAGGACAGTGTGTGCACGGGCTTCGCTGAATGCCTGAAAATCGAGTACGGACAGAGGGCGTATGCACCCTACAGCGGAACAGAGTTTAATCTGCTCTCGGGAAAACTGGAATACGAAGCGGCCCCCATACCTGTCAAAAAGAAGGAGAAGTCTGCAGCGCCGAGCGGTGTGTTTGCAAGACTGCTGGCGGCGGCGCAGCGGCTGCTTAACCTTGTGCAGAAGAGCGACGGTATGGCAAACAAAGATATGGCGAAGTTTGCAGACCAGATTAATTCATTGTGCGACAAGTGGCAATAGCCACAGGAAAAAGATGAGCTGTTTCAGACGGCAGAATGAGAGGAAAAATGAGTAAAATTATCATACAGAGTGAGACAACTCCCGATCCAATCAGCCTGATTGGAAGAGAAGCAGGCGTTTGCTGGGGAGCGGATATCTCAAATGCTGAGAAAAATTATAAAAGAGGAATGGACTGTCTGTCCTCCGGGCACGGCAGAACATGGGAATATCCGCAGGTATATATGATTCTTGACGGTTATTCCGCGCGTGTCATCAGGGAATTCTATACGCATATCGGAGGAGGGCCGACAAGATTGCAGGCGTCCACAAGATATATCAATTATCAGAAGGGCTTTCCCTTTGTTACGCCGCCTAAAATTGCGGCCAATGAGGAGGCAGACGCAATCTACAGACATGCTATGGACGAGATTCTGTCAGCCATGCAGAAACTGGAGGCAATGGAGCTTCCCAGAGAGGATGTGGGTATGCTGCTTCCGCTGGGGATGGAAACAAAAGTGGTATTCCGTACAAATTTGCGCAATCTGATTGATATGGCGCATCAGAGGATGTGTACCAGAGCTTACTGGGAGTTTCGGATGCTGATGAACGACATGGTAAAGGCGCTGGGGGAGTATTCCGAGGAATGGAAATATCTCACAGATGTCTATTTTGTACCGAAATGTGAAGTAGCGGGCTTCTGTACCGAAGCAAAGTGCTGTGGCAGAAAGCCAAAAAAAGAGATGTGAGGATAAAGCGAAGACATGAATATGATTGTAGCGGTAGATGAGCATTGGGCGATTGGATATAAGAACAGTCTGCTTGTGTCCATTCCGAATGACCAGAAGCATTTCAGGGAGGAAACCACCGGAAAAGTGGTTGTGCTGGGCCGGAAGACCCTGCAGACCCTTCCTCAGGGGCAGCCGTTGAAAAACAGGACGAATATTATCCTGTCCGGAAATAAAAACTACCATGTGAAGGATGCAATGGTGGTTCACTCCGTGGAGGAGCTTCTGGAGGAACTGAAACAGTATTCTTCAGAAGAAATCTATATCATCGGAGGCGGGAGTATTTACCGTCAGCTGCTTCCCTACTGCGACACTGTCCATGTGACAAAGATTGAACACACATACGAGGCAGACACTTATTTCCCGAATCTGGATGAAGACCCGGAATGGGAAATTACCGCGGACAGTGACGAGCAGACATATTTTGACCTTGCTTATACCTTTGTGAAATATGAGAGGAAGGGAAAGGCTCTGACATAGCATATTCTGACATAAAGGTGAATCAGAAGACAGGACTGCGGCACTTTGACGATTTAATGAGGAAAAGCATCTTGACTTTTCCGGACAAAAGTATAATAATGATTACCAACAAAATAAATACATTTTCAGGAAAGAAGGCTAATCTAACCATGGAAAAGAAAAATATTGACTGGAGTAATCTTGGTTTCGGATACGTTCAGACGGACAAGCGCTACGTATCCAACTTTAAGAACGGCGCGTGGGATGAGGGTGTACTCACGGAAGATGCAAATGTGGTTCTGAATGAGTGTGCCGGTGTTCTGCAGTATGCACAGACCATTTTTGAGGGCCTGAAGGCATATACGACCGAAGACGGACACATCGTTACCTTCCGTCCTGATTTGAATGCGGAGCGTATGGAGTCCTCTGCAAAGAGACTGGAAATGCCCGTTTTCCCGAAGGAGCGTTTTCTGGATGCCGTGACAAAGACGGTTGCAGCCAATGCGGCATATGTACCCCCTTACGGAAGCGGTGCGACGCTTTACCTGCGCCCCTATATGTTCGGTACGAATTCTGTCATCGGTGTTAAGCCGGCTGACGAGTATCAGTTCAGAGTATTCTGTACTCCCGTTGGTCCTTACTTTAAGGGAGGTGCAAAGCCCTTAACCATCCGCGTCAGCGATTTTGACCGTGCGGCGCCTCACGGAACGGGAAACATCAAAGCCGGACTGAATTATGCCATGAGCTTACATGCTATCGTTACCGCCCATCATGAGGGCTATGACGAAAATATGTATCTTGACCCCGGAACACGTACGAAGGTTGAGGAGACAGGCGGAGCAAACTTCCTCTTTGTCACAAAGGACGGCAAGGTTGTTACGCCCAAGTCTGACAGCATCCTTCCCTCCATCACCCGCCGTTCCCTTGTATATGTGGCAAAGGAGTATCTGGGACTGGAAGTGGAGGAGCGCGAGGTCTTCATGAGCGAGGTAAAGGATTTTGCCGAGTGCGGTCTTTGCGGAACAGCAGCTGTTATCTCTCCCGTGGGCAAGATTGTAGACCATGGAACAGAGATTTGCCTGCCCAGCGGTATGTCGGAAATGGGTCCTGTTACCAGGAAGCTGTATGAAACGCTCACCGGTATTCAGATGGGCAGAATCGAAGCTCCCAAGGGCTGGATTCATGTGATTGAGTAAACATTTAGAAAGGAAGCCCACACTCCAGGCGAGTATGGGCTTTTTTCGCGCTACAGGTAAGCCGGACAAACGGAAAGAAGGAAAATGAAATTTTTACACACTGCCGATCTGCATATCGGAAAGAAAATCTTTGAACAATCTCTGCTGGAGGATCAAAAGTATATACTGGACAGAATTTATGAGGTTGCGGTGGAGGAGAGGGTGGATGCCGTGGTTATTGCGGGCGATGTCTATGACCGCGCTGTTCCGTCGGCGGAGGCGGTAGCCCTTCTGGACGATTTCCTGACCCGATTGGTCAGTAAAAAAATTCCGGTACTTTTGATCAGCGGAAATCATGACTCGGCAGAGCGGGTTTCCTTTGCGGAGAGAATACTGGAGGGACAGGGGCTTTACATTGCGGGAACCTACAGAGAACCGCCCCGCACGGTGGTTCTGGAGGATGAGTACGGCCCTGTTTCCTTTGTGCTTCTTCCCTTCGTGAAGTCTGCCGTAGTGGGAGAGGAAAGTGCCGCTCAGGCGATGGAGTATATGCTTGCACACACGCCCATAACATGGAATGCAAACAACAGGGCAGTGCTGATAACGCATTTTTTTGTCACGGGGACAGACGGTGAACAGCCGGAACTCTCAGATTCGGAGGACACTTCATCCGTGGGTGGCCTGGACAGTGTTCCGTCTTCCCTTTTTGCGAACTTTTCTTATGTTGCACTGGGGCACATTCATAAGCCGCAGCATATGGGCGGGGGAAGAATTTATTATGCGGGCTCGCCTTTGAAATATTCTTTCAGTGAATGGAGGACGCCCAAATCGGTGAATATCGTGGAGCTTGGAACGGAGAAAAGGCCTGTGGTACGCAGAGTCCCTCTGAAGCCTCTGCATGATATGCGCTGTATCCGGGGAAAACTGGAGGAACTGATAGCGGCAGAGACGGTGGAGGAAAACAGGTCGGGTGCCGGAGCGTGCAGTGGAATTGAGGATTATTTACAGGTGACACTGACGGATACGGAAGAGCTGGTTGACCCGATTGGTACATTGCGCAGCGTATATCCCAATGTGTTACAGATTGTGCTGGAAAAGAATCAGAGAGCATCCGGGGAGGAATACGAGAGCAGGCTTATCGGAAAGCGAAAGGGTATCGAAGAGCTTTTCAGCGATTTCTATGAGCTTTTGCAGGGGGAACCCATGGATGAGAAGAGACGGGAGATTGTGCACGAGGTGGCGAAAACGGTGAAGGAAAGACAGGTATGAAGCCAAAGCATCTGACCCTCTGTGGATGGGGGCCGTACAGAACAACTGAAGAAGTGGATTTTACCGCGTTTGAGAGCAAGGGCATTTTTCTGATTACCGGGGCAACCGGTGCAGGAAAGACCACAATCTTTGACGCTATTTCCTACGCACTGTACGGAGCCTTAAGCGGCAGTGAGAGGGACAAGGAGCGGGGCAGTGTGCGCAGCGATTTTGCGGATGCGGATACGCCTACCTTTGTAGAGCTCGTCATGGAGCATGGGGGAGAACTTTACCGTATCAGAAGAAATCCTGAGTATCTTCGTCCGAAAAAACGCGGTGGAAACAGCTTCACGAAGGAGAAGGAGAATGCAGTTCTTATGTTTTCCGACGGGCGCATTCTGGAAGGTGTGAAGGAGGTCAATGCTGCGGTAAAGGAGCTGCTTGTTCTCGACTATCAGCAGTTCAAAAAGATTTCCATGATTGCGCAGGGAGAATTTGCAAAACTTCTGGTGGCACCGCCGAAGGAAAAGACGCAGATTTTTCGTGAAATTTTTGATACAGGTATCTTTGAAAGCTTTACCCAGGAACTGGGAGCAAGGTCCCGGGCGGCTTATGCAGGTGTGGCGGAGCAGCGCAATATGCTGGAGGAGGATATCAGGCTTCTGGCGGTAGGAATGGAAAAAAGCGGCTGGACGGAGGAGCTTCGGGAGAAATTTCAGGAGCTGATTGCAGCGGAAAACTGGAACTATGAGAGTCTGAGGCTTTGTCTGGAGGAGATGGAAGCTCTGGCAAAGGAGCGGTTTGACGAGAGTAAGAGGCTTTATGGGAAAGCGGATAAAAAAGTGGAGGAACTCTCGGCTGAGCTTGCCGGTCTGGAGGAGGAAAACCGCCGGATTGCACAGCTTGAGAAAGCGGAAAGGGAGTATGAAGGGCTTGTTCAGGCTGCTCCTGAGTATGATAAGAAGCAGGAGCGCTACACCCGTGCCATGAATGCCGGATGGGTGGAGAGCGCGGAGGAGAAGACGAGACAGCTGGAGCGACAGCTTGCAGGAAACAAGGCAGAGTGGGAAATCAATCTGTGTGAGACGGAGGAACTTCGGGAGAAGCTGGAAAAAGGGCAGAAGAGCTATCTGGAGCAGGAGAAGGCATGTGCCCGGGCAAAGGCTGCCTATGATGCGGCGGAGCACAGAAGGCGGCTCGACGCTATCGGATTGGCCGCAGAGCTTTTGGAGGAGGGAAAGCCCTGTCCTGTCTGCGGTTCTGTCCATCATCCGGATCCGGCGGCAGTGTCAGAGAACATGGTTTCCGAAGCGGAACTAAAGCAGCTGAAGAAGGAAAGCGAGAGTCAGGAGAAGGAGCTCCTCCGTCTGCATGGCATCACGGCATCCGCGAAAACGAGGCTTGACAGCGTACTGGAGCGGAAAATGCGTCTGGAGGAGGACAGGAAAGCACTGGAGAAGGAGCGGGCGGAAGCGGAGGGCGCTTTTCAGACGGTTCTGAAGGAGTACGGTTTTTCCGACAGGCAGACCTATCTGGCAGCAAGGCTGGATGGACGTGACAGAGAAAGACTCGGCAGAGAACTGGAGGAGTATAAAGCAAAGCGTGCCGCGGCAGAGGAATTGTACCGCCATCTGCGGGAGAGCGTGAAGGGCAAAACACCGGTTGACCTGACACAAAAAAGAGAGACACTTTTTTTGGAAAAAGAAAAAAAAGAAGATGCTCTGAAGGGGCAGAGACTCTGGGAGCGTCACCTTTCAGAGGTGAGAAAGACCAGAAGGCTGATGTCGGATAAGCTGGAACGTATGGAGGAACAGAAGCGGGAATACGGCTATGTCAGGGATCTGGAAAATATGGCAGCGGGAAATAATGCGGCAAGAATTGTATTCGAGCAGTATGTACTGGCAGGATATTTTGAAGAAATTCTGCGGGCGGCAAACCTGAGATTTTCCAAAATGACAGGCGGGCGATATGAGATGTCCAGAGTACCCCAGGTAGGAGACGGCAGGGTGAAGGATAACCTGGAGATACAGGTTCTGGATTACTATACGGGAAAATACCGCTCCGTCCGCACCCTGTCCGGCGGAGAATCCTTTAAGGCATCTCTGGCGCTTGCGTTGGGCATGAGCGATGTGATACAGTCTATGAATGGGGGTATCCGTGTGGATACGCTTTTTGTGGATGAGGGCTTCGGTGCGTTGGATGAAGAAAGCCTTGACCAGGCCTGTGATACACTGATAGGACTGGTAGAAAAGAAGCGCATGATAGGTATTATTTCCCATGTGCCGGAGCTGAAGGAACGAATTGAGAACCAGCTTGTCATCGAAAAGACAGGCAGCGGAAGCAGAATAACGTGCAGGGTGACCTGATATGAAAGAAGGGTGAGTCAAAAACCGGAATGAATGTGAAAAAGCAGATTTTGAAAAAAATTGCAGTGGTGCTGGTGATTATCCTGACTGCGGGATTGCTTGCGGCATGCGGAGAGGGCAGCGGCACAAAGGTCGTCTTTACCACGGGCTTCGGGAAGAATGAGGTATTCCGCATCGGCAGCATCGGCTGTACCACTCCGGAGCTTATGGTCTATCTGACGACAACGCAGAATCAATATGAAAGTGTATATGGCGCGGAGGTATGGGATGTTTCCCTGGACGGGGTGACGCTGGAGGAGAACGTAAAGGAAACGGTTCTTGCCAAGATTGCCCGGATTAAAACCATGTATCTGCTGGCTGAGGAAAAAGAGGTAGAACTGAATGAGACGGAGACCCAAAAGGTGGATATGGCTTCTGAGGAATATTTTGCTTCTCTGAGCGATAAGGAAAAGGAACTGATGGAGGTGGATGTCGACATCATCCGGCAGCTTTATACAGAGTACGCCCTTGCAAACAAGGTTTATGAGTACATTATTCAGGATGTAAATCCGGAAATCAGCGATGATGAAGCGCGTACCATTACGGTGCAGCATATTCTGCTTCGCACCTATACAGAGGACGGTGCCGGAAACAGGGCGGACTACAACACGGATTTGAAACAGTCTGTTTATGAGAAGGCATGTGAAATCAGAGAACTGGCAGCTTCCGGCGAGCAGGATTTTGTGGATCTGGCGTCCAGGTACAGTGCAGATTCCACCATTACTTTTTCCTTTGGAAAGGGTGAGATGGATGCGGCTCTGGAGGAGGCCGCCTTTCAGCTGGAGACAGGTGAAATCAGCCAGGTGATTGAGACGGAGACCGGGTACCATATCATTAAATGCTTAAGCACCTTTGACAGGGAGCAGACGGATTTGAACAAGCTGGAAATCGTAGAGCAGAGGCGGCGTGAGGTGTTCGGAGAGGAGTATGACACCTTTGTGGAGACGCTGGTTCGGCAGCTGAACACGAAGCTTTGGGAGGAAATCAGCCTGATTCATGATGAAGAGGTGACAACGACAAGCTTTTTTGAGATATACAGCAGGTATTTTCCGGAGTAAACAGCCTGTTTCAAGAGGTTTAGAAAAATTTTAGAAATCCCGGAATGCCCGAAAACAGGGCGTTTGCAGAAAATTATTAGCACTCATTTGAAATGAGTGCTAATTTTGTATTGACTTTTCCGCGAACCGGTTTTAAACTGTCTTTTATCGGGTAGCATCTGCTGTTACCCATGAACACATACATAAGTTTATAGAAGAAAGGGATGTTGTAAAATGGCAGCGAAGAGCGGCAGCTTATCAATTAACAGTGAAAACATTTTTCCGATTATCAAGAAGTGGTTGTATTCCGACCACGACATTTTCTACAGAGAGCTGATTTCCAACGGCTGTGATGCTGTGACAA
Organism: Acetatifactor sp.; assembly: GCA_051877795.1. Taxonomy (GTDB): domain Bacteria; phylum Bacillota; class Clostridia; order Lachnospirales; family Lachnospiraceae; genus Acetatifactor. Next base: position 32,256 of record JBJEJG010000207.1, read on the forward strand.
AGCTGAAGAAACTGGATATGATGGGAGAGTATACTCTGCCGGAAGGGTACAAGGCAAAGGTAGAGGTTATCGTTAATCCCGAACAGAAGACCCTGACCTTCAAGGATAACGGTCTTGGTATGACCGCTGACGAGGTAGAGGAGTATATTAACCAGATTGCTTTTTCCGGTGCAACGGATTTTATTGAGAAGTATAAGGACAAGAGCAGTGCAGATCAGATTATCGGACATTTCGGTCTGGGCTTCTATTCCGCATTCATGGTGGCAGATGAAGTACACATTGATACCCTGTCCTACAAGCCGGATGCAAAGGCTGTGCATTGGGAATGTGACGGCGGTACAGAGTTTTCCATGGAGGACGGTGACAGAACAGAGGTAGGTACTACCATTACTCTGTTCCTGAATGAGGATTGTCTGGAATTCTGCAACGAGTACAAGGCTCGTGAGGTCATTAAGAAATATTGTTCCTTCATGCCCACCGAGATTTATCTGTCCAAGGCCGATACCAAGGAGACACAGATTATAAAGGAGGATGAGCTTCTTCCCGGAGATGAGATACTGGAGACCATCGAGCCGGAGAAGAAGGAGGAGCCGGAAAAGGCTGAAAATGCGGATGCAGCGGAGAAGGCTGAGGAGCCGGAAAAGGCGCCCGAGCCGAAAAAGTATAAAATTAAAAAGCGTCCCGAGCTTATGAACGAGACGACTCCTCTGTGGATGAAGCATCCGAACGACTGTACAAGAGAGGAGTATCTGGAATTCTACCGCAAGGTATTCCAGGATTACAAGGAGCCTCTTTTCTGGATTCACCTGAACATGGATTATCCTTTTAACCTGAAGGGTATTCTTTACTTCCCCAAGATTAATATGGAGTATGAGTCCATTGAAGGAACCATCAAGCTGTATAACAATCAGGTGTTTATTGCAGATAACATCAAGGAGGTTATTCCCGAGTTCCTGATGCTGCTGAAGGGTGTTATCGATTGCCCTGATCTGCCTTTGAACGTGTCCAGAAGCGCACTGCAGAATGATGGATTTGTAAAGAAGATTTCCGAGTATATTTCCAAGAAGGTTGCAGACAAGCTCTCCGGTATGTGCAAGACGGAGAAGGAGGAGTACGACAAGTACTGGGATGATATCAGCCCCTTCATCAAGTTTGGCTGCCTGAAGGATGACAAGTTCTGTGAAAAGATGAACGATTATATTCTGTTCAAGAACCTTGACGGAAAGTATCTGACACTGCCGGAGTGCCTGGAGGTGAAGCCTACCGACGTGGAGGAAGGCGAAAAGGCAGATGCTGTGGATGAGAACGGTGAGAAGGTAGAGGCAGAGGTTGTAAGCGAGGGCGCTGAAACCGGAGATACTTCCGAGAGCGACGATGCAGCCGAAGAAGAGAAGAAGGAAAAAATTATCTACTATGTCACCGACGAACAGCAGCAGAGCCAGTATATCAATATGTTTAAGGCGGCAAAGATGGATGCGGTTATCCTGACACACAACATTGATCAGCCCTTCATTTCCCAGCTGGAGTCCAAGAATGAGGGCGTTAAGTTCATGAGAATTGATGCGGATGTGACAGAAGCCCTGAAATCCAAGACTTCCAAGAAGGCGCAGGAGGAGTTTGAGGAACAGGCAAAGACCATCTCCGAAATTATGAAGAAGGCTCTGAAAAAGAATGCTATTACCGTTAAGGTGGAGAAACTGAAAAATAAGAAGATTTCTTCCATGATTACGCTGTCCGAGGAGAGCAGACGTATGCAGGATATGATGAAGATGTACTCCATGCCCGGTATGGATGCTAACGCATTCGGCGGCGAGGGCGAGACGCTGATTCTCAATGCAAACCATCCTTTGGTACAGTATGTTGTCGAGCATAAGGACGGCGAGAACGTACAGATGATTTGCGAGCAGCTCTACGATCTGGCAAAGCTGCAGCATGCACCTCTGTCCTCCGAGGATATGACAAAGTTCGTTGCAAGAAGCAATGAGATTATGATGATGCTGGCGAAATAAGAGAGCTTTATGAGGGGGCTGTAAAAAAACAGCCATAAAGAAAAGCTATGGTGATGCCGAAAGGAAACACCATAGCTTTTCTGGTTTTGTAAATCATTTTTGTGTAAAATAGAGTCGCTTATTATGCCTGCGTTTCATCCATATGTGTGAACAGGATTTGTTACCGGTGTATCTTTTCCTGTGAGCAATTATGCTGTCTTTTTCGTTCTTCGACCATCTGCGCAAACCACTCCACCATCTTTGGGTCTTCGTGAGAAAAGAAGGAATTCCTCTGTATAGACAATGGCACTGTATTGCGTTTTATCGGAAATTTACCGACAATGGTCTTTCGAACGCAAGCTGCGGATATCAGAAAAATGAAAGTTTTGTTGTATATATGAGTTAACCTAATTACTGTCAAACGCAGAGATTTCTTCTGAAAATTGTTGAAAATATCAGAAGTATAAATCTAGGAGGTTATCCCATAAATACCTCCCAAAATGAGAAAAAGCGGAATTTGCACGTAAAGAGACAAGGATAGTCTGGGATATTCGAAGATATTATATATTCATTGTAAAAAGCAGCAGTAAACTTGGCGGCGCTACTTGCCGCCCTGCTCATCTCGATTCCGCGAGGTGCGTATGCGCACCATCGCTCCATCTCGATGTACGGCGTTCGCCGTATAAAGGCAGAAACAAAGAGACTCTTACGAGAACAAGCTCTCGACGAGTCTCTTTATTTCCGCCTGTGCATGACTCCCTAAACTTCAATTTAAAACAAATTACTTATAAGGTTTTCCTGCAGGAGCCAGACTTGCTTCCATAGGAAAGTCTTACTTTACATACTTTTCCAATGTCTTTCTGACAGCAC
>JBJEJG010000208.1:0-7217 GCA_051877795.1 Acetatifactor sp.
ATGGCAGTTTTGAGAGCATCAGCTGGAAGGAGATTGCGGAAAAGGCCGTGGAAGACGGCATATCGGGTATCGGTGCAGTCAGCGTGCCCAGCGGCAAATATACGATAGTATTTACAGGTCATGCTTTCGCACAGCTTCTCACTACCTACGATTCCGTTTTTTCCGCGGAAGCAGCACAGAAGGGAATGTCCCTGCTTGCGGGAAAAGAAGGGGAAAAGATTGCGGCGGATATTGTTACAGTCATCGATGATCCTTTATATAAGGACAGCCCTGTGAAACGCACCTTTGACGGAGAGGGGGTTGCTACCTATAAGAAGAATGTGATTGAGGGCGGTACCTTAAAGACACTGCTCCATAATCTGAGCACTGCGGCAAAGGCAGGCGTGAAATCCACCGGAAACGGACAGAAAGCATCCTATGCTTCCAATGTGGGTGTAGGACCTTTTACCTTCTATTTGCAGCCTGTGGAGGGAACAAGGGAGGAGCTTCTGACAGCTGCGGATAACGGCGTATGCATTAAGGAAGTATCGGGACTTCATGCGGGAGCAAATCCGATTACCGGCGATTTTTCTCTGCTGGCAGAGGGCTTCCGGTTTGAAAAAGGCCAGAGGACAAAACCGGTAAAAAATATTACGGTTTCCGGCAATTTCTTTGAAATGTTAAAACAGATTGAGGGAGTAGGCACGGATTTGGAGTTTATCAGAGCGGTGGGCGGAAAGTGTGGTTCGCCGTCCGTTCTGGTGCGGAACATGACGATTGCAGGTGAATAAGGGAAAGGATGGACTAACTATGGAGAATCTGATGGAATTATTAAAAACAAGACGAACCTATCGTCGGTTTGAGCAGAAAGAAGTCGGGCAGGAAATCATTGATGAAATTCTTCTGGCGGCCAGATATGCTTCCAGTGCTGCAAACAGACAGCCTCTGTCTTATATCGTAGTAAAGGATGAGGCAAAGGTAGCCGAGGTGTTTAAGTTTACCAGATGGGCGGGAGCGCTTCCGCCCGAACTGGGGCAGCCAAAGGAAAATGAGCGTCCGGTGTTGTTTATCGCGGTGGTAAAGAATCTTGACATCAATCAGAATTGTGATACGGATGCGGGTCTGGCAATCAGCAATATGACTCTGGCGGCGTGGAACAGGGGCGTGGGAAGCTGCATCATCGGGGCCTGTGACAAAGCAGCGCTTTCAGAGCTGTTCGGGCTTGCGGAGAAGCAGGAGCTTCATACGGTTGTGGCTTTCGGTTACCCCTCCCATGAGAGCCATATCGTAGATGTGGAAAATCCGGCTGAAGTAAAATATTATCTGGATGAAAACAAGGACTACATGGTTCCCAAGCGAAAGCTGGAGGACGTGGTGAAATACCTTTAGACAGACAAAAGCCCCCGGGAAGACTTCAGACTTCTTCGGGGGTTTTGATTTTTCCTGCTTTTACGAGGGAGTGTCAAGCGTATCCAGAATGGATGTCCTGACGGAAAAAAGATAGGTTTCGTACACCTCCTCTGCGCTGATTGGCGGCGTGTGGTGCAGCCACATCTTCATGATTTCAATGAGAATCAGCGCATTAAAGTGTGCCAGAACCTCAGGTGTAATTAAAGGCGATGGGGAGTGCTTCAGAGGATGCTTTTTCAGAATACTTAAGTAGGCTTCCTGAATATATTTGCCAAAATATTCTTCAAAACTGTTCTGCCCCTGAATATCAAACAGATTCCTGTAATATTTCATATTCTTTTCAAAACAGATAAACATGAGTTTGACAGCTTCCTGCTCCATGTCATTGTCCAGCATGACAGCAACCTTATCTTTGACATCCTTTTCAAAAAGATATTCAATGACCTCGTATTTATCCTGAAAATAGTTATAAAAGGTGGGCCTGATAACGCCTGCTTTGTCTGTAATCATCTTTATGGAGATTTTTTGAAAGGGCATCGTAAGCACCAGCTCGCGGAAGCTGTCAGCCAACAATTCTTTTGTTTTCATACCTTTCCTCCTGTCGGATTCTTTTAGCAAATCATAGCATATTTGTTCTCAAAAAAGTATTAAAAAGAAATAAAATGCGACAAAACGGGAAAAGTGTCGTTTTTACTTTACACGGGAAAGAGTCTGTATCTTACGTAAAAGAGAGGAGAAGTGTTAGAGTATAGACTATAAAATTGAATGAAGGAAGGAAAACGAAAATGACATGGTATGAGGTTCTGTTGGTTTCCGTGGGCCTGTCGTTGGATGTGTTTGCCTATGCGCTTTACAAGGGAGCGATGATTTCCGGAGTCAATGCAAAAAAAGTGGCAAAAATGGTCACAATTTTTGCAGTATGGCAGGTCGGAGCCATGTTTGTCGGAAGTCTTATTTCGGAAATTCCGTTTATCAAGGTACATTATCCGAGGGCGGAAAGACTGTATGATGTGCTGTCGGCAATCATCTTTTTTGGCGTAGGTGTACTGATGATTGTAAAATCCTTACGTACCGGTGAAATTACGGAGCACAGAGAGGATAATTTCTATGTAAAGCAGATATGTACCTGGGCGGCAATCACCAGTATTGACAGTCTGCTGGCAGGAATCAGTCTGGGTTTTCTGAATACGCAGGTCAATGTGCTGATATTGCAGCTGGCGGTTGTGACAGTGGTAACGATTATTGCCGGTATCTGGATTGGCTGCAGGCTGGGATGTCAGATGAGGTATGGCGCCATGAAGCTGGGAGGGACTATCCTTCTTTTGGCGGGACTGGATGTGCTGCTTCGGTACCAGGGGTAATTTATAGAATGGACACAAAAGAAAAAAATCGCGGAAACAGTCATATGATAAGCTAAGAGAAAAACAAGGGAGGAAAAGAAAATGGCAGATGTAAAGCACAAAGTGGAAAGAGCAGCCTTTGGCGCTGCAATTGACGGAGTACTGAAGTATGTGAATAAAGATGGCGCTGACCGGGAAAAACAGCTGTTGAAGCTGGTCGACCTGACCGAGAAATTTATGGGGGATAACTTTGGCAGGGAAAACTATGAGAAAGCAAGAAAACTGATTCAGGATCCCGACAGTAAATGGATGGGCTATGTGAATCGAATTTTATCGGAGGTTGATCCTCATGTAATCAAGATGTCTGCATTGGATTATGGGTTTGAGGCAGGCTTCTGCGGCAAAAAGGAAATCAATGAGATGCGTATAAAGCATCAGTGCAATATTCCCTGGCTGATTCTGATGGATCCTACCAGCGCATGTAATCTGCATTGCACCGGCTGCTGGGCTGCCGAATACGGAAACCGGCTGAATCTGACCTTTGAGGATATGGACAGAATTATTACGCAGGGTAAGGAACTGGGAATTTATCTGTATTTCTTTACCGGCGGAGAGCCTCTGGTACGCAAGGACGATTTGATTAAGCTCTGTGAAAAGCATGATGACTGTGGCTTCCATGCCTTCACCAACGGCACGCTGATTGATGAGAAGTTTTGTCAGGAAATGCAGCGTGTGGGAAATTTCTCCGTTGCAATCAGTCTGGAAGGATTTGACGAGGTCAATGACTTAAGACGTGGTAAGGGTGTGTTCGACAAGGTGATGGACGCGATGGATCTGATGAAAAAGTATGGCTTGCTTTTCGGCACATCCATTTGCTACACCAGTAAAAACTATGAGGTTGTTACAAGCGATGAATTCCTCGATATGATTATTGAGAAGGGAGCCAGATTCAGCTGGTATTTCCATTACATGCCCGTGGGAAACGATGCTTCCACGGATTTGCTGCTCACTCCCCAACAGAGAACCTACATGTACCACCGCATTCGTGAGATCAGAGCCATGGAGGGAGGAAAGCCCATCTTTGCATTTGATTTCCAGAACGATGGTGAATTTGTGGGCGGATGTATTGCAGGAGGAAGAAACTATTGTCATATCAATCCGAACGGAGATGTGGAGCCCTGTGTATTTATCCACTATTCGGGCGCCAACATCCACGATGTGGATTTGCTGACCGCACTGAAGCAGCCCCTGTTTATGGAGTACAGAAAGCATCAGCCCTTCAACTGCAATCACTTAAAGCCGTGCCCGATGCTGGAGAACCCGGAGATTCTGCAGGAGATGGTAAATAAGACAGGAGCGCATTCCACCGATTTACAGTCTCCCGAATCTGTGGAGCATCTCTGCGGAAAATGTGCAGAATATGCTGCTAACTGGGATGTCACTGCAAAAGAGTTGTGGGAAAGCGGAAGGAGATTCAATTATAAACCGGCGAAGGGATATGCCGATAAATCCCTTTAAGCATTGAAAAGTATTTGACAACAAAGTATAATGAAACTGATTCAGGGCAGAGCATTTTCACGGTTCTGCCCTCTTGTTACAAAAAACAGAACGAGGAGGTAATGGCGATTGACATTTCATGATGTGACCATTCAGGAGGCTTTACAGGAGCTTGGCACCGATATGACAAAGGGGCTGACGGAAAACCGGGTGCAGGAGGTGCGGGAAAAGTGCGGCGAGAATAAGCTGCGGGAGAAAAAGAAGAAAACGAATTTTCAGAGATTCTGCGACCAGTTTAAGGATGCAATGATTCTGATTCTGATTGCCGCCGCAGCGATTTCCTTTGCCATTGCCTGTGTGGAAGGGGAACCGAAGGAATTTTTTGAGCCCATGCTGATTTTGCTGATTGTTGTCCTCAATGCCGTTATGGGCGTTATGCAGGAAAGCAAAGCGGAAAAAGCTCTGGATGCCTTAAAAAGCATGTCTGCGCCTCACGCGAGAGTGATTCGTGACGGAGCGGAAAAGGTAATTGATGCAGCGGATTTGGTTCCGGGTGACATTATCCGCCTGGAAGCCGGGGATTTTGTGCCTGCCGATGCGAGACTGCTGCGCAGCGTCAGCCTGAAGAGTGAGGAATCCGCGCTGACCGGTGAGTCCGTTCCCTCTGAGAAGGATGCTGATGCGGTTGTTCCCGAAAAGGCATCTCTTGGTGATCGCAGCAACATGGTGTTTTCCGGCTGCTCCATCACTTACGGTACGGCTTCTGCTGTGGTTACCGCTACCGGCATGGATACGGAAATGGGGAAAATCGCCAATCTTCTGGATAATGAGGAGGACAGTCAGACACCGCTGCAGAAAAAGCTGGCACAACTGGGAAAATATCTGGGCGTGCTTGCACTGGTTGCCTGTGCGATTATTTTTGTAGTGGGTATTGCAAACGGCATCCCCGCTCTGGAAATCTTCATGACGGCTGTCTCTCTGGCAGTATCCGCTATTCCGGAGGGTCTGCCGGCTATCGTGACGATTGTGCTGTCCATCGGCGTACAGCGAATGGTAAAGAAAAATGCCATTATCCGCCGTCTGCCTGCGGTGGAGACGCTGGGCAGCGCCTCTATTATCTGTTCGGATAAGACAGGAACGCTGACCCAGAACCGCATGACGCTGGTAAAGGCCTACCTGGACGGTGCGGAAGGAACAGAGGAAATCAGTGTACAGAATTCAGAGGATGTCCGCAGACTGCTCACCTATGGCACGCTGTGTTGCGACGGCTCCGTTGTATTCCACGGAAAAGAAGAGCAGCATATCGGAGACCCCACCGAAACAGCGATTGTGCTGGCGGCTCACCGGAACGGAATGCCAAAGGAGGAGCTGAATAAGGAATATCCCCGCCTGGCGGAAATCCCCTTTGATTCCGACCGTAAGCTGATGACAACGGTCAACCGTATTGGCGGAAAAAATGTCGTCATTGTGAAGGGAGCCTTTGATGTGATGGCTTCACGCTGTGTTGCCGGGAATCTGGAGGCAGCAAGACAGGTGAATGATGCCATGAGCCGTGACGCACTGCGTGTTCTGGCAATTGCATATAAGGAAATAGAAGAGGTTCCGGGAGAACCCTCTTCCGATGAACTGGAAAACGGACTGACCTTTATGGGGCTTGTGGGTATGATTGACCCGCCCAGGCAGGAGGCAAAGGCGGCTGTTGCCGTCTGCCGTAAGGCCGGAATCAAGCCGGTTATGATTACAGGCGACCACGTAGTGACTGCTTCGGCCATTGCCAGAGCTCTGGGAATTATGCAGGAGGGCGACAAGGCCATTACCGGCGCGGAGCTGGATGCCATGACCGATTCGGAGCTGGATGAACAGGTGGAGAGCATCAGCGTTTATGCCCGTGTTTCCCCTGAAAACAAAATCCGAATTGTCAAGGCATGGCAGCGCAAGGGACAGGTGGTTTCCATGACCGGTGACGGGGTGAATGATGCACCGGCACTGAAGGCGGCTGACATTGGCTGTGCCATGGGCATTACCGGAACGGATGTGGCAAAGGGTGCGGCCGATATGACGCTGACCGACGATAACTTTGCAACCATTGTGGATGCAGTCCGGGAGGGAAGAGGCATTTACGCCAATATTAAAAAGGTGGTCGGTTTCCTGCTGGGTACGAATATCGGCGAGGTTATCGCGGTGTTTGTGGCAATGCTTCTGTGGCATAAATCGCCCCTTTTATCCATGCAGCTTTTGTGGATAAACCTGGTGACGGATAGTCTGCCCGCCATTACCCTGGGCATGGAGCCGGTGGAAGAGGGCGTGATGGACTGCAAGCCTAAGCCGAAGGATGAAAGTCTGTTTGCCCACGGCTTCGGTGTGCGGATTGTCCTGCAGGGCGTGATGTTCGGTGCACTGGCGCTGCTTGCCTTTTATCTCGGTGAGAGCATGACCGGGCAGGTGGAGGGCGGCCAGACCCTGACCTTTATGGTCCTGTCCCTGTCTCAGGTAGTACAGGCCTTCAACATGCGTTCAGACCGCTCCCTGTTTAAAATCGGTGTGTTTACCAACCACAAGCTGAATTGGGCGACTCTGGCGTCCGTTGCCCTTGTGCTGCTTGTACTGTTTACGCCGCTGTCCGTGTTTTTCGGTCTGATTTACCTTCCCGGCAGGCTGTATCTGATTGGACTTGGATTGATTTTTGTGCCGGTTGTGGTGATGGAACTGTCCAAGGCCTGCGGACTGATTAAGCATCAGCACTAGAAAAGTTTCTGCTTCCGCCTGTTCTCAGAATGGGCGGAAGCTTTTTTGATTTGCAGGTAAGGGAAATTGGAGTTTAGATCTAAATTGAAGTTTATCGTGAGAAGAATGTAGATTAGGTTTGTGTTGTTCTCGTTGGTTCTACCACGTGGTAAAGAGAAGCGGAAATTACCTCCCCGAATGGGAAAAAGCGGAATTTGCACGTAAAAGGAAGCGAAAATTACCTCCCCAAATGAGAAAAGGCGAAAT
>JBJEJG010000209.1:0-7178 GCA_051877795.1 Acetatifactor sp.
ACTGTACCGGCTCATTGAAAAAAGGAAGTACATTCCCGTTCTGATCTACTGCCCGAATCTGTACCAGTGCCACATCATAGCTGACTCTTTCCTCCAGCTCCGTATGGTCTGCCACACACTTTAAACTTATGCTCCTTACCGGCTCCTTCACAAGTTCTTTTACCACGCTTCCGTTTTTCACCGCCTCAAAACGATAGACTGTAGACGCTCCGCCCCAGTTGCCGATATATTTATTATACAGGGTGACTACATCTTCAACCTTCATGTGATAAACCAGCAGCAGCTTCAAGGCCGTCAGGTATACCCGCTTCGGCAGCTGTCCGCCAAGCCCATATAGGGCTACTGCATTCAAAATCTTCTTGACAGCTTCTGCCTGATTCGGTTTGAAATTCTCCTCCTCCGCAATCGCATTCCCTATGAAATCATCCAGAGCAACAGGGCCATGTTTCAAATTCCCAAAGGGCGATTCCTTCGGAAAATATTCCTTGATAAATCGGTCATTCTTATACATTCGCACACTGTCAGCATTGGAATAAATCCAAAGAATACCTCTGTTGCAGCCCGGATGCTCCCCGATATCCATGGTGGAGCTGAGTGCAAGTATTGTTTCTTCTTCCTGCTGGCAGGCATAAATGCAGGCAGCATCCTTCGGATTTCTGAACATATCCAGCACCCCATGATAGCAGATACGGTCGCCGCTTCCGAAATCCTTATGAGTATTGTAATCAAACATACACCAGCCGAAGCTTCCTGCAATATCCGCTTCTCCTGCCACCGCATTTAAAACTGCTGCATGCCGTATTGCGTGCTCCCTCCTGTGTTCCTCCGCATCATAGGCCTTTGTGGGATACATATGTCCGTTGTACTCGCTCACCAGATAACCTTTTGTCATATCCGATGTCACTTTTTTCTTTGGTTCACAGCCCCGCGCCTCGCCGTCATGCACAAAATCATTGTAGGTATATACATCTTCCAGAAGACTGCTTTTTTTATGCGCCCTGACACCGCCTGTCTGTCTTGACGGGTCGAGTCGGTGCGCCGCTTCATTGGTTCTTTTGTAAAATTCATCGTCGTCCTGAGACTCATTGATGCGCACACCCCAGAGGATGATGGAGGGATGATTCCGGTACTCTTTCACCATATCCTCTGTATTTCTGACCGCTTGTTCCTTCCATTCCTTATCTCCGATATGCTGCCAGCCCGGAATTTCCGTGAACACAAGCAGTCCGATTTCATCACACTTATGCAGGAAATGATGACTTTGCGGATAATGAGAGGTGCGCACCGCATTGACACCCAGTTCTTTTTTCAGAATCACAGCATCCAACTCCTGCATAGACCGGGGCATGGCATAGCCCACATAGGGATAGCTCTGATGCCTGTTTAGTCCCCGCAGCTTTGTCTTGACATCATTTAAGTAAAATCCGTCAGCCCGGAATTCCGCTTTTCGAAAACCAAATGGAACCTCTCTCTCATCCAGCAGCGTCTCCCCCTCATACAGTCTGGAAATCAGGGTATACAGAACCGGGCGCTCCGCACTCCAGAGCTTTACTTCCTCCAATTCCACTCGCAGCTCGGCTGTGCATTTTCCACTCATCCGCTCTTTTGCCAGATTTTCCTCAACGCTCTTTTCTTCTGCGTGCTTTTCTTCTGCATTCCCTGCTCCGACATTATTTCCTGTCACAGCAGCATGCCAAAGTTCCTTCTCCCCGCCCTCTTGGTCTTTCATAAAAAGCTTTATCATAAGTTCCCTATGTTTAACTGAGCACTCTACTTCATAAGAAGTGACAAGCGTTACGCCCGCCGCAGTATCCCCTTCCGCTGAAATACAGTTCTGCATAAACTCACAATAATGGAACACATCACCGATATAACTCTGCTCCTTCACTTCCAGATAGACATCCCGATAGATGCCCCCATATGTCATGTAATCAATCACATACCCAAAGGGCGGTGTATTCAAATTCTCTCTACTGTCCACTCTGACTGCCAGAATATTTTCTTTTCCGTATTCCGCCGTTTCAGTGATATCCAGTGTAAAAGCCGTATATCCGCAGTGATGCTCACCGACGGGCTTTCCATTACAATATACCAGACTGTCATGCGCCACTCCTTCAAAGGTCAGAAGAAGTCTCTTTCCTCTCCATTCCTCCGGTACAAAAAGCTCCCGGCGGTATCCGCTTACCAACTGATAGACGGACTCATCAAAATAGGAAAACGGCGTCTCTGTCACTGTGTGAGGCAGTCTGACCTGTTCCAGTCCTTCTTCCCCACAGTCTGCCCCAAGCAGTTCTTCTCTAAATTCCCCGGTAAAACTCCAGCCTTCATTCAGATAAATTCTACTCATTCTTCCATCCCTTTCCCATTTTTCACTGCAATACCATCCACAATCACATGAACTACCTCGTCAAGTGCCTCAAAGTATCCGATGTCATTTCTGATGAGAATATCCCTCTGGAAAAACTGTTCCAGTGATGCCTCCAGCATCATTTTCACAATAGGAATGCTGACCTTTCTGACAACTCCTTCTGCCATTCCCTGTTCCAGAAGAGCAATTGTATTCTCCCAGCCTGTTTCTAACCGTTCTTCTACCTTTGCATAAATGGCAGGATACTTTTCCCGCAAAAGATACAGCTGTCTGAAATCAATCGTTTTATAGCTTTCCGGCATAACTCCCAGAATCCTCCTGATTTTCCCCAGAGTATCCAGACTTTCATCTTTTAACACCTGTTCCTCACTCTCCTTGATGGAATCAAACAGATAATCCACCATAGCGATAAACAGACTCTCTTTGTCATCAAATACTGTGTAGATGGTTTTCTTGCTGATATTCAATGTTCTGGCGATATCATCCATGGTAAACTTAATACCCTTTTGGTTGAACACCTCCAGCGTTCCTTCCAGAATCGTCTTCTTTAATTCCATAACTGTTCCTTTCCCTAAACAAAGAGGAAACCAGAATTCATTTTCCAGTTTCCTCAATTATAGCATTGTATTTATTTTCATACAAGAAACTGAATTTACAAATCCAGTTTCCTGTTTTTATCTATTTTTACCAAAAGCCTTTCTTCTTTAAGGATTTTTTATGACCCGCTGGACTTATATTTCCTTACTCCGTAACGCCACAGTGCATAAGACGGAGCTAAAAACCACAGTGCAAGCAATGGCAGGAAAATAAATCCCGGATTCTCCGTCCTGTCCAACAGATACAGAAGCGGATAATACTGCACCAGCGCATAGGGAATCACAAATGTTGTAATTTGAAGCATCCTTTTGCCATAGACGCCAAAGGGATATTTACCGTATTCTCTTGCCCCATCTGTAAACAGGTTCATGAACTCCAGACCTTCCAGCGTAAAAAAGCTAAGAGCCGCATAAATCATGAACAGCCCAGTGAAAAGCCCGGTTCCTCCCACCAGCATAAATATTACCGTCAACACCTTCGCTGCCGTCCAGTGTATCTCCACATGGGTCATGCCGTACACAAACATAACAAGCGCCTGTAGAACTTTCCCGATTCGAACCAGTTCAAACTTACTGCCCAGTACCTGCAACACTTCACTTCTGGGACGCAGAAGTACCCGGTCAAAGGTTCCCTGCCGAATCATAGACGGAAAAGTATCAAAGCCTCTCGCCCAGATTTCTGCCAGAGAGAATTCCATGAGCATAATAGAAAAGCACAACAGCACCTCACTGTAGGTAAAACCCTTCACATTAGAAAACCGCTGAAACATGAAATATACGCCTAAAAACACACTGAAGGATACAAGGAACTGTCCTACTACCATCATCCAGAAGGACACCTTATACTGCATGGCACTTTTGAGAATTATAGACAGATAATGTATATATAATTTCAGACCGCTGACCTTTTTTATGTCAATATTCTTCTTCACAGTATTCTTCATATCCGTACTCAGCCCCCCTGTACGATTGCTCTTTTCTCGCCTCTGGCGGCTATCAGCTTTCCCGCGGTTATCAGGACAATCAGCCAGAACACCTGCATGGCAATTGCCCGCATCATCTCCTGCCCTGACAGATTACCGCTGTAAATCCGAAAGGGTACATTTCCTGTAGATGCAAAGGGATTCAGTTCCAGAACCCTTTGAACCTTCTCCGGAAAAAAGGGAAGCGGAAGAATTTGCCCCGACAAAAAATCAACTACGGAACAGAAAAGAATCCGCAGACCGTCCCCCGACACAGTAAACAGAGATGCTACATAAACCATCATGTTCAGTGCCACCATAACCAACAAACCAAGAACAAGTGACACTACAAAAAGGACAAATGCCTGTATGGAAGCCGGGCTTCCCAGCCCATAACCCTTTGGCAGAAATACCGCAACAGCCAATATGGGAATACACCGCAATATTGCGCGAGACAGCCGCATTGCAACACTTCTTGTAAACCACAAATCATAAATATGTATCGGGCGGCACAATTCATAGGCAAGATTTCCGTCTTTGATAATATCAAAGATTTCGCCCTCAAACATCCATGCCCCGAAAAAAGCAAGCAGTCCCTGCTGAAGCCACACATAGGATGACGTTGCTTCCATGGTCATGGGATATGCCGTCGGGTCAGCTTCATAAAACGCATGAAACACCATAATTTCCATAAATCCCCAGAAAAACTGCGTTGCCATGCCTGCCAATGCTGCCGTTCTGTACTGCAGACCTGTCACAAGACGCAGCCTGAAAAAGGAAAGATATTTTTTCATGTTCCGCACCTCCTATATTTCATAGGCACGGTACAATTCCGCCAACGTCTCATCCATGCTCTCTCCGCCGCGCTTTATATCCTCAAGACCGCCATCCATAAGTATCTGTCCTTTGCCAATCAGGATAATTCGGCTTGCAAGGGCTTCGATATCCTGCATATCATGCGTCGTCAGAATTACCGTTGTTCCATGGTTTTTGTTAAGATTTTTAACAAAATCACGCACCGCAAGCTTCGATACCGCATCCAGACCGATAGTCGGCTCGTCCAGAAACAGGATTCTCGGACTGTGCAGCAGAGATGCAGCAATTTCACACCGCATACGCTGCCCAAGAGAAAGCTGCCTTGTAGGCGTTCTCAATAATTCGTTTAAATTCAGTAATTCCGTTAGTTCTTCGAGATTTTCCCTGTATACAGGTTCGGAAATGGAGTAGATATCCTTCAACAGTTCAAAGGAATCTATGACCGGAACATCCCACCACAGCTGGGAACGCTGTCCGAAAACAACACCAATCTGGCTCACATGCTCGATACGACTGCATCTCTCCTGCCTTGTCAGCGGCGATTTGACGCTGCTGTTCCAGAGAATTCTGCCGTCCACAGTCACATAACCGCTGTCCGGTGTCAATATTCCGCTAAGAATTTTGATTGTAGAGCTTTTCCCTGCTCCGTTAGGGCCGATATAGCCTACCATCTCACCATCTTCAATGGTAAAGCTGACATTCCTCAGGGCATGAATCTCTTCATACTCTCTGTGAAAGAACGCCTTGCAGGCCTCGGTAAAGCCTGCGTTTCGTTTTGCAATCCTGTACGATTTGCATACATTCTCCATCGTAATCATACTGCTTCCTCCTGGTAGTTTAGATTTTTATCTACTTTCCAAGTAGGCGGTGCCAGACACACCTTTCATGCTGCGCCTTCAAGTTGTCGTTGGTCATTCGTCTTCACCTGCCCTGAATAAGGTCTTGCGCAACATTCTGACTATCGGATTTTGCCGATAGATACCTGCTATGAAATTATTCCCCCGAGAGGCGAGGGAATTTGATAATAGCAGATTCCCCGTCTTATGTCAACACTGTAGACATAAGACAGGGAATCTTCCAAAGGTTATACTTTGTTTTTCTCACATTTTTTCCCGAAAGCCATATGATAGTAATAACCCTAGAAAACTTGAAAGGAACCGAAATGCAGGATTATATGTACGAAACCAACATTGACAAATTTCCCGTGGCCATGGCTTATGTCCCCTGGCAGAAATTTGATAAAATGTTTGACGATTTGGAAAAAGCCTACCGTATCGGCACAATCTTCCCCGAGCTAGACAAACCTTTTACAGGAAGGAGATGTGTATAATGGGCAGCAAGGAACAGCTTTTGAACGACATTGGCATTGTCAGCTTTGTGCTTGTGGAATTAGGCCTTTACCTGGACACTCATCCTTATGACCGCAATGCCATGGAATATTTCAACCACTACAACCGTATCAAGCAACAGATGACAAGAGAATTTTCCATGAAATATTATCCTCTGACCATGGATATGGCGGAAAGCAGCAAAGAGTGGAGATGGGGGGCAGCTCCTCTGCCCTGGGAAGGAGCGTGCGAATAAATGTGGAATTATGAAAAGAGACTGCAGTTTCCGGTCAATATCAAGGAACCTAACGCAATGTTGGCACAGGTTATCATCAGCCAGTATGGTGGGCCTGACGGCGAGATGGGTGCCAGCATGCGCTATCTCTCCCAGAGATATGCCACTCCCTACAGAGAAGTTGCCGGTCTTTTGACTGACATCGGCACCGAGGAGCTTGCTCACCTGGAGATGGTTGCCACTATTGTGCATCAGCTGACACGGAATCTTTCCATGGAAGAAATTGAAAAGAGCGGCTTTGCTCCCTACTACACCGACCACACTGTCGGCATATGGCCTCAGGCAGCAGGCGGAATTCCTTTCAATGCCTGTGAGTTCCAGTCCAAGGGTGACATCATTACAGATCTCACGGAAGACCTCGCGGCAGAACAGAAAGCCCGATCCACATATGACAACATCCTGCGTCTGATTAAGGAACCTGATGTCTGCGAACCGATTAAGTTCCTGCGTGAGCGTGAAATCGTGCATTTCCAGCGTTTCGGTGAGGCACTCCGCCTGACACAGGATAAGCTGGACTCCAAGAATTTCTACGCCTTTAATCCCGGCTTCGACAGATGCGAGGATTGCGGGAAAGATTGTGGAAAATAATTTTGTTAATTGGGGCACTTTACTAAAAGTGTCCCTTTATTGTTTTTATTTTTCTATTTTTAACTCTTTGAAACGTTATAGCGGTGGACATATTTTTGATTGCAAACCTCTTTTCTTCTCTTTGTTGTTTTGTAAATTGAAGTTTATCGTGAGAAGAATGTAGATTAGGTTTGTGTTGTTCTCGTTGGTTCTACCACGTGGTATGCTACATGATAGGCAGGAAGT
>JBJEJG010000210.1:0-1267 GCA_051877795.1 Acetatifactor sp.
TATAAGGAAAAAGTATTTTACAAAGTGTGGTTTTGTGCTATATTTAGAAAAAAGCAAAGGAGGGAATTCTCATGGAAAAAGAGAAGTATGTGGCATATGTATCAACCTATACCCAGGGCGACAGCCACGGAATTAAAATATATGATGTAGACATGAAGAACGGTCGCTTTATTGAGAAGGATAAGGTGGAGATTACCAACTCTTCTTATGTGACAATTTCCCACAACGGAAAGTATCTGTATTCCATCACCGATTTTGGTGTGGAGGCATACATGATTCTGAAGGACGGCAATCTGGAACTGATTAATTTCGCTCCTATTAACGGCATGAGAGGCTGCTATGTATCTACAGATTATACGGATAATTTTCTTTTTGTGGCAGGATATCATGACGGAAAACTGACGGTATTAAGACTGAAAGAGGATGGTGCCATCGGTGAGATTACGGATGAGATTTTTCACAAGGGCCTCGGCAGCATCGCGGAGCGCAATTTCAGGCCGCATATCAATTGTGCAAGAATGACCCATGACAACAAGTATCTCCTGGTTGCCGATCAGGGTATGGATCACGTAAATGTTTATCGCTTTGATGCTGTTAACGGTAAGGTAAATCTTGCGGACGTCATACGAAGTGAAATGGAGTCAGCACCCAGACATGTCAAGATTTCCAAGGATGGACGCTTTATCTATATTGTGCATGAATGGAAATGCTATATTGATGTGTATTCCTATGAGGAAATAGGCGGACAGCCTGTATTTGAAAAAATTCAGACAGTGGAGACAATTAAGAGAGAAAAGGGCAGTTCCAATGCCTGCAGCGCACTCACCTTTTCCATGGATTACAAATATCTGCTCAGCACCATTGCGGGGGATAATTCTGCTGTTTTGTACAGTGTGGATGAGAAGACCGGCATGCTGACAGAGATTTTCTGTCTGCCCATAAGCGGAGAGTATCCGAAGGATGCCAGCCTCTTTCCTAACAATAAATTTCTGGTTTCGCTGAACCATGAGACAAATGATATGACTTTCTTCCATGTGGATTTGAAAAACGGAACCATGATAATGAACGGACCGCCCATCCATGTTGATGTTCCGAACTGCATCATTTTCCATAAGTTGTCATAGCATTGAGCAAAGTAAAAAGATTCAGCCCCAGGCCGTGGAAAGCTTGCTTTCCCAAAGGCCGGGGGCTGAATCTTTTTATTTGGCGAAAGCCAAACATCGAGAAAACGCAGGGCGTTTCGAGATGCGTTGCTCAATGCGTTTAT
>JBJEJG010000210.1:1367-34242 GCA_051877795.1 Acetatifactor sp.
GCCAAACATCGAGAAAACGCAGGGCGTTTCGAGATGCGTTGCTCAATGCGTTTATCGGCGAAAGCCAAACATCGAGAAAACGCAGGGCGTTTCGAGATGCGTTGCTCAATGCGTTTATTGGCGAAAGCCAAACATCGAGAAAACGCAGGGCGTTTCGAGATGCGTTATTTTCTATAAAACTCTATCATCGAATCCATTCTGGCTGACATATTTAGCATCATGGCATCCAGAACAGTAAGCGCGGTCATGCACTCCATAACGACGACGGCTCTGGGAACGATGACGGGGTCGTGTCGACCTTTGATATTGATGTCGATTTCCTCATGTTGGTTGTTTACAGTCTGCTGAGTCAGAAAAATGGAGGGCGTGGGCTTCACATGGGCGCGCACGAGAAGGACATCTCCGTCGCTGATTCCGCCAAGAACCCCGCCGGAGTGGTTTGTCTTTTTGGAAACCCTTCCATCCTTTATGCAGAAAGCATCATTATTCTCGCTGCCGAAACGTTCTGAAACTGTGCAGCCGTCCCCAATTTCAACAGCCTTAACAGCACCGATGGACATGACGGCCTTTGCCAGATTTGCATCCAGCTTCTCAAAAACCGGATCACCGATTCCGGCAGGAAGCCCGGTTACCATACATTCCATACAGCCGCCGACAGAATCGGTATTCTTTTTGGCTGCTTCCAGATATGCAACAGCCTTTTCACTGGCAGTATAATCGGGCATTGCAGTGGGAGTATTCAGAATGGCAGTCTTATCGAACCTTGCCAGATCTGCTTCCACCGGTCCGAGAGAACGTGTGTATGCACAGACTGTTATGCCAAGCTGTTCCAGAATTTTGCAGGCTACAGCACCGGCCGCCACGCGTCCGATTGTTTCACGCCCGGAGGAACGTCCGCCGCCGCGGTAATCTCTGAAGCCGTATTTGGCATCAAAGGTGTAATCTGCATGTCCGGGGCGGTAATAGGAGGCAATTTCGCTGTAATCCCTGGAAATCTGAGAGGTATTGCGGACAAGCATGGAGATAGGAGTACCTGTGGTGTGACCTTCAAAGATACCGGAAAGAATTTCTACCTCATCAGCCTCTTTTCTGGGGGTAGTGATACTGCTTGTGCCCGGCTTGCGACGGTCAAGGTATTTTTGAATATCTGATTCCTCCAGTGCCAGCCCTGCAGGGCAGCCGTCAATGACAACTCCCAGAGCTTTCCCGTGAGATTCTCCCCATGTAGTAATTTTAAAAATTGTTCCAAAAGTCGAGCCTGCCATATTCCGGTCCCCCATTCTCATTGCCTGCCTTGCAGACGATTCGTTCCATAATTATATCGAATCACATAAAAAATAGCAACTTTTTATGAAAAATTGATGCATAAAGGGACAAAATATGATATGATTAAACTGATTGTAAAATAACGGATGTGCTTTATCTCTTACAAAAGGCTACAAGGTCAGGGTACGAATGAAAATGTCATTTGAAGAGCGTTTTCGGAAGAAAATGCTGAAAATCGGAAAAAAGAATAAATTCTGCCGTATCTGCATCATTCCTGTCATGATTGTGGGAATGTTCTTTTTGCACGGTGCTTCTTATTGCAGAGGGAACGGGAAAAGATTTGCCATGGTTGCAATGACTTTTCTCTTTTTTGTTGTATACAGCAGCTTTTCTTTCCCTATGTTTATTTCAGGGGATGGCGATAACAATGGCCTGAATCCGGTGTCCGATGAAGCAGCGAATATTGCCTTGGCAGAAGAGGCGGAAATCAATCTGGAGGATATTGAACTGCTGGATGATGATGAAATACTTGCTGAGAGTGAGACGGGTATTGAAACAGTTCATGGAATGGAGATTGTGGAAAGATACAGCGCTTCGGAAATCCTGGAGTTAAACCAGCCCAGCATTTCCTCTGATGCCCCTTCTGAAGAAATGCCCGCCGATTATAAATTTTCCAGAGACGACTGGCGGCTTTTACTGGTGAATAAGCAGCACTCCATTCCGGATGGTTACGAGGAGCAGGTCCCTTTGGGAAAAATTATGACTATGAAGGGTGTCATGTGCTGTGATGAAAGAATTATTGATGATTTGCTGAATATGATTCAGAAGGCAAAGGATGATGGAGTGACTTTGCAGATTTGTTCTCCTTATCGTGATTTGGAGTATCAGAAGATACTGTTTAACAGTAAGGTAAACAAATATATGAAAAAAGGGTTGTCCTATATGGAGGCCTATCAGTTTGCCAGTCAGGCGGTGACAGTGCCGAATGCCAGCGAACATCAGCTTGGACTGGCGTTGGACATTGTGTCGGATACCTACATCAATCTGGATGAGGGCTTTGCGGATACGGATGCAGGCAGATGGCTTGCAGAGAACAGCTACAAATATGGATTTATTCTGCGTTATCCTTTGGGCAAGGAATATATTACAGGGATTGAATATGAGCCCTGGCACTTCAGATATGTCGGTATAGAAGCCGCAACCGTGATTACGGAGCAGGGGATTACGCTGGAAGAGTTTTGGGACATGGAACAATTTTGGGAGGAACTATAGAATGTATCGTATTATAAAGCAGGAGGGGAGAGCAAAAAGAGCAGAGTTTACTACCGTGCATGGCGTCGTTCAGACGCCTGTATTTATGAATGTGGGAACTGCTGCCGCCATCAAGGGAGCAGTTGCAACCTCTGATCTGGAACAGATTAAGACACAGATAGAGCTTTCCAACACCTATCATCTTCACGTAAGACCGGGTGACAAGGTGGTTAAGCAGTTGGGTGGACTTCACAAATTTATGTCCTGGAACAAGCCGATTCTGACGGACTCCGGCGGCTTTCAGGTATTCTCACTGGCAGGACTGCGCAAAATCAGGGAGGAAGGGGTTTATTTTAACTCCCATATTGATGGACACAAAATTTTTATGGGGCCGGAGGAGAGTATGCAGATTCAGTCAAATCTTGCCTCCACCATTGCCATGGCCTTTGACGAGTGTGCACCCAGCAAGGCAGAGAGAAGCTATGTGCAGGCATCGGTGGAGCGGACAACAAGATGGCTGGAGCGTTGCAAAAGAGAGATGAACCGGCTGAATTCTCTGGAGGATACCATCAATCCCAGTCAGCTTTTATTTGGAATCAATCAGGGAGCCGTGTATGCAGATATCCGCATTGAGCATGCAAAAAGAATCTCTGAAATGGAACTGGACGGTTATGCGGTTGGCGGTCTGGCAGTAGGTGAAACCCATGAAGAAATGTATCACATTCTGGATGAAGTGGTTCCTTTTCTGCCAAAGGACAAGCCGACTTATCTGATGGGAGTCGGAACACCTGCAAATATTTTAGAGGGCGTGGAGCGGGGAATTGATTTCTTTGACTGCGTCTATCCCAGCAGAAACGGCAGACACGGACATCTCTATACCAACCATGGAAAAATTAATCTTTTCAACGCAAAGTATGAGCTGGATGACAGACCCATTGAGGAGGGCTGCGGCTGTCCTGCCTGTCAGAGATATTCCCGGGCATATATCCGCCATCTGCTGAAGGCGAAGGAGATGTTGGGAATGAGACTCTGCGTGCTTCATAACCTTTACTTCTACAATACCATGATGGAAGAAATCAGGAATGCATTGGACGAGGGATGCTTCGCTGCGTACAAGAAACAGAAGCTGGAAAGCATGGCGACACCGCTTGATTGATAAAAAAATCATAAAATACTTGCCCAAATGCTTTTTTTTGTGTATCATATCTACTTGAGATGACTTACAGGTGCTCCGGCATCAGAATGGAGGAAATATGGGAATTTTATTAACAGAATCAGATGCTGCCGCAGCAGGAGGAACAGCCGGATTTTTGAGCATGCTGCTTGTGTATGCAATTTTGATTGGTGCAATGTGGTTTTTCTTTATGAGACCGCAGAACAAGGAAAAGAAGAGAATTGCAGCTATGATTTCTGCATTGGAAATTGGTGACTGTGTGCTGACTACCTCAGGTTTCTACGGTATCGTAATTGATATTTCGGATGATACGGTAATCGTAGAATTTGGTAATAATAAAAACTGCCGCATCCCTATGGACAAGTCTGCAATCAGCCGTGTCGAAAAGCCCGGTGAAGGAAATAACTAAAAAAGGAATTCATGATGGAATGAGTGAGACAGCACTTTCGGGTGCTGTCTTTTTTCGTTTTTTTGATTATTTATAAGATAAGGTTGAAATTTGTAAATCTATCGGGTATTATTAAATGAAAAGCCTTTCATACTTTAATACGTCGAAGTCAGAAAAGAAAGGCGGAAGAATACAATTGTGGAAAGGGTAGGAATCGTATGGAGTTACATATCACATGTATTCCCGGTGACGGAATCGGACCGGAAATTGTTGCAGAGGCAAAAAAGGTACTTGAAAAAACAGCCTCAGTGTACGGACACAAAATGATTTTTGAGGATATTCTCATGGGAGGGGCTTCCATTGATGTGCATGGCGTGCCTCTGACCGAGGAGGCAGTTGCGAAGGCTAAGGCTTCGGATGCAGTACTCATGGGATCCATCGGTGGAAATACCAGTACATCTCCCTGGTACAAGCTGCCGCCTAATCTTCGCCCCGAGGCAGGACTTCTGGCACTCCGTAAGGCGTTAAATCTGTTTGCAAATCTTCGTCCTGCAGTGCTCTACGATGAACTGGCTGCCGCCTGTCCCCTGAAAGAGGAAATCAGCAAGGCAGGCTTTGATATGATGATTATGCGTGAACTGACAGGAGGATTGTATTTCGGAGAGCGGAAGACCGTCGAAGAAAATGGCGTTCTGAAAGCGATTGATACCCTGACCTATGATGAGAACGAAATCAGAAGAATTGCAATCAAGGGATTTGATATTGCCATGAAACGAAGAAAGAAGGTAACCAGCGTAGACAAGGCAAACGTGCTGGATTCCTCCAGACTTTGGAGAAAGGTAGTGGAAGAGGTGGCAAAGGATTATCCGGAAGTCACGCTGGAGCATATGCTGGTTGACAACTGTGCTATGCAGCTTGTCAAAGACCCTGCACAGTTTGACGTCATTCTCACGGAAAATATGTTTGGCGACATCCTGTCAGATGAGGCCAGCATGGTGACAGGCTCCATCGGAATGCTTGCCAGCGCAAGCCTCAATGACAGCAAATTCGGACTTTACGAGCCCAGTCACGGCTCTGCTCCAGATATCGCAGGACAGGACATTGCCAATCCTATTGCAACCGTTTTAAGCGCGGCGATGATGCTACGCTACAGTTTTGACCTGGACAAAGAGGCAGATGCTGTTGAAGCAGCCGTGAAACAGGTTCTGGTGGACGGTTATCGCACTGCAGACATCATGTCTGAAGGCTGCACCAGAGTCGGTTGCTCCCGCATGGGCGATCTGTTGGCAGAAAGAATCGGTTAATGATGGATACAGCTCCGTGAAAAACGGGGCGTGACTAAGAGAAAGAAAAGAGGAAATAAAAATGAGAAGTGATTCCGTAAAGACAGGCACCGC
Organism: Acetatifactor sp.; assembly: GCA_051877795.1. Taxonomy (GTDB): domain Bacteria; phylum Bacillota; class Clostridia; order Lachnospirales; family Lachnospiraceae; genus Acetatifactor. Next base: position 6,844 of record JBJEJG010000210.1, read on the forward strand.
ACAGGCGCCGCACAGAAGCTTGTTCAACGCACTTGGTTATACTGAGGAGGAGAGAAAACGTCCTTTAATAGGAATTGTCTGCTCCTACAATGAAATTGTTCCGGGACATATGAATCTGGATAAGATTGCCGAGGCTGTAAAAATGGGGGTTGCCATGGCAGGCGGTACGCCTGTTATGTTCCCTGCCATTGCAGTCTGTGACGGTATTGCCATGGGACATATCGGCATGAAATACTCCCTGGTAACCAGAGACCTGATTGCGGACAGTACAGAGTGCATGGCTCTGGCCCACGGCTTTGACGGACTTGTCTGTATCCCGAACTGTGACAAAAATGTGCCTGGTCTTCTGATGGCGGCAGCCAGAGTTAATATCCCGACCATTTTTGTGTCCGGCGGCCCTATGCTGGCGGGGCGTATCCACGGACAGAAGAAGAGCCTCTCCTCTATGTTTGAAGCAGTGGGAAGCGTTGCTGCCGGTACAATGACAATGGAGGAACTCTGTGAGTATGAGGAAAAGGTTTGTCCTACCTGCGGTTCCTGCTCCGGCATGTACACCGCAAACTCCATGAACTGTCTGACAGAGGCAATCGGTATGGGACTCCGTGGCAACGGCACTATTCCTGCCGTGTACTCGGAGCGCATCCGTCTGGCTAAGCATGCAGGCATGAAGATTATGGAACTGGTGGAAAAGGACATTAAGCCCCGTGATATTATGACGGAAAAAGCCTTTATGAACGCACTGACCGTAGATATGGCTCTGGGCTGTTCCACAAACTCCATGCTTCATCTGCCCGCGATTGCAAGAGAAGCCGGGGTAGACTTAAACCTTGATATCGCAAATGAACTGTCTGCAAAGACGCCGAATCTTTGCCATCTGGCGCCTGCCGGCCCTACCTACATGGAGGATTTAAATGAGGCGGGCGGTGTGTACGCAGTCATGAATGAACTGACAAAGAAAAATCTGCTGAACCTTGACTGTATGACTGTCAATGGTACGACCATCGGTGAAAACATTAAGAATTGCAGAAACCTGAACCCTGAGGTTATCAGGCCTGTTGAGAACCCTTATTCCGAGACGGGCGGAATTGCTATCCTGAAGGGAAATCTTGCACCTGACAGCGGTGTTGTAAAGCGCTCCGCAGTGGCACCTGAGATGCTGGTACATGAGGGCCCTGCACGCGTATTCGACTGTGAGGAAGATGCCATTGCTGCAATTAAGGGTGGAAAGATTGTTGCAGGTGATGTGGTTGTCATCCGTTATGAAGGGCCTAAAGGAGGTCCCGGTATGCGTGAAATGCTGAATCCCACCTCTGCCATTGCCGGCATGGGGCTTGGCTCCAGCGTTGCCCTGATTACGGATGGACGCTTTTCCGGTGCCTCCAGAGGTGCATCCATCGGTCATGTCTCTCCTGAGGCGGCTGTAGGCGGGCCGATTGCACTGGTGGAGGAAGGAGATATTATCAGCATCAATATTCCTGAGAACAGGCTGGATGTGAAGGTTTCCGACGAAGAACTGGCAAAGAGACGCGAAAAATGGCAGCCGAGAGATCCCAAAGTGACTACAGGTTATCTTTCAAGATACCGTGAGCTTGTAACAAGCGGAAACAGAGGCGCGGTGCTGGAAGTCCCCGGTAAGCAGTAAAAAGCAGGAGGAAAGAAAGGATGCAGTTAAACGGTTCTGAAATTGTTGTGGAATGTCTGAAGGAGCAGGGTGTGGACACCGTGTTCGGTTACCCGGGAGGCTCCATTCTGAATATTTATGATGCCCTTTACAAACACAGCAGTGAAATCAACCATATATTGACTTCCCATGAACAGGGTGCTGCCCATGCGGCTGACGGTTATGCCAGAGCAACCGGAAAGGTCGGTGTCTGCATGGCGACAAGCGGGCCGGGTGCAACCAATCTTGTAACAGGTATTGCTACGGCCTACATGGATTCCGTGCCTATGGTTGCGATTACCGCGAACGTGACCCTTCCCATGCTCGGGAAGGACAGCTTTCAGGAGGTTGATATTGCGGGAGTAACCATGCCCATTACAAAGCATGGGTATATCGTAAAAAATGTAGAAGACCTGGCAGATACACTGCGTAAAGCCTTTGATATTGCCCGCAGCGGACGCCCCGGCCCTGTTCTGGTAGATATTACAAAGGATGTGACAGCGGCTGTCTGCGAATACACGCCAAAGGTGATTGAAAAGAAAGAGAGAGTGGATTCCGGAACTTCTGAAGATTACAGCAGAGTTATGGAATATATCAGAGCGGCAAAGAAGCCTTTCATCTATCTGGGCGGCGGAGCGATTCTTTCCGATGCTTCAGAGGAAGTTGCAGAGTTTGCAGAGCGAATTGATGCGCCTGTCTGCGATACCCTGATGGGGAAGGGAGGTTTTGACGGCAACAGCTTCCGGTATACAGGTATGATTGGCATGCACGGTACGAAAGCGTCCAATCTGGGTGTGAGCCAGTGTGATTTGCTGATTGCTCTCGGAGCAAGATTTTCAGACCGTGTAATCGGAAACCCGAAAAAATTTGCCGAGGGTGCTAAAATTGTACATATCGATATTGACGCAGCTGAAATCAACAAAAATATCCGCGTGGATGCAAGTATTGTAGGTGATTTGAAGCTCGTTCTGGCAAAGCTGAATCAAAATCTGGAGAGGCAGGAACACAGCGACTGGATGAAAACAGTGGCGGATTTAAAAGAAAAATATCCGTTAAAGTATGATGACAGCCGGCTTTCCTGCCCCTATGTGATAGAGACAATCGACAGGGTGACTGAGGGTGATGCCCTGATTACGACGGATGTGGGACAGCATCAGATGTGGGCGGCGCAGTATTATCATTACACAAAGCCCAGAACCTTCCTTTCCTCCGGCGGCCTCGGAACCATGGGGTACGGTCTGGGAGCGTGTATCGGTGCGCAGGTAGGGCAGCCTGACAAAATTTGTATTAATATTGCCGGTGACGGCTGTTTCCGCATGAATATGAATGAGCTGGCAACAGCGAGCCGCTATAACATCCCCATTATTCAGGTGGTTATCAATAATCATGTACTGGGTATGGTGCGCCAGTGGCAGACGTTGTTTTATGGAAAGCGTTATTCTCAGACAGTACTTAATGACAAGGTGGATTTCTGTAAGGTGGCAGAGGCTCTTGGATGCGCGGCCATCCGGGTTACTCAAAAGGAAGAGATGGAGCCTGCACTTAGAAAGGCAATTGCTTTGAAGGCTCCGGTGCTGATTGAGTGCATTATCCCGGAGGATGACAAGGTATTTCCCATGGTTCCCGCGGGTGCGCCGATAGCCGATGTTTTTGACGGCGATGACTTAAAGTAAAAGCAGGAAATCAAATAGATTATGAAAAAATGGCTTCGAATTCCGGTACTGATTCTTCTGTGCGGGTTGTTTGTGATTCTGGGCTGTGCGCTTGCGCTCGCATTGTACTACCGCAACAATTTTCCGGTGAATACATGGATAAACGGAGTATATTGTACCGGAAAGACCATAGAAGAGGTAAATGAAGAACTGATATCGCAGACAGAGCTTCCGCTGCTCGTCATCGAGGAGGCGGACGGCGACAGGTGGGAGATTTCCCTTCAGGCTGCGGATGCAAAGGCAGATTATAAGTCTGCTTTGAAGTCTTATCTATATCAAAACGCTACCTATCAATGGATGAATCATCTGAACGAGCCTGTTCTGGCGACGCTTGATGAGGTTCAGTACGATTGGGACAGGGAAAAACTGAGGCTGCTGTTTGATAATCTTTCTTTTGTGCAGGAAGCGGTTTCCGGAGCTGCGGGCGTAGAGGTGCAGCAGACTGCTGAGGGCTATGTCCTTCATGACGGCAATACAGAACACTTGAACACAGAAAAGGCTTTTCAGTATGTGGAAAAATGCCTGAAAAAGGGAGAGCATTATGTCAGACTGAAGGATGGTGGCTGCTATGAGACTCTGAAGGATGATGTACAGGACAAGGCGCAGCGTCTGCTATGGCGTCAGTTTGAAGAGATTTTTGCCTGCAATCTTATCTATGATATGGGAGCGGAGCAGATACCTTTGACTCCGGATATTCTGAGTCGTTTCCTTACTGTGGATGGGGACAATGTCGCTGTAGACTCTGAAGGTATGCAAGGCTGGCTGGAGGAACTGGCTGCAGAGTACAATACAGTGAACACAACCAGACAATTTCAGTCGACCAGAGGAGATGTAGTTGAGGTTCCCTATGTGACCTACGGAACTGAACTGGATACGGAAGCAGAGTTTAAGTGGCTGATGGAAAATGTGTGGGAGAATAAGAAAGTGCGGTCCCAGCCGGAATACCATGTCCCTTCCTATCTCAGAGAAGGCTTTGTGAGAGGACTTGACGATATCGGAGATACCTATATTGAAGTAGACATGACCGGGCAGCACATGTATTACTATGTGGAAGGAGAGCTTGTGCTTGACACGGATGTTGTGACGGGAAATACCGGAAGAAGGATGGGAACTCCGGAAGGAATTAATTATGTCTATAACAAACAGAAAAACCGGGTGCTCAGAGGGCCGGGCTACGCTACGCCGGTGAAGTACTGGGTTCCTGTAAAGGGCTCTATCGGTATCCATGATGCAAGCTGGAGAACCGAGTTTGGAGGTGAAATCTACAAGACAAACGGGTCACACGGCTGTATCAACACGCCCTCGGATGTGATGTCTGAGCTTTATGATATGGTGGAAATCGGAACACCTGTCATTATGTTTTATTGAAATGAAATTGCAAAAAATTTAACAATGCACTTGACTAAAGTGTCATGAACGAGTATTCTTAATTCTAAGTTCTGAAAAGGGGGTCCCCCATATATACTAAATTTGAGGAGGAATATGAAATGTCCAGAGTCTACAATTTTTCTGCAGGGCCTGCGGTTCTGCCGGAAGAGGTATTGAAGGAAGCTGCCGATGAAATGCTTGATTACAGGGGAACAGGCATGTCAGTCATGGAGATGAGCCACAGGTCAAAGGCTTATGATACTATTATCAAAGAGGCTGAGGCCGACCTGAGAGAATTGATGAACATTCCCGACAATTATAAGGTACTTTTCCTGCAGGGCGGTGCGAGCCAGCAATTTGCGATGATTCCAATGAACCTGATGAAGAACAGGGTTGCTGACTATATTGTTACCGGTCAGTGGGCAAAGAAGGCATATCAGGAAGCATGTATTTATGGTAAGGCGAACAAGATTGCTTCCTCCGAAGACAAGACATTTTCCTACATACCTGACTGTTCCGATCTTCCAATCAGCGAGGATGCGGACTACGTATATATCTGTGAGAACAATACCATCTACGGGACAAAATTTAAAACCCTTCCCAACACCAAGGGTAAGCCCCTGGTGGCGGATGTGTCCAGCTGCTTCCTTTCTGAGCCGGTAGACGTAACCAAATACGGCGTCATCTATGGAGGTGTACAGAAGAACATCGGCCCCGCGGGTGTTGTCATTGTCATCATTCGTGAAGATTTGATTAGCGAGGATGTACTTCCCGGAACACCCACCATGCTAAGATACAAGATTCATGCTGATAATAATTCTCTGTACAATACGCCTCCTGCATACGGCATTTATATCTGCGGGAAAGTGTTTAAGTGGTTGAAGAAGCAGGGCGGACTGGAAGCCATGAAGGAGCATAATGAGAAAAAGGCAAAGATTCTTTATGACTATCTGGATGAAAGCAAATTGTTCCATGGCACTGTTCGCAAGGAAGACCGCTCTCTGATGAATGTTCCTTTTGTTACCGGAGACGAGGAACTGGATGCAAAATTTGTCAAGGAAGCGACGGCGGCAGGCTTTGTCAATTTGAAGGGCCACAGAACCGTGGGCGGTATGCGCGCAAGCATCTATAATGCAATGCCTGTTGAAGGTGTTGAAAAACTGGTTGAATTCATGAAAGAGTTTGAGAAAGCAAACCTGAAGTAAAGGAGAGCAAAAATGTTCAAGATAAATTGTCTGAATCCCATCGCCGATGTGGGACTTAAGAATTTTAATGATAAGTATGAGGTTACTGCAAATGTGGGCGAAGCACAGGGTATACTTGTGAGAAGTGCCTCCATGCATGAGATGGAAATTCCCGACGAACTGCTTGCGGTTGCCAGAGCGGGCGCAGGTGTCAACAATATTCCGTTGGATAAGTGCGCGGAGAAGGGCGTAGTTGTATTTAATACGCCGGGTGCCAACGCAAACGGTGTAAAGGAGCTGGTAATTGCAGGTCTGCTTCTGGCGGCGAGAGACGTTATCGGCGGTATTGACTGGGTGAAAAACAACAGCGACAATGCGGACATTGCCAAGGCTGCGGAAAAAGAGAAGAAAAATTTTGCCGGAAGCGAGATAATGGGGAAAAAATTGGGCGTAATCGGCCTCGGTGCAATCGGCGTAAAGGTTGCAAATGCAGCCGTGGCGCTGGGCATGGATGTATACGGCTACGACCCTTATCTGTCTGTCAACGCAGCGTGGAGTCTGAGCCGTTCTGTCAACCATGTGCTGAACATTGATGATATTTATGCACAGTGCGATTACATCACTATACATGTGCCTTTGATGGATTCCACAAAGGGTATGATTAATGCGGTATCCATCGCAAAAATGAAGGAAGGCGTTGTTATCTTAAACTTTGCAAGAGATTTACTTGCAAATGAGAAGGATGTGTTGGAGGGCTTACAGAGTGGAAAAATAGCCCGCTATGTTTCTGATTTCCCCAATCCCACAACGGCAGGACAGAAGGGTTGTATTGTGATTCCGCATCTTGGTGCAAGCACTGAAGAGTCCGAGGATAACTGCGCTGTGATGGCAGTTCAGGAACTCATGGATTATCTGGAGAACGGAAACATTCGTAACAGTGTAAATTACCCTGCCTGCGATATGGGTGTCTGCAGCAGAGCAGGCCGTGTGGCAATCTTCCATAAAAATATCGCCAATATGATTACCCAGTTTACTGCCGCTTTTGGTGAAAAGGGAATTAACATCGGCGAAATGACGAATAAGTCAAAGGGAGATGTGGCTTACACCATGATTGATGTAGAATCTGCTCCTACGGCAGAAATGATAGAAGCGCTTCGCAGAATTGAAGGTGTCTTCAGAGTGAGAATTGTAAAATAGCTGCACAGATAAAAACAAAGAACCTCTACGGCGGGGTGTTCAGCCGTAGAGGTTCTTTGCTTTTTATTAACGAAACAATAAGGGCATGCCGCCATCATTGCCATCATTGATATCCTGAAGGCTTTCCATAAGCTTTTCATTGCTTGCACAGGAAGCCTCGCTCTGGAGATCCATGTACAGAATAAATATATCCTCCAGATTACTGTTTTTTTCCTTTGCAATTTCTTCCATGACGGGTTTCAGCTTTTCAAGCTGTACAGAGACAGGAACCTTTTGCGGGTCAACCTCACCCAGAACATTTTCGGCATAGGAATTAATTCTTGCCAGGAGCTTTTTATTTTCTTCGGTCATTTTTGTGCTATCCTTTCTGTAACATATAATTTATTATTTTAACACCGAACACTTGTTATGTATAGTTGATTTTGATAAAATAAAATAAAAGAGTAAGGATACAGGGAGGGAAAACTATGGCAGAGATAAGACCTTTTTCGGCATACCGTCCGGCAAAGGGAATGGAAGACAGGATAGCGGCGCTGCCTTACGATGTATATAATCGTGAGGAAGCCTGTGAAGTTGTAAAGAAAAATCCTGATTCCTTTCTGGCGATTGACCGTGCTGAAACTTCCTTTGGCCCCGAGGTAGATACCTATGCCCCGGAGGTCTATGAAAAAGCGGCAAATCTGTTGCAAACCAGGATTGCGGAGGGAAAATTTGTCAGGGAGGAAAAGCCCTGCTACTACCTGTATGAGCAGATGATGAACGGAAGGAGTCAGACCGGCATTGTGGCCTGCGCTTCGATTGACGATTATCGGAATAATGTCATTCGAAAGCATGAGAATACAAGGGCAGATAAGGAACAGGACCGTATTCGTCATGTAGATATCTGTAATATGCAGACGGGCCCTATTTTTCTGGCGTACCGCGCAGACAGGGCGTTGCAGGAAATCACAGATACGGTGAAACAAAAAAAACCCGTATACGATTTCGTCTCCGAGGATGGCATAGGACACAGAGTCTGGGTGATTGACGAGGATGGACAGATATCCCGTATTCATGAGAGTTTCTCAGCAATTCCCTCCATATACATTGCGGATGGGCATCACCGCTGTGCTTCTGCAGTCAGGGTAGGCTTAAAACGCAGAGAAGAAAAGCCTGACTATACGGGAAAAGAGGAGTTTAACTATTTCCTCTCTGTGCTTTTCCCTGATGAGGAACTGCACATTATGGATTACAACCGGGTGGTACGCGATTTAAACGGGTATACCGAGGAGGAATTTCTGGAGAAAATTTCGGAGAATTTTTTGGTTAAGAAGGTGGGAGTAACCCCATTTCATCCCGACCAAAAAGGGACCTTCGGGCTTTACCTCGGTGAAGAATGGTATCGTCTTCAGGCAAAAGAAGCAATTTTGACAGAAGATGTGGTAGAGGGACTGGATGTATCGCTGCTTCAGAATTATCTTCTTGGTCCGGTGCTGGGTATTCTTGATCCGAAAACAGACAAACGGATTGATTTTGTAGGCGGTATCCGTGGCCTGGAGGAACTGGAACGCAGGGTGCACACAGACATGAAGGCTGCCTTTTCCATGTACCCAACCTCCATAAGAGAATTGTTTGCAGTAGCGGATGCAGGGAAACTGATGCCTCCTAAATCCACCTGGTTTGAACCAAAGCTCAGAAGCGGATTGTTCCTGCATGATTTGAGAGATTGCTAAACAGAGAGGATAAGAAGATTATGACAAATAAATTATATAAATTGATGAATTGGCCTAAAATTGAAGAAATTATCTATTCTGAGAGTGATAATCCTCACGAACTGCTCGGCCCGCATAAGGTGGGAGGTCAGACTCTGATACAGGCATATTTCCCGGAAGCAACAAAAGCTGCTATTGTATTCGATGAGACGAGGGAAACCTTTCAGATGGAGCTGGCAGACGAGGATGGCTTCTTTGCAGTGCTGATTCCCGAAAAAGAGATTCCGAAATATCATTATGTGGTAAAGGGCGGCGACGGCGTTACCGGCCCCAGAGAAGAGGCATACCGGTATGCACCTCTGATTACAAAAAAGGATACGGATAAGTTCAAGAACGGCATTCATTATACTGTCTATGAAAAATTGGGGGCTCATCCTACGGCAATAGACGGAGTGCAGGGAACTTATTTTGCTGTCTGGGCGCCATCCGCTCTCCGTGTCAGCGTGGTGGGTGACTTTAATCACTGGGACGGAAGAGTGCACCAGATGAGAAGGCTCTGGGATTCCGGCATTTTTGAACTTTTTGTACCGGGAGCATTGGAGGGGGACAACTATAAGTTTGAAATCAAACTGAAGGGCGGACTGACCTATCTGAAGTCAGACCCCTACGGCAATGCGGCGCAGCTGCGTCCTGAGACTGCTTCCGTTATCACCGACCTTTACAGCTTTATGTGGGATGACAGTGATTTTATCGAGAACAGAACTTCTTTTCAGACCGGAAATGTGCCTGTCAGTGTCTATGAACTGTATCTTGGTTCCTTTGTAAAAAAGGAAATCGGAAAGCCTTATGCAAATTACAGGGAAATTGCGGAGAAACTGATTCCCTATATCAAAGAGACCGGATATACCCATGTGGAACTGATGCCCGTAATGGAGCATCCCTTTGACGGCTCCTGGGGGTATCAGGTCATCGGATACTATGCGCCGACAGCAAGATACGGTTCTCCCAAGGACTTTATGTATTTTGTCAATGCACTGCATAAGGCGGGAATCGGCGTTATTCTGGACTGGGTGCCGGCGCACTTCCCCAGAGATGTTCATGGGCTTTCCAATTTTGACGGCACCTGTCTTTATGAACATTATGACCCCAGACAGGGAAGCCATCCCCACTGGGGAACCCTGATTTACAATTATGGCAGGCCCCAGGTTTCGAATTATCTGATTGCCAATGCGCTGTTCTGGGTAGAAAAATATCATGTAGACGGTATCCGTATGGACGCAGTTGCCAGTATGCTGTACTTGGATTACGGCAAAAATGACGGAGAATGGGTTCCGAACATTTATGGCGGAAAGGAAAATCTGGAAGCCATTGAAATGATAAAACACCTGAATTCCGTTATGAAGAAGCGCAATCCCGGTGTGCTGTCAATTGCGGAGGAAAGTACCGCGTTCCCGAAGATTACAGGTGATTTGAAGGATGGAGGACTGGGATTTGACCTGAAATGGAACATGGGCTTTATGAACGATTACCTGGACTATATCAGGTACGACCCTTATTTCAGGAGCTATCACCATGGAGAACTGACCTTCAGCATGATTTACGCATACAGTGAGAAATTTATGCTTGTATTCTCCCATGATGAGGTGGTGCACGGCAAGGCAACTCTGATTGGGAAAATGCCGGGGGAACGGGAACAGAAATTTGCAAATCTGCGCCTGAGTTATGCCTACACGATGTGTCATCCGGGTAAAAAGCTCCTGTTTATGGGACAGGATTTGGGTGAATTTGATGAGTGGAATGAAGAGCGCTCCGTAGAATGGGAGCTTCTTTCGATTTCTGAACACGCAGGTATCCACAGATTAGTTACCGATTTAAATCAGCTCTACAGAAAAAGCCCCGAACTGTACGCAAAGGACAGCAGCGCTGAGGGATTTGAGTGGATTAATCAGATATCTGCAAACGAATGTTATCTCACCTTTCTTCGAAAGGGAGAAAAGAAAGATCAGATTTTCCTTGTTGTTGCCAATTTCGCGGGTGTTCCTGAAGAAATTACCACCGGGGTTCCCATGGATGGAAAATATAAGGAGATATTTAACTCCGACGATGAGAAATATGGCGGAACCGGCGTAGTCAACAGCCGCGTAAAACGTTCAAAGCCGGTGGAATGGGATGACCGGCCGAATTCTGTCACCGTGAAGCTTGCACCCTTGTCCCTGAGTATTCTGCGATACATTCCCCTGACGAAGGAGGAACTGGAAAGGGAACAGAAAAAGACAAGGACGGTAAAAAAGACGAGGAAAAATAAATGACAGGAAAATGGATGCTTTTTACCATGACAGCGAATGTGGTGGCAGAGGTGGAGGAGATGCTGGAACCGGGAGTGATTAAAAGATTTTTGGCCACATTTCCCGACAAAGCGCTTCAGCTCGGACTCAGAGTTCTGCTTGCCGTTGTGTTCTTTCTGATTGGCACTCAGCTGATAAAGCTGATTCGGAAGATTATCAGAAAATCAATGAAGCGGGCTAATGCGGAGACAGGAGCTGTTCAGTTTGTGGATTCCTTTGTGAAAACGGCTCTGTATGTTCTGCTTGTGCTGATGCTGGCTTCATCCTTCGGAGTTGATGCCGCCAGTATTGTAGCTCTGTTGGGCTCTGCCGGTGTAGCAATCGGTCTTGCTGTGCAGGGCAGTCTTTCCAATCTGGCAGGCGGGGTTCTGATATTGATTCTGAAGCCCTTTAAGGTGGGCGACTATATCAGGGAAAGCTCTACCGGAAAAGAAGGAATCGTCACGGAAATTCAGATTTTTTACACAAAGCTGCTTACCTATGACAATCAGACGATTATCCTGCCAAACGGCAATCTGGCAAATAACAGCCTTGTCAATGTGACGGCGCAGGAGACGAGACGAATGGATATCAGAGTATCTGTTTCCTATCATGCAGATTTAAAGCTGGCCAAGGATGTTCTGATGAAGGTATTGACAGAGGATGCATATGTTTTAAAGGACAGGGATATGCTTGTGTTTGTAGATGAGCTTGGAAGTTCTGCGGTGGAGCTCGGCGTCAGATGCTGGTTTAAGCAGGAGGATTTCTGGACGGGAAAGTGGCGAATAACGGAAAACTGTAAGCTGGCGCTTGATGCTGCCGGAGTAGAAATCCCGTTCAACCAGCTGGATGTACATTTCGACAAAGAATCCTAAAATAGATGTTGAATTTTTTGGTAAGTAATGTTATATTAATTTCTGTTACAAAAACGGACTTACATAGTCCCATCGAATTAGGAGGAAATATTATGAAAAAGCTTTTTGCACTTGCACTTGCTTCTGTAATGGCTTTGTCCATGGTTGCGTGCGGAAATTCTTCCGGCAGCAACGGTGGAAACAAAGACGGCTTGAAAATTGCTATCGTATCCAGTCCTTCAGGTGTGGATGACGGCTCCTTCAATCAGGACATTTACAACGGTGTTCTGAAGTTTGTTGAGGAGAATGAGGGTGCAACTGTAACCCCTATCAGAGAGGAAAGCGGTGATTCTGCGGCTGCAGTTCAGGCTGTTGCAGATGTTGTTGCTGAATATGACGTAATTGTCTGCTGTGGTTTCCAGTTTGCAGGCATCGGTGAGACCGCAAAGGAAAATCCCAACACCAAGTTTATCCTGATTGATTCCTGGCCTACCATTGACGGCGCAGAGCTGACTGCGGATACGGCACTGGAGAATGTTTATGCGGCATATTATGCAGAGCAGGAGAGCGGCTTCTATGCAGGTATGGCTGCTGCTCTTTCCACCGAAAGCGGTAAGGTTGCTGTTGTAAACGGTATTGCTTATCCTTCCAACGTAAACTATCAGTACGGTTTTGAGTGCGGTGTTAAGTATGCAAATGAAACCGAAGGTTTAAATGTGGAAGTTGTTGAGCTGCCTTCCTATGCAGGAACCGATGTAACCAACACAAATGTCGGCGGTAATTATGTTGGTAACTTCAATGATGAAGCAACCGGAAAGGTTGTCGGAAACGCATTGATTGCAGAAGGCTGTGACATTATCTTTGTCGCAACAGGAAACTCCGGTAACGGTGTCTTCACTGCTGCAAAGGAGGCAACCGGCGTTAAGGTAATCGGTTGTGATGTAGACCAGTATGACGATGGTGCAAACGGAGATTCCAATATTGTTCTGACCAGTGGACTTAAGGTAATGCATGACACTGTTTACAATGTATTGAATACGGTTAAGGATGGCTCCTTTAAGGGTGCCTGCGTGACTCTGAACGCGACAACCGATTCTACAGGTTATGTAAGTGAATCCGGCAGATGCCAGCTGTCTGCAGATGCTATTTCCAAGCTTGATGCTGCACAGGCTGAACTGAAGGCAGGAAAGATTGTTCCTGCTGCAAACTTCAACGGTATTACTCCCGAGACCTTTACCTGGTAATTGATGCAAAGTTTAAGAGGTGCTTGTATAAGCACCTCTTTTTCTGTTATGATAGAGACATAAAAGTGTGTCAGACACGGAAAGAGGGAAATATGGCGGATTATATTGTTGAAATGAAGCACATCACCAAGCGTTTTCCGGGCATTGTTGCCAATGATGATGTGTCGATTCAAATAAAAAAAGGGGAAATATATGCTCTGCTCGGCGAAAACGGTGCGGGTAAGTCCACTCTGATGAGTATGCTGTTCGGTATGTATGAGCCGGACGAAGGAGAAATTTTTATCCGTGGAGAAAAGGTAAAACTGGAATCGCCGAACCATGCCACAAAGCTGAATATCGGAATGGTGCACCAGCACTTTAAACTGGTCTCCAACTACACCATAGCGGAAAATATTGTCATGGGTATGGAGCCGGTGAAAAAGGTACTGGGTATCGTTCCCGTTGTGGATATGAAAAAAGCTAACAGCGATATCAAGGCTCTTTCCGAAAAGTATGGTCTGGCAGTGAATCCTACTGATTTGATTTCCGATATCAATGTTTCCACACAGCAGCGTGTGGAAATTTTAAAGATGCTTTACAGAGAAGCGGAAATTCTGATTTTTGATGAGCCTACCGCAGTACTGACGCCACAGGAGATTGATTTCCTGTTGGAAATTATCAGAGGACTCCGCGACAACGGGAAGACAATTATCCTGATTACGCATAAGCTGGAGGAAATCAAGAGAATTGCTGACCGTTGTGCCATCTTGAACCGCGGTAAACTGATTGATGTGCTGGATGTGGCATCTACTTCCACGAAGACCATGGCAAATCTCATGGTTGGAAGAGAGGTAAACTTTGAGACGGAGAAAGAGCCTGCGAAGTTTGGAGAGGTAATTCTCGATGTAAAGAATTTGAATGTGTTTAATAAGCAGGATTTTCAGGTGGTTAAGAATGCGTCCTTTCAGGTTCATGCGGGAGAAATTCTTGCTATCGCAGGGGTTGCCGGGAACGGACAAGTAGAGATTGCCGATGCCATTGCAGGCCTCATGCCGATGCAATCGGGAAAGGTCACTCTGAAGGGGACGGACATTACCCATATGCCAATCCGTGAGAGGACGCTGCAGGGTATTTCCTATATCCCCGAGGACAGACAGAACTATGGTCTGGTAATGGATTTTACCCTGTCGGAAAATCTTGCCCTAAAGGATTATTTTAAGGAGCCGTTCTGCCATAAGGGTGTTTTAAACCATCGAAAATTCTCTGAAAACAGTGAGAAGCTCATCGAAGAGTATGATATCCGAAGCGGACAGGGCAGTGCAACCGTTGTCAGGTCGATGAGTGGAGGCAATCAGCAGAAGGCAATCATAGCCAGAGAAATTGAACTTGGTTCCTCTCTGATGATTTTTGTACAGCCTACCAGAGGCCTTGATATCGGAGCCATTGAAAACATTCACAGGCAGATGATTGCCGAGCGGGACAAGGGAAGAGCAATCCTGCTGATTTCTCTGGAACTTGACGAGATTATGGACTGTGCGGATACGATTGCAGTCATTTATAACGGTGTCATTCAGAAGATTGCACCGGCAGACAGTCTTACCGCAAACGAGGTCGGTGAGTTCATGATGGGTGTCAATAAAAAGGGGCAGAAGGAAGGAGCAGAGGCATGAAAAAAGAACACAAAATATGGAATGCTGTAAAGATTCCTCTGTTTGCCATATTATGCAGTCTTATCGTGGGAGGAATTATCATAGCGGTTACCGGGAGCAATCCTTTCCGGGCTTACTATGCACTGCTGCAGGGAAGCGGTCTTGCACCCAAGGCATCCTACGCAAACTATAAGAGCATGCTGACTGACTTTTTCAGCTATGTGAATTATTTTACTCCCATGATTTTTGCAGCACTGGCTGTGGCTGTGGCACTTCGGGCAGGATTGTTTAATATCGGCGTGTCCGGTCAGATGCTTGCAGCCGGTTTTACCGCCACGGTAGTTGTCGGCTACAGTGGACTGGGTGCCGTACTGGCGAAGCCGCTTGTCATCCTGATTGGCATGATTGTGGGAGGTCTGGCAGGTGCTTTGATAGGATTTTTAAAATATAAATTTAATATCAATGAGGTTGTTTCCTCGATTATGCTGAATTATATTTTTCAGTATGTGGTAAGCTTTTTGATTAACACCTACTATGTAGACCCTGTCTCCAGACAGTCAGTTGAGGTCTCGGCGGCCTCCAGACTGACTCTCATGGATACAATGGTTGGCAACTTGAAGATTGATATTCCGCTGGGAATCATTGTAGCTCTGATAGCAGTTCTTCTTGTCTGGTTTTTGTTTGAGAAGACAAGACTGGGTTATGAATTGAAGGCAGTCGGCTATTCCAGAAGTGCTGCAAAGTACGCAGGTATCAAGGTTGGCAGATGCATGGTGCTTTCCATGACGATTTCGGGTGTACTGGCAGGACTGGCAGGAGTTACTTATTATCTCGGATATATGGGCTCTATTCAGCCAAAGGTGCTTATCAGCACCGGATTTGATGCGATTGCCGTTTCGCTGCTTGGGAATAACAACCCTTTTGGCATTATTTTTGCATCCATGCTGATTACGCTGATTGGAAAGGGAAGTACCTATATGAAGTCTGCGGCAGGAGTAGATGCGGAGATTGCATCTGTCATTACCGGAATTATCCTGTTGTTCAGCGCATGTAACGTATATATGAAATGGAAGCTGGAAAAACGGAAAAGAGAAAACAAACTGAATGCAAAGGAGGAGAAATAAATGGACATTATTATCATTGACGGATTATCCTTTGCACTGCCCTTATTCATTATGGCAATCGGCGGTATTTACTGCGAAAAATCCGGCGTCACCATGCTGGCTGTTGAGGGACTTCAGGGCTTCGGTGCTTTTACGGGAGCATTGATGGCTGTCATCGTGGCAGGAAATTTCGCAGGAGGTTCCCCCATTCCCTTTTATATCGCCATGCTTTTTGCTGTGGTAGGAGGCAGCCTGTTTGCCCTGCTGCATGCCCTGTTATGTTTAAAATTTAAGGCAAATCAGGTCATCAGCGGTGTGGTTGTCAACATTATGGCGATGGCGCTTACAGCATACCTGACAAAGCTTTTAAACCGTGTTGTTTTCGGTGCGACTTCCGATAAATTCGTATTGACGGTGTCCGCAAGGTTTACAGTGCCCGGGCTCTCAAAAATTCCTGTATTGGGAGCCGCTTTTACCAATGTATATCCTTTTGAAATTGTGATTATAGTCGTAGCCTTTCTGGCATGGTTTGTCATGTATAAGACAAGGTTTGGCATGCATTTGCGCGCCTGCGGCGATAATCCGCATGCTGTGGATGCTGCCGGACGGGAAGTAAATAAGATCAGATTGGCTGCCATTATGATATGTGGGGCGCTTTCCGGGCTGGGTGGAATCTGTTTTGCCTATTCCATTTCAGCGAACTTTTCCTCCAGTATTTATGTCGGCTATGGTTATCTTGCCATTGCGGCTCTGATTTTCGGAAACTGGCGTATCCTGCCTACGCTGGGAGCCTGTCTGTTGTTTGGCTTTGCGCGGTCGGGCGGCTACCGTCTGGTGCAGGTGCTTCAAATGCCAAGCTCTTATCAGGATTTGGTTATGATTCTTCCTTATGTCCTCACCTTGCTGCTGCTTGTCTTTTTCTCCAGGCAGAATGGTTCTCCCAGAGCTCTGGGTGAAATTTACGACAAGGGTGCAAGATAGGGAGCGGGATAAATTGTTTTAAATTTTTAAGAAAAACACAAAATTTATAGTTGAAAAAAACAGAGAGAACCGATATAATACATTTAGTGTGCCGAACGGCATAGTAGCGGAATCAGTCTTTCTTCTGGTTCCGTGAATATGCTTCCGTGGCTCAGTAGGTAGAGCGACGCACTCGTAATGCGTAGGTCAGGGGTTCGAATCCCCTCGGGAGCTTTTTCATACTTATACGAGAAAATAGAAAGCTGGTTTATGTAAGGCCTGAAAGCATATGCTTTTGGGCCTTTTTGTCTGCCGGACATGTCAGACTTTTACATCTTGAATTTGATTTTAATTCTGTGCTCTATAAACTGAATCGATTTATAGAACAACAACGCAATGATGCACAGGATGATAATGCTGGTTATCACCATATCCAGTTGAAATACCTGAGAACCATAGATAATCAGATATCCAAGCCCCCTCCTTGCGGCAAGAAACTCCCCGATAATAACACCTACCAGAGCCAGACCGATGTTTACCTTAGAGGTGCTTAACAGAATAGGAACGGAACCGGGCAGGACAACTTTAAAAAAAGCGTCCCTTTTTTTCCCGCCCAGAGTATATATCAAAGTTATCTTTTCTGAATCCACCTGCTTAAATCCCGTGTAAAAGCTGATGATGGAACCGAAAATGGCGACTGACATGCCCGCCACAATAATTGTGGTCGTCCCGGTACCCAGCCATACAATAAAAAGCGGCGCCAGTGCTGATTTCGGCAGACTGTTTAATATAACCAGATAGGGCTCCAGAACCTCTGATAAACGATTAGAGTACCAAAGGGCAGTAGCTGTCACCAGACTGAAAAGAATTACCAGCAGGAAGCTGATAATGGTTTCATACAGAGTGACACCGATATGGAGCAGTAGTGAATTATTTTTCAACTGCTCCAGAAAACAGAGGACAACCCGGCTTGGACTGGAAAAGAAAAAACTGTCAATCCAGCCAAGAGACGCACTCACTTCCCAGAGAGCCAGAAATGAGAGAAAAATCAGGGTCCTCAGAAGTGAAATCTGGTGGTGGTGTCGGCGGTGATTTCTTACAAACTGTTCTTGCTTTGTCAGTTCAGGTTTTTGCATTTTCTTCATGTGTCATGTCCTCCCACAGTTTGTTGAATAAATGTTGGAACTCCGGTGCATTTCTTGCGGCAAGAGGAGAGTCGTCGGCAAGAGTCAGAGCGATGGGCAGCTCATTTTTGACAACAGCCGGGCGTCCCGATAATACAATTACTCTGTCTGCCAGACTGATTGCTTCAGACAGATCATGAGTGATAATTATCATCGTTTTTCCGGCCTGCCGGATCAGCCGGCAGATATCAGCTGATACAAACAGTCTGGTCTGGTAGTCCAGAGCACTGAATGGCTCATCCAGAAGAAGCAGCTGAGGCTCCAGAGCGAGTGTCCGTATCAGGGCGGCACGCTGCTTCATTCCGCCGGAAAGTTCGCTGGGACGTTTGTCACGAAATTTATCCAGACCATATTCCTCCAAAAGTCTGTCTACAAGTTTGAGACGCTCCGGCGTCAGCTGGTGGTGTAACTCAAGGCCAAGGGTCACATTCCGGTATACAGTACGCCATTCAAAAAGATGATCATGCTGTAACATATATCCAATGCGTGGATAATGAAGAGACCCGTCAGGGTTGTTTACCAGAATTGTACCCTGTTCAGGTGCAAGGAGTCCTGCAATGATGGAGAGCAGGGTTGATTTACCGCAGCCGCTTGGTCCTACGATGGCAATAAATTCTCCTTCTCTGACTCCAAAGGAGATGTCGCTCAAGGCTTTTGTCTCACCGTGAAGACTGTGGTAGGAATAGCCGATATTTTTTAATTCCAGGATATTTTGCATAAATGCCATTCCTTTTCTAACATTTATAATAATGTATGAAAGGGAAGGAAAAGGGGTTCTGTCTTGCATTCATAATTCTTTTATGGTAATATCAAATTCAGGTTTAATTATTTGAGAATGGAGAAGCAAATATGGCACAGCTGTGGGGAGGACGTTTTACAAAGGAAACCGACCAGATGGTGTATGATTTTAATGCATCCATCACTTTTGATAAAAGATTGTTTCATCAGGATATTGAGGGCAGTATTGCGCATGTGATTATGCTGGCGAAACAGGGTATTTTAACAGAAGCGGAGAAGAGTTCCATACTTGACGGTCTGCTGGGAATTCGTGAGGATGTGGATGCCGGAAGACTGGAAATTGACAATAAATGCGAGGATATTCACAGCTTTGTGGAGGCCAATCTGATAGAGAGAATCGGAGAGGCCGGGAAGAAGCTTCATACAGGAAGAAGCCGCAATGACCAGGTGGCTCTTGATATGCGTCTCTATACGAGACTTCAGGTGATTCAGGTTGATGAGCTGTTGAAAGGGCTTCTGGAGGTTATTCTTTCCACTATGGAGGAAAATCTGGAGACTTATATGCCGGGCTTTACTCACCTGCAGAAGGCACAGCCCATTACTCTGGCTCATCACTACGGCGCTTATTTTGAAATGTTCAAGCGTGACAGACAGCGCATGGCAGATATTTATAAAAGAATGAATTATTGTCCTTTGGGAGCAGGCGCTCTCGCCGGGACAACCTATCCGCTGGACAGAGAATATACAGCAGAGCTTATGGGTTTTTACGGCCCGACCTTAAACAGTATGGATTCTGTGGCGGACAGAGATTATCTGATTGAGTTTTTATCGGCACTTTCAACCGTTATGATGCACCTGAGCCGTTTCAGCGAGGAAATCATTATCTGGAATTCCAATGAATATCAGTTTGTAGAAATAGACGATGCCTATTCCACCGGAAGCAGCATCATGCCCCAAAAGAAAAATCCCGATATCGCTGAGCTGGTGAGGGGCAAGACAGGTCGCGTGTACGGAGCGCTTGTTTCTCTTCTGACTACGATGAAGGGAATTCCTCTGGCGTATAACAAGGATATGCAGGAGGATAAGGAAATGGCTTTCGATGCCATGGACACTGTAAGAGATTGCCTTGTTCTGTTTACCGGTATGCTCCGTACCATGAAGTTTAAAAAGGAACGCATGGCTGCGAGTGCCATGAATGGCTTCACCAATGCAACGGACGCGGCAGACTATCTGGTTGGCAAGGGTGTTCCGTTCAGAGATGCGCATGGCATTATCGGAAGACTGGTTTTGTACTGCATTGAAAAAAACACCTCTATCGATGCATTGACACTGGAAGAATTGAAGAGCATCAGTGATAAATTTGAAGAAGATATCTACGATGCCGTATCCCTAAAGACTTGTGTAGAAAAGCGTCTGACGGCAGGTGCCCCCGGACCGGAAGCCATGAAAAAGGTGATAGAGATTAATAGGTCCTATTTACAGGAGGATGCTATTTACGAACTGATGCCGAAGTGACGGCAGATTGACCAGGAAGCATTTCACAGCCGACCGTGGAAGGGAAGAGCTGTGTAAAGCATAAAGTTAAGCAGGAAAAAAGAGGAGAAGAGAAAAAATGAGTGAGAAATTAAAGGTTGGTATCCTTGGCGGTACCGGTATGGTTGGACAGAGATTCATTGCACTTTTGGAGAATCATCCCTGGTTCGAGGTAACCACCATTGCTGCAAGCCCCCGCTCTGCCGGAAAAACATATGAGGAGGCAGTAGGTGACAGGTGGAAGATGGATACTCCCATGCCGGAGGCTGTAAAGAAAATTGTTGTCATGAATGTGAATGAAGTGGAGGCTGTTGCTTCCAGAGTTGACTTTGTATTCAGCGCGGTTGACATGACCAAAGAAGAAATCAAGAAGATTGAGGAGGATTATGCAAAGACAGAGACTCCTGTCGTTTCAAACAACAGCGCGCACAGATGGACTCCCGATGTCCCCATGGTAGTTCCCGAAATCAATCCTGAGCATATGAGAGTAATTGATTTTCAGAAAAAACGTCTCGGTACAACCAGAGGCTTTGTAGCCGTAAAGCCCAATTGCTCCATTCAAAGCTATGCCCCTGTGCTGACTGCATGGAAGGAATTTGAACCGACAGAGGTTGTGGCAACTACCTATCAGGCAATTTCAGGAGCCGGAAAAACCTTTAAGGACTGGCCTGAAATGGTGGGAAATATCATCCCCTACATTGGCGGAGAGGAAGAGAAGAGTGAGAAAGAGCCTCTGCGTATCTGGGGAAAAATCGAGAACGGCGTTATTGTGCCTGCAACAAGTCCTGTCATTACCTGTCAGTGTATCAGAGTACCTGTATTGAACGGTCACACGGCAGCTGTGTTTGTAAAGTTTAAGAAAAAGCCCACGAAGGAACAGCTGATTCAGAAACTGCGTGAGTTTTCAGGCGAGCCTCAGAGACTCGGACTGCCCAGCGCTCCGAAACAGTTTATTCAGTATCTGGAGGAGGATAACAGACCCCAGATTTCGCTTGATGTGAATTACGAAAACGGTATGGGCATCAGCGTAGGCCGCCTCCGCGAAGACACTGTCTATGATTATAAGTTTGTTGGTTTGTCACATAACACGGTAAGAGGTGCGGCCGGCGGCGCTGTATTATGCGCAGAGCTTTTAAAGGCGCAGGGATATATTACCGCAAAGAACTGATACGGATGAGATGCTGCTGATACGGGGAATGTGTATTGGGGAGAAGGGTCTATGAATGAATTGCACTATCAGCTGGATTTGTTAAAGGCAATGAATCAGAAGCTTACAGAAAAGGAAAGGATGTACCAGACTGTCTGTAACTCAGTCGAAGGTGCATACCTTTACTTTTCTTTTGAAAAAAATCAGATTACTGTTCTGGGACAGTGGAGTGAATTCTTTGATTTTGAAATTTGTGATCCCAGAGATTTTTCGCGGCTGTTCGATGTGGTGGAGGAACCGTATCTTTTGACACTTCGGGATACACTTTATCTGGAGAAGAGTGGAGAGAAAACTGCATCCACGGAATGCCTGATGAAGGGAAAAAAGATGTGGCTGCAATTCCGTGTTCACGTTTTCTATGATGACAGGACTGGCCGTCCAACAGATAAAGTAATCTATATCAGCAATGCTACAAAAGCACATACGCAGAATGAAGAACTGGCATACTTAGCATATTATGACGATTTGACAGGTCTTTATAACCGCAACTATTTTATACGTCTTCTGAGCGAATTTGTCAGAAATGCTTCTGAGCATAACAGTGTCGTCAGCGTGATGCTTCTCGACATTGATGAATTCAGAAAGGTAAATGACGGGCTGGGGCTGATTGTCGGAGACGAACTTGTGCAGCAGCTTGGACTCTACATCAGAGAACTGTGTGATAAGGACGAAAATATTATTGCATGTCATCTGCACAGCGATGTATTCTGTATTGCAATCAATGAACCATCGGGAAACAGAAGCGTCGAATATATTCATAAAGCAATACAGAAGAGGACAAAGGAACCTTTTCATATCAGCACGGGGCAGGATGTCACAATTACTGTCTGTATCGGAGTTGCAGAATATCCTGAGGCATCCACGTCTGCACTTGAATTGATTAACTGTGCGGAGATTGTGGTGTTCAAGAGTAAGGTAATCGGTGCAAACACAATTCAATATTTTACATCTGCCGATCAGGAAAATTTTGTTCAGTCTATTGAACTGGAAGATAAGCTGAAAAAAGCAATTTATAACCAGAAGCTGATTATGTATTATCAGCCGCAATATTATTCTGGAAATAAAAGACTGCGTGGTGTGGAAGCACTGTTGCGCTGGAATGATGAGGAGGAGGGCATGATTAGCCCGAACACCTTTATTCCTGTCGCTGAGAAAAACGGTTCCATTGTCCCGCTGGGAAAATGGGTAGTGGAGGAAAGTATCAAGCAGTATGCCGGCTGGAGAAAACAGTTCGGATTCCCCTTCATTCTTTCCATCAATATTTCCGCACTACAGTATAAAAAAGATGATTTTGTGGATTCCATTGTGGAAGTAATGAATAAATATCAGGTAAAGCCTTCAGAGGTAGAACTGGAAATTACAGAAAGTATTCTGATTGATGATTTTCAGGCTGTCTCCGAGAAGCTAAGGGTACTCAGAGGCTATGGAATCAGAGTGTCGCTGGATGATTTTGGGACGGGCTTTTCCTCTCTTTCCTACTTAAAAAAACTTCCCATCGATACGCTGAAGATAGACAAGTCCTTTATTGACACGGTACTGACAGACTCTACTACCAGAGTTATTACAGAATCCATTATTAACATGGTAAAGGCCCTCGGCTTTGAATCGGTTGCAGAGGGTGTTGAGGAAGAACAGCAGTACCAATACCTGCATGCAGTCGGTTGTGATGTCATTCAGGGTTACCTGTTCAGTAAACCGTTGCCACCCGAGGAGCTGGAAGCGTTGTTATCATCCGCACTTTAAGTTTGAGGGAAAACCAGTGAAGAAATTTACAGGCCGCAATGCGGAATTGAATTATTTAAAACAGTATTATGATAAGGAGGACAGCAGGCTTCTGGTCGTTTACGGAAGCAAGGGTGTCGGAAAAACGAGACTTCTTCAGGAGTTTTGCCGGGGGAAAAAATGGAGTTATTACCTGGCAAGGGCCTGCGCTGACAGGGAGCAACGCTGGCAATGGGCCGGCGAGCTGAGGGAAGCAAATCGGGAGCTCGGAAAATATCCGGAGTATGAGGAGCTTTTTGAAGCGGCATTACTTCCCAGAGAAACCGAAAAGCAGATACTGGTAATTGATGAATTTCACCACATGATAAAAGCAGACAGCGATTTTTTTGAAAAGCTGGTGCGTTTTCTTGAAAACAGGCTGCTCAGTCGACCTGTGATGGTCGTGCTGTGTACTTCTGCTTCCGGATGGGTGGAAAACAGCCTTATAGGTAAAATCGGAAGCCTTGCCGCCTCCATTGACGGTTTTCTGAAACTGAGAGAGCTGTCCTTTGAGGAAATCAGCCGCCTATTTCCGGAATATTCCCTGGAGGACAGCATTTGTACTTATGCAGTGTTGGGCGGCGTTCCCGGATACTGGATGAACTTTTCTCCTGCAGCCGGCATCAGAGAAAATCTGATTCAGAATATTTTGACAAAGGAAAGCAGGCTCTATGAAGAAATGGCTCTTTTTATGGAGCAGGAATTAAGAGAACCTGCTGTTTATAATACGATTTTAACTGCTTTAGCCAGAGACTGCAGCAAGTTAAACGATATTTACAGGCACACCGGTTTTTCCCGGGCGAAAATAAGCGTTTATTTAAAGAATCTTATGGAGCTTGACCTGGTGGAGAAGGTTTATTCCTTTGAAACTGCCGGCTGGGAAAATGCCCAGAAGGGGATTTACCGCATCAGCAGTCCCTATGTGAAGTTCTATTACAGATATCTCTTTACCAATCAAAGCCTTTTACAGCTGATTTCCCCGGAAGAATTCTATGACAGAAAAATTGCGGATTCTTTTGAACTGTTTGTGGACGAGGCCTATCGTAAAATCTGCCGTGAAAAGCTGGGGCAGGAATATAAAACAGTGGGAGAATGGCTTGGAAAAACCGGAAATCTTGATATTGTTGCCATGGATGCGGAAGGAAAGGTCTGTGTGGCAATGTGTTCTTATGCGGCCAAAATGAAGCTGGAGGACTATGAATGGCTTCTTTTTTCCATGAAAAAGGCAAAGCTTTCCGATGCGGATATTCGCCTTTACTGCGAGAAAGGGTTTGCGGATGAACTGGTGGAAAAGGCCGGAAAAGAGAATGTGCCTCTGCTTCGGCTGACAGAAACTATGAAATGATTTAAAGGAAATAAACTGTGGGCAAAAATTTATTTATAGCGGAAAAGCCGAGCGTGGCGAGAGAATTCGCCAATGCTTTGAAGATAAATACTACTTCACGGGATGGTTATCTGGAATCCGGGGAGGCTATCGTCACCTGGTGTGTCGGTCACCTTGTCACCATGAGCTATCCCGAGGTTTACGATGAAAAATATAAACGCTGGAGCTTTGATACCATTCCTTTTCTGCCGAAGGAATTCAAATATGAAGTGATTCAAGGCTCAAAAAAGCAGTATGAAATTGTCAGTTCTCTCATGAAGCGTCCCGATGTGACTACCATTTATGTGTGTACCGACTCAGGGAGGGAAGGAGAGTATATATACCGTCTTGTGGAACAGATGTCGGGAGTGACCGGCAAGGAGAGAAAACGTGTATGGATTGATTCCCAGACAGAGGAAGAAATTTTACGAGGCATCCGCGAGGCAAAGGACTTGAAGGAATATGACAATCTGAGCGATGCTGCGTATCTTCGTGCCAAGGAAGATTACCTTATGGGAATCAATTTTTCCCGTGTGCTGACGCTGAAATACGGCAGGACGGTGAAGGAGTATCTGAAAAGGGACAGAGCCGTGATTTCCGTTGGGCGTGTCATGACCTGTGTACTTGGAATTGTGGTGAACAGGGAGCGGGAAATCCGTTCTTTCGTAAAAACCCCCTTTTACAGAGTCATGGGAAATTTCAGACTGGCAGACAAGCCCTTTCAGGGAGAATGGCGTGCTGTGGAGGGATCCGCTTATTATGCCTCTCCCAGACTGTATAAGGAGAACGGTTTCAAAGAAGAAGAGACCGCAAAACAGCTGATTGCGCATCTGACGGAAGAGCCTGTGGGCGATATTACGGTGGAGTCCATCGAGCGAAAAAAAGAGAACAAAAATCCGCCCCTGCTCTATAATCTGGCCGAATTGCAAAACGACTGTTCCAAATATTTTAAAATCAGTCCCGACCAGACACTGGGCATTGTACAGGAACTGTATGAAAAAAAGCTGGTTACTTACCCTCGTACCGATGCCAGAGTCCTTTCGACGGCAGTGGCGAAGGAGATACATAAGAATATCGGCGGCTTAAGAAATTACGGCCCGGCGGCAGCTTTTGCTACTGAAATACTGGAGAATGGCAACTATAAGGGAATCGCGAAGACAAGATATGTGAATGACAAGCAAATTACGGATCATTACGCGATTATTCCGACCGGTCAGGGCTTCAACAATCTGAAAAGCCTGTCAGAGCTTTCGGCAAAGGTCTACGAGGTGATTGCCCGCAGATTCCTGAGCATCTTTTATCCCGCAGCTGTGTATCGGAAATTTGCTCTCTGCATAAAGGTAAAAGAGGAAAAATTTTTTGCTAATTTCAAGGTACTGGCTGAGGAAGGTTATCTGAAGGCTGCGGCTTTCTCCTTTAAAAAGGAAAAAGATAGTAGTCCAAAGAACGACGGCGACGGCGAAGAGACCGATGTTCAGGGGGACGATGAGCTGATTAAGCTTCTGATGGGGCTGAAGAATGGAGATGTCATCGCTGTGGACGGATACGAGATAAAGGAGGGTGAGACATCCCCACCCAAGCGTTACACTTCGGGAAGCATCATTCTTACCATGGAGAATGCGGGCCAGTTTATTGAGGACGAGGAGCTTCGCGCCCAGATAAAGGGCAGCGGTATCGGAACCAGTGCAACCAGAGCGGAAATCCTGAAAAAACTGGTAAACATAGAATATCTGTCACTAAACAAGAAGACACAGGTACTGACGCCCACATTGATGGGGGAAATGATTTATGATGTGGTGGGCGGCTCCATCAAGCCGCTTTTGGATCCGGCTCTCACAGCAAGCTGGGAAAAGGGGCTGACTATGGTGGCGGAGGGGGAAATTTCTTCCGATGAATACATGAATAAGCTGTCCGGGTTTGTAAGCCGCAGAACAGAGTATGTAAAGCAGCTGAATAATCAGCGCACACTGTACAGCCAGTTTGATGCGGCGGCAGCCAACTATACGAAAAAATAAGGAGATTGCCATGAAAGGTGTTACCATTGAAGAGCTTTATGATTTGAACGAGACAATTGCGGCAGAACTGTTTGAGGGAGCTGTCTATCCCTGGGAAGTACTGCCTAAAATTCATGCTTTTATCATGGAACTGGGAAAGAGACTTCCGAGGGAAATATTTGAGGAGCGAGGGGAAAATATCTGGATTGCAAGGAGTGCAAAGGTTGCGCCTACCGCCTGCCTGAATGGGCCGCTCATTATTGATGAGGAAGCGGAAATCCGTCATTGCGCTTTTGTGAGAGGTAATGCCATTGTGGGTAAGGGCGCTGTTGTCGGGAACTCTACAGAACTGAAGAACGTGGTTCTTTTCAATAAGGTACAGGTGCCTCATTATAACTATGTGGGCGACAGCATTCTTGGCTTTAAGTCCCATATGGGCGCAGGCTCCATCACTTCCAACGTAAAGAGTGATAAAACGCTGGTAACGGTGAAAGGAACGGATGGCAGTATTGAAACAGGATTGAAGAAAATGGGTGCCATGCTGGGCGATAATGTGGAGGTTGGCTGCAACAGCGTTCTGAATCCCGGTACAGTCATCGGCAGAAATTCCAATATTTATCCTACCTCCATGGTACGTGGTGTGATTCCCGCACACAGTATCTATAAGAGTAAAACAGAAATTGCGGAAAAACAT